>NZ_CP045384.1:432500-753611 GCF_009363615.1 Ruegeria sp. THAF33 | reverse complement strand
TGACCGGTGCGCTCCATGTGGGCCATGCGTTCAACAACACTCTACAGGACATTCTGATCCGCTGGCACCGGATGCGTGGCTTTGACACGTTGTGGCAGCCCGGGCAGGATCACGCCGGCATCGCAACCCAGATGCAGGTCGAAAAGATGCTGGCCGCCACCCAACAACCCAGCCGCAACGAATTGGGCCGCGAAAAGTTTCTGGAGAAAGTCTGGGAATGGAAGGGTGAATACGGCGGCACCATCATCGAGCAGCTGAAACGCCTCGGCTCTTCATGCGACTGGTCGCGCAACGCCTTCACCATGGCCGGCGCGGCGGGCGACCCGCGCACGGGCCATGAAAACAGCCCCAACTTCCACGACGCGGTCATCAAGGTTTTTGTCGACATGTACGACAAGGGCCTGATCTACCGCGGCAAGCGGCTAGTCAACTGGGATCCGCATTTCGAAACCGCGATTTCGGACCTCGAGGTCGAGAATATCGAGGTCGCCGGCCATATGTGGCACTTCAAGTACCCTTTGGCGGGCGGTGAGACATATGAGTATTTGGAAAAAGATGAAGATGGGAATGTGATCTTCCGCGAAGAGCGGGATTATATTTCGATCGCCACGACCCGCCCCGAGACCATGCTGGGCGACGGCGCGGTTGCGGTGCACCCCTCGGACGAACGCTATGCGCCGATCGTCGGCAAGCTGTGCGAAATCCCAGTTGGTCCGAAAGAGCATCGCCGCCAGATCCCCATCATCACCGATGACTACCCTGACCCGAATTTCGGCTCGGGCGCGGTGAAGATCACCGGCGCACATGACTTCAACGACAACATGGTCGCCAAGCGCGGCGGTATTCCGATGTACCGCCTGATGGACACCAAGGGCGCGATGCGGGCCGATGGGGCCCCTTATGCCGAAGAGGCAGGGAAGGCGCAGGACTATGCGCGTGGGCGCGCGTTCACCGAGAACGAAATCGACGCGATCAATCTGGTGCCGGATCATCTGCGTGGCCTCGACCGGTTCGAAGCGCGGGCCAAGGTGGTGGAAGAGATCACCGCTGATGGTCTGGCCGTGATGACCCGCGCGGATGATCCGCGCCTGGGATCAACCGCTTTGAAGCCGGATCAGGAAGGCGCCGACACGCTGGTGCCGCTGGTCGAAAGCAAACCGATCATGCAGCCCTTCGGCGACCGGTCGAAGGTGGTGATCGAGCCGATGTTCACCGATCAGTGGTTCGTCGATGCCGCCAAGGTCGTCGGCCCCGCGCTGGACGCGGTCAAGGACGGCACGGTCAAGATCATCCCCGAGTCGGGCGAGAAGACCTATTACCACTGGCTTGAAAATATCGAACCCTGGTGCATCAGCCGCCAACTGTGGTGGGGACATCAGATTCCGGTTTGGTATGGTCTCGACTTGTCCGCAGAAGACTTCATTGACGACGAGAACGATGGCGACCTTGATCTGGTTGAATTGGGTCGTTTGCTGAACGAAGGTGGCATGCTGCACCGTGGCAATGTCATGGAATGTGCCGCGAGCTTCGAGGCCGTTACCGAAAAGTTCCTGGACGACAATGCGGACATTCCCAGCCCTCTGAGCCACGCGACCGTGATCGAAGTCGCCGACAAGCAGGAGGCGATCCATCGGTTCGCCGAAAGCCTGGCGCAGTACGCCGTTGAACAGGATCCGACCAAGCTGGTTTACCCGGTGTGGCGCGACCCTGACGTGCTGGACACGTGGTTTTCCTCCGGCCTGTGGCCCATCGGCACGCTAGGCTGGCCCGAACAGACCGATGAGTTGCAGCGCTACTTCCCCACCGATGTCCTGATCACCGGTTTCGACATCCTGTTCTTCTGGGTCGCCCGGATGATGATGATGCAGCTGGCCGTGGTCGATCAGATCCCGTTCCACACCGTCTATCTGCACCAGCTCGTCCGCGACGAGAAGGGCAAAAAAATGTCCAAGACCACCGGCAACGTCATCGACCCGCTGGAGATTGTGGACGAATTCGGCGCCGACGCGCTGCGCTTCACCAACGCGTCGATGGCGGCGATTGGCGGCGTGCTGAAACTGTCCCGCGAACGCATCACCGGTTATCGCAACTTTGGCACCAAACTGTGGAACGCCGTCCGTTTTGCCGAGATGAACGAGGTTTTCACCGATGCCGTCCCGCAGCTGGACGTTGCCGATCTGAAACCCAAGGCCGCCGTGAACCGCTGGATCATCGGCGAAACCGCCCGGGTGCGCGAAGAGGTCGACGCGGCGCTGGACAGCTACCGCTTCAACGACGCGGCGAACGGGCTTTATGCCTTTATCTGGGGCAAGGTCTGTGACTGGTATGTGGAACTGTCCAAACCTCTGCTGCAAGGCGATGACGCCGAGGCCCAGGCTGAAACCCGCGCCACCATGCGCTGGGTTCTGGATCAGTGCCTAGTCCTGCTGCACCCAATCATGCCCTTCATCACCGAGGAACTGTGGGGCCTGACCGGCACCCGTGCCAAGATGCTGGTGCATGCCGACTGGCCGACCTATGCCGCCGCCGAACTGGTCGAAGCCGACGCGGATCGCGAAATGAACTGGGTGATCTCGGTGATCGAGAACACCCGTTCGGCCCGCGCCCAGATGCGCGTTCCGGCCGGTTTGTACGTGCCGATGCTGGTGACCGAGATCGACGCCCACGGCCAGGCCGCCTGGGACCGGAACGAGGCGCTGATCAAGCGACTGGCCCGGATCGAAAGCCTGACCAAGGCCGACACGCTGCCCAAGGGCACGATCTCGATCGCGGCGCCCGGAGCGTCCTTTGGCCTGCCGCTGGCGGATATCATCGACATCGGCGCGGAAAAGGAACGGCTGGAAAAGGCCAAGGGCAAGCTGGCCAAGGAACTTGGTGGCCTGCGCGGTCGTCTGAACAACCCGAAATTCGTGACCTCGGCCCCCGCAGAGGTCGTGGAAGAGGCCAAAGCCAACCTCGCCGCCCGCGAAGAGGAAGAGGCGAAACTGAACGAGGCGCTGGCCCGACTGACCGAAATCGCCTGATCTTCATCTTTTCACAAATACTCAAATCCGGAACCCCGCCGCGGCCACAACGGCGGGGTTTTCTTTTGCACGCTCGGGCCTTGCCCGACCCTGCCCCTGCTTGTTAGCAATCAGCGAACACATTTCTCCGAGGCCGTCATGACGCACAAAGCCCCACCGTTCCAGACAGTCTCGACCGGGCTGGTTGTGGCAATCGTCGGTTTTTTCAGCTCTTTCCCGATCGTCTTGCAGGGGTTGGCGGCGATGGGCGCGTCCCCGGCGCAGGCGGCGTCCGGATTGATGATGGCGGCGATCGCCATGGGCCTGACCGCCATCGTGCTGAGCCTGTGGTACCGGCAGCCGATCAGCGTGGCCTGGTCCACGCCGGGTGCGGCCCTGCTGGCGGTTTCCGCCACACCTGCACTGGGGTTTGCCGAAGCGACAGGCGCGTTCCTTTGTGCGGGGGCTTTGACCGTGTTGGCAGGGCTGTGGCGACCATTGGGGCGAATGGCTGCGGCGATACCGACGACCCTGGCGCAGGCCATGTTGGGGGGCGTGTTGCTGCCGCTTTGCATATTGCCCTTTCAGGCAGCGGTTGACCTGCCATGGCAAGCCTTGCCGGTAATTCTGACATGGTTCATCGCTGGCCGGATCAACCGCCTGTTTGCCGTTCCGGCTGCGGTCGTGGCAGCGGCAGCCGTCGTCGTTCTGAACGCTGGGGACGCGTCGCTGACGCCGACGCAATGGGTCGCGGCTCCGGTCTGGACCACGCCCAGCTTCTCTGTGGCTTCGGTCATCGGGATTGCCGTGCCGCTGTTCATCGTCACGATGGCGACCCAGAACATCCCCGGCATCGCAGTGATCCGCAGCTTTGGCTATGCGCCGCAGACCGGCAAACTGTTCTCGTCCGTGGGCATTTCCAGCATCTTGTCCTCTCCGTTCGGTGCCCCCGCCACCTGCCTTGCGGCGATCACCGCTGCGATGTGCGCGAACGAGGACAGCCACCCCGACCCCGCGCAACGCTATTGGTCTGCCGTGATGGGTGGATTGTTCTATTGCCTGTTCGGGGTGTTCGCCGTGGCGATTACCGGGTTCGCCATTCATGCCGATCCACTGTTGATGGGTACGCTGACCGGTGTTGCGCTGATCGGGGTGATGGCCAATGCCACATCCGCCGCGCTGGAAGTTCCGGCCGAGCGCGAAGCGGCCATCCTGACCTTTGCCATCACTGCATCAGGGATCACCGCGTTCGGGCTTGGTGCGGCGGTCTGGGGCTTGCTGGCAGGCGGGATGGCCTATCTTGTGAAACAACGCTTTCGGTAAACGGGTTCAAACCGCACTTCAAAGCAAGTATGAAGAGGCCATGTTTGGAGCGTTGGGAAAACTGGTCGAGCGCCAGATCAAGAAAGCCCAGGCCGAGGGTCAGTTGCAGGGCCTCGAGGGCGAAGGCCAACCACTGCCTGACCGGTCATCCGAGGCATTGAGCGATCCGGCCACCGCCGCCGGCCATCGGATCATGGCACAGGCAGGCGTGTTTCCGGAAGAATTCGACATCAAAAAGCAGCTCGACACAGCGCGGCAGGACTATGCGACCCTGACGGACCCCGCCGAGCGCAAGGCCGCAATGGCCCGTATCGCCGACCTGGAAATGCGCTACAACATGGCCCGCGACGCACGGCGGGCCTTCATGCGGTGATCATTTGAACACGGGCTTGCGGCCCTGCATCTGCGCCATGACAACTTCCATCTGGTCGGGTTTGCCTATCAGTTCCACCTGCTCAGCGGATTCCGCCATCAGAACGTCTGCGCGGGGCTGAGTTTCAGCGACCTCGATCAGACGCTTGGCAGCACGGATGGCCGAAGGACTTTGACCCGCGATGTTTTCGGCAATGGCCAACGCTTCGGTCAACGGATCGTCGGACAATTGCGTCACAAGGCCCCACTCCGCTGCCTGCGGCGCACCGATCGGGCGGGCCGTGTAGGTCAGCAGCCGCAGTACGTCCGACCGGACCAGCCGAGGCAGCAGAACCATGCCGCCCATGTCGGGGATGATGCCCCATTTCATCTCCATAACGGCCAGTTTCGCTTCGGGATGCGCGATACGGATATCCGCGCCCAGCGCGATTTGCAGGCCACCGCCATAAGCCACGCCCTGAATTGCGCAGATCACCGGAACCGGTACGCGACGCCAGATCAGCGCCAGCTCCTGCATCTCGTTGGCGTCTTCATGGCTGCGGGTCATCAGCCATTCCGTGGGGTCCATATGGGCCATCTTAGCAAAGCTTGCCATGTCGAGTCCGGCGCAAAAGCTTTTGCCTTCGCCGGACAGGACCACGGCACGGGCGTCCGACGCGGCGACCTCTTGCCCGGCGGACAAAAGCGCCTTGATCATTGCATCATCCAGCGCATTCATCTTGTCGCCTCGGGTCAGAGTGACATGGGCAACGTGGTCTTGATAGGCAACGGATACGCGTGACATGGAGGACCTCCGGTAATTCAATCGTGACAAACATGCCCGGACAGAATGCGGAATACCACTGCGACGTCAGGGCATGTCGCTGACAGGCATTCGCCCGAACCACGGGGAGTCGAGGGTCATGACATAGAACTGATCGCCTGCGATCTTTCCGCCGGTCGTGATGCCCAAGCGGCCTTGCGGGTCCTGTAGCGTGCGCAGGATCGTTCCGTCGCCATCGAACTGCACCATCATGCCGCGATGGATCGGCGCAGGGCGCACTGCCGGACCCAACCGCCAGATCACCTTGCGCAGGAACGGGTACGGCATCAGTGCCTCGGACGGGACACGCGGGCTGGCGAAGGCCATCCAATAGGTGCCGTCGTCCTGAGCCTCGAGGTTGTCGGGATAGCCGGGCAGGTTTTCCAGCAGGATCTCTTGCCGCCCTGCATTTGGTCCGGTCAGCCACAGCTTGTGCACGCGCGCGCGACCAGTTTCCGCGATCAGCAGAAAATCCTCGTCAGGTGAAAGCGCGACACCGTTGGTATAGACAAAGCCTTCGGCGATTTTCTCGGTGCGGCCGTCGGGTGTGCGACGCGCGACGTAACCCGTATCGGACTGTTCCCAGATGGTGAGGACAGAGGTCGGTTTGGTCCCGCCCATGGTTTCAGGATCGAAGCGGTCAGATGAATTCGAGAAGTAGATCGTGCCATCCCGCGCCACATCCAACTGGTTGGCGTAGATCACTGGTGCGCCGTTGATGTCACCTACCAGCGTGTCCAATGTGCCCGGACCGGTCCAACGCATCACGCCCCGATAGCTGTCAGCGATGTAAAGCGCGCCATCCGGCCCGGCCTTGAGGCCCAGCGGACGCCCGCCAAGTTGGTCAACCTCGACCGGTTCCGCCCCGTCGATGCGGTAAAGGGTACCTGACAGGCCGGTTGTGTAGATCGTGCCATCTGGCATGACGGCGATGTCTTCGGGCCCGATCTCTTGACCCGGCAGGCGGATCAACTGCGCCGCATCCAGTGCCGTGTTTTCAACGAAATCCCCGACAAACCCGGCATCTTCCGGCATTTCGACGGCGACGGGTTTTACCGGGACCGGCCAGATCAGAAGATAGGCGAGCCCCAAGAGAATAACGATCGAGAGAATGCGCATCTGCGCTCCTTTATTCATACTTCTTTTCGAGCACGCCCAACGCCTGTGCGCGCTTGCTCATTGATCGGGCTTGGGGTTATCTGCGGTCATGACCGGACCTCGATACACCCCGCTTGCCCAATCCCTGCCCGCCACCGTGCCCTTTGTCGGCCCGGAAACGCAAGAGCGCCAGCGCGGCGCGTCCTTTGTGGCCCGACTGGGTGCCAATGAGAGCATTTTCGGCCCCTCGCCCCGCGCGACCCAGGCCATGGCGCAAGCCGCGTCAGAGATTTGGATGTACGGCGACCCCGAAAACCATGACCTGCGCCATGCTTTGGCCGACCATCACGGCGTATCGCCGGAAAATATCGTCGTGGGCGAAGGTATTGACGGGCTGCTGGGCTATCTGGTGCGGCTGATCGTCGGGCCCGGAGATGCGGTTGTCACCTCGGACGGGGCCTATCCGACCTTCAACTATCATGTGGCCGGGTTCGGCGGCATTCTTCACAAAGTGCCGTATTCAGGTGATCACGAGGACCCCTCGGCCCTGTTTGCCAAGGCGGCTGAGGTTGGTGCCAAGCTGGTCTATCTGGCCAATCCGGACAATCCGATGGGCAGCTGGCATTCCGGCGCGGACATCGTGGCCGCCATGGATGCCTTGCCTGATGGCTGCCTGCTGGTTCTGGATGAGGCCTATGTGGAATGTGCACCCGAGGGGACGGCGGCACCTGTGAGTGCAGGTGATCCGCGCGTGATCCGGATGCGGACCTTTTCGAAGGTCTATGGCATGGCGGGTGCGCGGGTTGGCTATGCCATGGGCACGCCAGATCTGATCGCGGCCTTCAACAAGGTGCGCAACCATTTCGGTATGAACCGCGCCGCGCAGGCCGGTGCTTTGGCGGCTTTACAGGATGGCGCGTGGCTGGAGCATGTTCAGGCGCAGATCGCAGAGGCGCGCGCGCGGATCGGTACGATTGCCCGGGAAAATGGATTGGCGGCCCTGCCGTCGGCCACCAATTTCGTGGCGATTGACTGCGGGCGCGATGGGGATTTTGCCAAGGCCGTGCTGGACGCCCTGGTGGCGCAGGGGTTTTTTGTCCGAATGCCGTTCGCGGCACCGCAGAACAGGTGCATTCGGGTAAGCTGTTGTCCGGCGTCTGATCTGGACGCGTTTGCCGCCGCGTTGCCCAAGGCGCTCGCGGTCGCGCGGGTGCGTTGATTGATCCCTTTGCGCCCAGTAGGACGGCAAAGGGGGGCTGTCTGCCCCCCATCGCGCCAGGGCGCGATTCCCCCCGAGGATATTTTTGGCCAGATGAAGAGGCGGATACTGCGGAGACGCCCGTAGGGTGTCAGGCCGCCAGCACGGCGGCGGCGGCTTCGAGGGCCCCCTTGCCACGCGATATGTCAAGTGCAGCCATGCCCGTTTCCACACCGCCCAGAATCGCCATGACCATCTGCCCGTTGATATGCCCCATGTGGCCGAGACGGAAACAGCTGTCATAATCCTCCATCCCAAGGCCGATGCCCAGTGTCAGGCCCAACCGGGTTTCGGTGAACGTACGCAGGGCCGTACCGCGACCTTCCGTCAATCGCAAGGCCGTGACGGCGTGGCTGCGAAAGGCACGGTCGGCAACGTTCAGGTGCAACATGCCGCCTTCGGCCCAGGTCTCACAGGCCGCCCAGATGGCATTGGCCAGGCGCTCATGGCGGGCCCAGACCTGTTCGATCCCCTCTGCATGGATCAGATCAAGCGCGGCGCGCAGGCCGTAGAGGTGGTGTGTGGGTGCGGTGCCGTTGAAATACTGATAGAACAGGTCCGGGTTAGCGCGCGGCTGCCAGTCCCAATACTGCGAAACGCGCGGCATGGTGGCCCGTTTGGCTTGTGCTTTCTGGTTGAAGAAAACAAAGCCGATGCCCGCCGGGGTCATCAGGCCTTTTTGGCAAGCGGCAACTGTGACATCCACGCCCCAGCCATCCATCTCGAACCTGTCACAGCCCAGCGAAGCAATGCAGTCTGCCATCAACAGCGCCGGGTGCTGCAAGTCGTCCAGAAGCCTGCGCAGCGCCGGGACGTCGTTCCGGATCGAACTGGATGTATCCACGTGCACCGCCAGAACCGCCTTGATCTGGTGACTTTGATCCGCACGCAACGCATCTGCGATCCGGTCGAAATCCCAGGCTGAAGAGGTGCCGAAATCGATCAATTGGACCTTTGCCCCGATCCCTTCAGCCATTTCGGCCCAGCCATGGGTGAACCTGCCCGAGGCCGGGGCCAGAACGGTTTCGCCGGGGGCGATCACGTTGGACAGCGCCGCCTCCCACGTGCCGTGGCCATTGGCGATATAGATGGCGACGTTGTGCTTTGTACCGGCAACCCGGCACAGATCGCGCGTCAGGCCGGGCATCATATCAATGAGTTCGCCATCATAGATGTTGGGCGACGGGCGGTGCATGGCTTGCAAAACCGCGTCCGGCATGACCGAAGGGCCCGGAATGGCCAAATATGCCCGCCCCTGGGAAAGGGAAACTGTCTGTGTCATGGGGTCAACCTGTATGAATTGACACCCACATTACCGAGGGGTCGCGCAGCGTCAATCCGCCAGCTTCGATGCCTCGCGCGCAAGTGTTTCGATCCCGGCCCAGTCGCCGTTTTCGACCATTTGCTTCGGCGCGACCCAACTGCCGCCGGCGCAGATCACGTTGGGCAATGACAGGTAGTCGCGGGCGTTGGAGGCGGACACACCACCCGTAGGACAGAAGCTGATCTGTGGCAGCGGCGCGCCGATCGCCTTCAGCGCAGGTGCACCACCTGAGGCTTCGGCCGGGAAGAATTTCAGCATATCATAGCCCTTTTCCAGCAACGCCATCGCTTCACTTGCCGTGGCGGCTCCGGGCAGCAGCGGCAGGTCTTCGGCTTCGCACGCCGCGATCAGGGCATCCGTGGCGCCGGGGGAAACGCCGAACAGCGCGCCGGCCTGTTTGGCAGCCCGGACATCATCGGGCGTGACCAGCGTGCCTGCACCGACCACGCCGCCGGGCACTTCGGACATGGCCTTGATTGCATCCAGCGCCGCCGGGGTGCGCAAGGTCACTTCAAGCGCGGGCAAACCACCTGCGACCAGCGCCTCGGCCAGAGGGCGGGCCTGTGCGGCGTCATCGACGACCAGCACGGGAACAATGGGCGCCAGGGCACAGATTTCGCGGGTGCGTTGAGTTTTGGACATCTCTTATGCTCCGAATATGCTGGCGCCAGTGTCGGCGGACCCGACATTCTGCCGGAACGCAGCGAAAAGATCGCGCCCTACACCGTGTTGGTTGGCGGAAAGGTCGGCGGTGGCGGGGGACCGGTCCAAAACCCCATTGGTCAGGATTTCCAGTTCGCCGTTGACCGCATCGACACGCAGGATGTCACCGTCTTGCAGGCAGGCGATGGGCCCGCCGTCCAGCGCCTCGGGGCAGACATGGATGGCGGCGGGTACTTTGCCGGATGCACCCGACATGCGGCCATCTGTGACCAGTGCCACTTTCTGTCCACGGCCCTGCAAAATCGACAGGATAGGTGTCAGCGAATGCAGTTCAGGCATCCCATTGGCCTTTGGCCCCTGAAAGCGGACCACGACGATGACGTCATCAGTGAACTCTCCGGCCTTGAATGCGGCTTTGACTTCATCCTGACCGTGAAACACGCGCACGGGGGCTTCGACGACCTGATGTTCTGGCGCGACGGCTGATACTTTCATGACCCCGGTGCCCAGATTTCCTGTCAGGCGCGAGAGGCCACCTGTGGGTTGGAACGGGTCTTTGGCCGGGCGCAGGATCTTTTCGTTCAGGCTGTGACCCGCGCCGTCCTGCCAGATCAGCTCACCATCAATCAGCTTGGGTTCCTTGGTATAGTTGTGTAGCCCCTGCCCCGCGACGGTCAGCGTGTCAGGGTGCAGCAGGCCATCTTCAAGCAGCGTACCGATCGTGTACCCTAGGCCGCCGGCCGCATGGTAATGGTTCACATCCGCCAGACCGTTGGGATAAACTCGCGCGACCAGCGGCACGACTGCGGATATGTCTGAAAAATCCTGCCAGTCCAGCACGATGCCACCGGCGCGCGCCATGGCGATCAGGTGGATCAGAAGATTGGTTGACCCACCGGTCGCCATAAGGCCCACGATGCCGTTGACGAAGGCGCGTTCATCCAGAACCTGATAAACTGGTGTATAGCTGTTGCCCAACGCACTGAGCGACAGGGCACGCCGCGCGCCTTCCTCGGTCAGGGCATCGCGCAACGGGGTATTCGGGTTGACGAAGCTGGAGCCCGGCAGGTGCAGGCCCATGAACTCCATCAGCATCTGGTTGGTATTGGCGGTGCCGTAGAAGGTACAGGTGCCGGGGCCGTGATAGGCTGCCATTTCGGCCGCCATCAGTTCTTCGCGGCCCACCTCTCCGGCGGCGAATTTCTGTCGGACCTTGGCTTTTTCGTCGTTCGGCAAGCCGCTGGTCATCGGTCCTGCGGGCAGGAACACGGCTGGCAGATGGCCAAAGGCCTGCGCGCCGATGATCAGACCGGGGACAATCTTGTCACAAACCCCGAGGAACACGGCCGCGTCGTACGTGTTATGGCTGAGCGCCACACCGGTCGCCAGTGCGATCACATCGCGTGAGAACAGCGACAGCTCCATCCCTGCTTCGCCCTGGGTGACACCGTCACACATGGCTGGCACACCGCCTGCCACCTGTGCCGTTCCTCCGGCGGCGCGGATCGCGTCGCGGATCAGGGCGGGATACCGTTCGAACGGCTGATGGGCCGAAAGCATGTCATTATAGGCGGTGACGATGCCCAGATTGCCGGCGGTACCGGTGGCCATCGATTGCTGATCTTCGCCTGCACCCGCATAGGCGTGGGCCTGACCGCTACAGGACAGATGCGCACGAGCAGGACCTTTGGATCTGGCCTGTTCCATCCGTTCAAGATGTGGGCCGCGCAGATCGGCGCTGCGGTCGATGATCCGTCTGGTGACATCGGAAATGACTGAGTGAACCATGATTACCCTCCGATCTGACGCCAGCGACGCCCATCGCGATGCATCAGCATCAATGCTTCTTCGGGGCCTGAACTGCCCTGATCATACCGGGATGGGCGGTCTCCGCGCTGCTCCCAGCCCTGAATGATGGGATCGACCCAGGCCCAGGCGGCCTCGGCCTCGTCCCCGCGCATGAACAATGTCTGATCGCCACGGATGACATCCATGATCAGCCGCTCATAAGCGTCGGGGGCTTGCGCTTCGTCCCCAAGCGCATCGGCGAAGCTCATGTCAAGCGCAACGTCCGACAGCCGGAAGCCTCCCGGCCCCGGGTCCTTTATCGTGGTGCGCAAGGTGATGCCTTCATCAGGTTGCAACCGGATCACCAATACGTTTCCGTGCAGCGGGCCGACATTGGGGAAAATCGTATGCGGTGGGTCACGAAAGAACACCGCAATTTCGGATTCGCGGGCCCGCAGGCGCTTGCCAGTGCGCAGATAGAACGGCACACCTGCCCAGCGCCAGTTGCCGATATGAACCTTGAGCGCAATGAAGCTTTCGGTACGGCTGGCGGGGTTGCCGACATGATCGACATAACCGCCCTCGCCCTTTTCGGCCCGGTACTGGCCGCGCGCGATGTCGGATTGGGCGACGGGCTCCAGCGCTTCGATCACCTTGACCTTTTCATCTCGCACCGCGTTGGGCGAGAATTTCGACGGCGGCTCCATCGCGGTCAGACACAGCAACTGCACCAGATGGTTCTGGACCATGTCCCGCATCGCGCCGGACTGATCGTAATAGGCCCCGCGCCCTTCGACGCTTACGGTCTCGGCCACCGTGATCTGCACGTGATCGATATGGGTCGAATTCCAGAGCGGTTCGAACAGCGAGTTTGCAAAGCGCAGCGCCATCAGGTTCTGCACGGTCTCTTTGCCCAGATAATGGTCGATCCGGTAAATCTGATGTTCTTCGAAACAGGCACGCAAGCCTTCGTTCAGCGCCTTCGCCGAGGCAAGATCGTGCCCAAATGGTTTTTCGACGACAATGCGGCTGTCCGGTGTCGCAAGACCGGCGTCATGCAGCCGCTGCGCGATACCCGAAAAAAGGCTTGGACCAACGGACAAATAAAAGGCCCGCACGACGTCTTCGCGCATCCGTTCTTTCAGGTCGGACCACCCGGCCTCGCCCAGCGCATCCACGGGCACATATTCGACATGGGCAAGAAACCGATCCAATGTTTCCCGGGAAAAACCGGGCGCGAACTGTTCCATCGATTTGCGGACCTGATCGCGAAACCCGTCATTGTCGATATCAGAGCGTGCCGTACCGATGATCCGCGCGCCGTCGGGCATTTGCCCGACCTCGAAGCGATGGTACAGGCCCGGCAGGATTTTACGCTGCGCCAGATCGCCGGTCGCACCGAAAAGCACCAGATCAAATGGCTCTACCGGAATTACGCGTGAAACCATCACAGGCTCCTTCTGAATTTGCCGATATCAGCTTAGCACGGCGTGATACCCCGCAAAACCTGACATGTTATCGCTAACATTGCATGTCTATTAGAAAACCGCCCATGAAAAATCAAGCACAGTTTGAAGAAACCGTGCCGTTTAGCGCATCAGGTCTGATGGCGCAGCCAGTCCATGACCGCAGGACGCACCGATTGCTCTCCGCGGTGGCGCGCGTCAGCGATGATTTTGCGAACCTCCGTCAGATTGGACCGCAACAGCAGGCTTTTGACTGGGCCGATCGAGGCAGGCCGCATCGACAGCGTCCGTATCCCCATCGCCGCAAGGCACAAGGCCTCTACCGGGCGGCCTGCATCTTCACCACAGAAGCTGAGCGGCGTGTCCGAGATATCGCAGCGTTCGACGATGCGTTCCATCAGGCTCAGGAAGCTGACATTCAGCGTGTCATAGCGGCGCCGGACCAGTTCGTTCTCACGGTCAGCAGCAAAGAAGAACTGCTTTAGATCGTTCCCGCCTATCGAAATGAAGTCCACTTCGTCAAAGAACTTCTGCGGCGCAAAGGCCAGCGACGGCGTTTCCAGCATCGCGCCAACTTCAAGCATCTCGGGCAGCACATGACCCAATCGTTTTTCCCGCTCGATGGTTTTGTTCACTTCCCAGCGGGCTTCGCGATATTCCTCGGCCTGCGCGACAAATGGGAACATGATGGTCAGCGGTCGACCATTGGCGGCGCGCAGCAGGGCCTGCAACTGCATCCGCATGACGCCGCGCTTGTCCAGACCGACCCGAATGGCGCGCCAGCCCAGCGCCGGGTTTGGTTCCGCCACGTGCTTCATATAGGGCAGAACCTTGTCCGACCCGATATCGAGTGTCCGGAACACCACCCTTTTGCCACCAGCCGCGTCCAGAACGCGCTGATACTGGCTGACCAGTTCCGACCGTTTCGGCATCTGGTTGCGGATCAGGAATTGCAATTCAGTGCGGAACAGGCCAACGCCCTCGGCGCCCGAGGTGCCAAGCGATGGCAGGTCGGCCATCAGACCTGCATTCATCACCAGGTTGATACGCGAGCCATCGCGCGTGACGCAGGGTGTTTCGCGGATCGACGCATAACGTTCCTGCGCCTTTGCCTGCATCGCGATCTTGTCGCGGAAGGCACTGACCACGCTGTCTTCCGGGCGCAGATGCACAACGCCCTGATCACCATCCACCAGAATGTGATCTCCGTTCAGGGCCTCGGTGGTGATCCGGCCCACATGCACGACCAAAGGAATCGCAAGCGCCCGCGCAACAATCGTGGCATGACTGCCGACAGAGCCTTCTTCAAGTACGATCCCCTTCAGCGCCCGTCCGTATTCCAGCAAGTCGCCAGGGCCGATATTGCGCGCGATCAGGATCGGATCGGGTGGCAGATCAGCACTGTCCGTCTTGCCTTGCCCGGTCAGGATGCGCAGCAGGCGATTGCTGAGATCGTCCAGATCCGCAAGACGTTCACGCAAGTACGGATCGGTGACCTGCCCCATGCGCGCCCGGGCCTGAGATTGTTCTTTTTCCACCGCGGCTTCGGCGCTGAGACCCAGGGCTATGTCTTCCTCCATCCGCCGCATCCAGCCTTTGGAATTGGCGAACATACGGTAAGCCTCCAGAACCTTCAGCTGTTCCTTGTCGCCGCCCTGCGAAATTTCGAGCATCTTGTCGACGCCGACGCGCAATTCCTCCACCGCCTCGACCAGACGTTCGCGCTCTTTGTGCGGGTCTTCGGCAATGGGGTTGGTAACCACCACGCGGGGTTCGTGCAGCCAGACATGCCCTTCGGCAGACCCTTCCTGCGCCGGGCCGCCGCGCAGCAGAACCGATTGCTGGTGCAGGGGTGACAGGGCCGCGCCTTCGCCGACAAAAGCGCCAAGCTCGGCCATTTCGGCCAGCACCATGGCCACCACTTCCAGCGCATAGACCTCATCGGCGGAAAACTCGCGCGCCTCGCGGGACTGGACGACCAGAACGCCCAGCTTTTCCCCAAGGCGCTGAACCGGCACACCAAGGAACGAGGAATATCGTTCCTCGCCGGTTTCCGGCATATAGCGGAAGCCCTTGGCCGACGGCGCGTCGGCGGTGTTGACGACCTTGCCGAACTTGGCGACCCGCCCCACAAGACCTTCGCCCATGCGCATCCGGGTTTTATGGACCGCTTCCGGAGACAGCCCCTCGGTCGCGCAAAGTTCCAGCGTGTCTTCATCGCGAAACAGGTAGATGGAACACACCTCGGCCCTGATACTGTCGGCAATCAGGTGCGTGATCCGGTCAAGACGTTCCTGACCGGCGGCTTCGCTCGCCATTTCTTCGCGCAACCGCCGCAGCAGCTTGCGGGATTCTGTTTCCGTGCCGTCCGCCATGGCCCAACCGATTTAGTGTGTCAGGCGATACCTTTGGCCGATAAGCTCAGGCCGCCTTGTCCAGTTCAAAGGCATCATGCAGTGCCTGAACAGCAAGTTCCATGTATTTCCTGTCGACAAGCACGGAAATTTTGATCTCGGAGGTTGTAATGACCTTGATGTTGATCCCCTCATCCGAGAGCACCTTGAACATCTTGGCCGCCACGCCCGATTGCGAGCGCATCCCGATACCCACAACCGAGACCTTGCAGACATCAGTATCTGCAACCAGTTCGGCATAGTTCAGCTCGCCCTTTTCCTTGATCGCCAGCAGCGCTTTTTCGGCGCGGGCCACCTGATCGGTGGGACAGGAAAAGGTCATGTCCGTACGCCCCTCGTCCGAGATGTTCTGGACGATCATGTCGACATTCACCCCCTCTTCGCTGAGCGCCGAGAAAATGGTCGTGGCGATGCCCGGTCGGTCGGCCACGGAAACAACGGTCATCTTGGCTTCGTCGCGGGAATAGGCCACACCGGCCACAACATTGGATTCCATAATATCCTCCTCGTCGCAGACCAGCGTGCCGGCCTCATCGGATTGTTCTTCAAAGCTTGAGAGAACGCGCAGTTTCACTTTGTATCGCATCGCAAGTTCGACCGAGCGGGTTTGCAGAACCTTGGCACCAAGCGACGCCAGTTCCAGCATTTCTTCGAACGAGATGCGGTCCAGCTTACGTGCCTTTTCGCAGATGCGCGGATCGGTGGTATAGACGCCATCAACGTCCGTATAGATATCGCAGCGTTCGGCGTCGAAGGCTGCCGCAAAGGCAACCGCCGTTGTATCCGACCCACCCCGGCCCAATGTCGTGATCCGGCCTTCCGGGCTGATGCCCTGGAACCCGGCAACCACGGCAACACGCATACCTTCGCTGAATTTCTGGTTCAGGTTCTCTGTCGGAATTTCCTCGATCCGCGCCTGACTGTGCGCGCTGGTGGTCAGCAGCGGCACCTGCCAGCCCTGCCAGCTGCGCGCGGGGATGTCCATTTCCTGCAAGGTCAGGGCCATCAGGCCAGCGGTTACGTTCTCGCCCGAGGACACGACGGCATCGTATTCCCTGGCGTCGAACAGAGGCGACGTTTCGTTCACCCAGCCCACAAGCTCGTTGGTCTTGCCCGACATGGCCGAGACGATGACGATCACGTCATAGCCCTTGGCAACTTCAACGCCGATACGTTTGGCGGCGCGGCGGATGCGGTCCAGATTGGCGACCGATGTGCCGCCGAATTTCATTACGAGTACGGGCATGGGGGCAAAAGTCTCCGCGCCTTGGATTAGAAGTTCCGTGCCTCATAAGCGAGGGGCACCGCAAGGGCAAGGGCGCAAAGCGGCCGCCCCTGCGGCGCAGGGCCGCTTTACATTGCACTGGCGCAATGTCAGCCTAAGGACACCAACCAGATCAAGAGGTTCTTTATGTTTCGCCTAGCCCTCGCCTTTGCCCTATTGTCATCGCCTGCACTGGCCCAGGTCGCGAGTGTCGCCGGGACGGACGGCAAGAACGCGTTGGGCACAATTCCCTGCGCTGCAAATGCCGGTGATCCCGTACAAAGCTGCCACGCCGAACTGCGCCGCCATGATGACGGAAACATAACGGTCGCGGTGGCCCTGGGAGGCGGCCATGTGCGCAATATCTATTTCAAGGATGGTGTGCCGGAATCCAGCAATTCGACCTCGAAAATCTCACATGAAACGCGAGGCGATATGATGGTGGTCTACATTGAACCTGGTGAGGTCTTTGAAATCCCCAAAGCCGCATTGACCTCTCAGTAGGCGTGCGGTTGCCCGTCATAGGTTTCAAAACAGCCCGTTGTGCTTAGCGACAAGGCATCAAATCGTTCAATCAGGCCGGACACGGCCTGATCCACATCGATATCCGCCGCTGCACCGCCCATATCCGTCTGAACCCAGCCCGGATGATAGATGCCGACGGCAATCCCGTCATCTTTGAGATCCATCGCCAGATTCCGCCCAAGGTTCAGAGCCGCCGCCTTGGATGCGCGGTAGATATAACTGCCACCCGGCGCAAGTGTGTGCGACGCCATTTTCGACGAAAGGATCGCAACTTTACCGCCCGCGGCGCGCAGGTTGGGCAAAAGGGTCTGTATCGTCAGAAAGACCCCCGTGACATTTACCGCAAAGCTGTGCGCCCACATGTCGGCCGGATAGCCATCGATCGAATGCCCCTTGTCCAGATACACGCCGGCATTGCAGACCAGCAGGTCGACAGGCTGGTCTTTCATCTGTTCTGCCATGGCTGATTGCTGCACGGGATCGGCCACATCCAGACGCACCTGCATGCTGCCGTCACGCGCCGTCCCAGTGACTTTGTCCCCCCGGTTCACGTAACGCTTTGCCAGGGCTTGCCCGATGCCGCGATTGGCGCCGGTGATCATGATGTGCATGATCAATTGGTCTTTCTGCTGGGGACAAACGGCAGCGGAGCCACCGGCACGCCATCTTCGATCAGGGATTTCGCCTCATCCAGCTTGGCTTCTCCGTAAATGGCACGCTCCGGCGCCTCGCCCAAATGAATCTTGCGCGCCTCGCTGGCGAAATCTTTCCCGACATAATCCGAGTTTTCTTCGACATGGCGGCGCATCTCGGCCAAAACCTTCTCGACTTCGGGCGATGGGGTGGCAACGTCGATCTTTTGTTCCGGGGCGGAACGGATTTCACTTTCCTTCCGGGCATTCCGCGCCGGGCGGACGCGTGGCGTCATGACCGCTTTCTCGACCTGCGTGCACCCGCAAACCGCGCAGGTGACCATACCCACAGAGGCCAGCTTGTCATAGGCTTCTGCGGATTGGAACCAACTGTCGAAACTGTGGCCTTCGCTGCATTTCAACGCGTATTGAATCATGTTCAGTCCAAAAAAACGATTGGCGAATAGATACCGATCAAGGTGACAATATCAAGCCTATCAGATGCTACTTTAATGTGAGTACGGCTTAAAGTCGCGCAACAATTCAGCAAGCTCATGAGAATCGACCTTTAGCGCTGCTTTTTTCGGCGAAAACCATTTGCGCCGACGCTCGGTCTTTTCCGGGTATTCCTGCGACACAGTGCTTACATGCACTGGAAAAACATCCACCAGACACAAGGATGGGGGCCGGTTAGAATGATGTTTGTGGTGCAGGAACTGCCCCAGTCGCGCCCCGTTGATCCGGCCAGATACACCCGCCTCTTCCCAAGCCTCTTGCAATGCGGTTTCCTGCGGGCTCAGACCGGGGATGAGCCATCCTTTGGGAATGATCCATCGCCGCGACTTGCGTGTCGTGACCAACAAAACCTTGGGTCGGCCGCGCTTGATCCGGAAACATAAAGCCGAGGATTGCCGCAAAACTGGCTGCCTTGCAGCTTTTGGAAGGTCATGAAGCAACAATCGTGCTTTCATCGAGCGACGCTCCCTTTCGGTCGAACGTCAGCCATCCAAATTGGTACGCTCACCTAATCTAGCGGCCGACACCTACAATCATACCACATCATGTATCACACGCCAAGTCACTCGCGTCGCCCAAGGTATCGCCTACATTCGGGCAGAAAGCCGCCGTGCCAGATCCTCATGGGGGATGTCAGCGTCAACTGCCAGCCGGCGCAAACCGAAATGCACGCGCGCTATTTGCTGATAATAGCGCGTGTAGACATAGTTCGTGCCACCGCCGGCCAATGCCCCCAGCACAGGAACGGACTGGGCTGCAAGCTTTTGCCCCAGTACTATCGAAAAACGCGGCGCAACGGCGGCAATCAGGCGTTGCATGGCCGGTCCTGTCAGGGTCAGCCGGACCGAGAAAAAACCCAGGTCCGCCCCATCGTCATGCGACAATGGTCCCGCTGCCGACAAGACGCGGACGCAATCGAACTTTACGTTTTCGGCAGAGGGATCAAACCCCTCGCGCGCCGCTGCCCCCTGAATGGCACGTAGCAGCATCGCGGTTGTCGCGGGCAGCTCCATCAGGGCTGTCGAAACACCGCCCAGCCCCCCGGCCGCACCCATGGCAGTCGTCACCGCGGTATTGACCCAGGGCTGCTGATCAGGAACCGCGCGCCGCGAGCCCTCGGCCGCGTGCATCGCCAGCCATAACGCCTGCTCGGTTGCGCCTGTCAGGCCATTCCGAACGGGTTCTGGCAATTGCTCCAGCAATGACTCGGCTGATCCTCCAAGTTTGTTGAGAAGTTTCACGCCAGCCCCTCCGGCGGATCGGTAGTGATCCGCCAAACGATCCAGTTCGGCCTCGGTATCCACGTTTTCAACAAGAACAACGTTCTGCATTCACGCCCTCCTGCCTTTCAACATCGGCGTTGCGCAGCATGGTTTCAATAGGTCAGCGGCTCCAACGTGTCACCGCGCCCTGAACCCCGGACCAGGCACCGGGCACCAGTTCCAGCCCCAAAACCCGGTCAGGGTTGGTGGGCGGAGGCATCTCGACCGCGTGCAATCGCGTGAAACCGAACCGGCTGTAATAGGGTTCATCCCCGACCAGCATGACCCTTTGCCAACCGCGGGTGTGCCCCGCTTCGACTCCTGCATGTATCAGATATCCGCCAAGGCCTTCACCCTGATGGGTGGGGTGCACGGCAACCGGCCCCAACAGCAGAGCATCGTGATCACCGACATGAACCGGCCAGAACCGGATCGCACCGGCCAGAATCCCCTGACCGTCGCGCGCGACCAAAGACAGGCCCGCAACCGGCGGTACATCATCACGCAAGCGGTAGGACGACAAAGCCTCGCGACCCGGCGCAAAACACAGGTCATACAGGGCTTCGACCTCCCACCAGTCGTCCGGCTCTTCCGGCCTGATCCCGAATTGCTGCACCCTGCCCTCATTTACTTGCTGGCAATCGCCCTAGCACTTCGCTACGCCTTGGGCAAACGCTTGGAGATCAGATGTTCTATCGCCCCGAAGACGGCCACGGATTGCCGCACAATCCGTTCAACGCCATCATCACGCCGCGCCCGATTGGCTGGATTTCGACTAGGGACGCGGATGGGATCAACAATCTGGCGCCTTATTCCTTCTTCAACGGCGTCGCCTATACGCCACCGCAGGTCATGTTTGCCTCAACCGGCACCAAACAGGATCAGAACGCCGGCAAGGACAGCATCGCCAATATCGAGGCCACGGGCGTGTTTTGCGTAAATGTCGTGGCCCATGCGCATCGGGACGCAATGAATGCAAGTTCGGCCGGGTTGCCGAAAGAAGTTGATGAGTTTTCGCATGCCGGGCTTTCACCCATAGAATGCGAAACCATACCCTGCGCACGGATCGAAGGGGTCCCAGCTGCGTTGGAATGCAAGCTGACCCAGATCGTCTCGCTGCCCGGTGAAGCCAATCGGGTGGTGTTTGGCGAGGTGACGGGTGTGCACCTGCACGACGATCACATTCGGGACGGCAAGTTTGACGTGACCTCGTTCCAACCTTTGGCGCGGCTCGGGTATCGCGATTACTCCGTCGTTTCCGAGTTGTTCAGCCTTTCGAGACCGGATGACTGATGCCACTTCCTGACGCTGCGCGCCGATATCCTGTCACTCTGCCAGATGGTACGGAACACAGAGGAACAGCCTTTCTGTCACAGGTGATCAACCACCCCAGAATTCAGGTGGGCGATTACACCTATGCGTCAGATTTTGACGCGCCCGAGGATTGGGCCAATCGTTTGGCGCCTTACCTTTTCGAGTTCTCGCGCGAAAAGCTGGTTTTGGGAAAGTTTTGCCAAATTGCCCATGGCGTCCGCTTTGTGACAGCTTCGGCAAATCACGCAACGGATGGGATAACCTGTTTTCCCTTTCCGGTTTTCGATCCGGAACGGATGCTGGAATATCAGCCAGACGTCCGGGACACCCTAGTCGGCAACGATGTCTGGATCGGCTATGGCGCGCTGATCATGCCTGGAGCCAGTATCGGTGACGGAGCGATAATTGGTGCGGGTTCAGTTGTTCGCGGGACGATCCCGCCTTATTCTGTTGTCACCGGCAATCCTGCCGAGGTAAGGCGGTATCGTTTTGACGCCGACAAGATCGAGCGGTTGCTTGCTTTGAAGTGGTGGGATTGGCCAGCCGAATTGATCATCGAAGCCGAAAGCGGCCTGTTGAGGGGAGATATCGAAAACCTGGAGCGTCTGGCCCTTTGAAAAAGGCGGCTTGTTCAGCCGCCTTTCAAAGTCAGTGCCCGCCCAGAATGCCGGTGCGGACAGAGTAGTCCACCGCCAGTTCGTAATCCGGATCATCATCACTGTCGACCATGAGGTGTCCCGCTTTTTTCAGCAGTTTGTGACAGTCGCGGCTCAGGTGACGCAGCATGACCCGTTTGCCTGCCGCCTCGTATTTTGCGGCGATGTTTTCGATGGCTTGCAGGGCGGACTGATCCACCACGCGGCTTTCGGCGAAGTCGATGATAACGGTTTCGGGGTCGTTCGGGACGTCGAACAGTTCGATAAAGCCGTCAGAAGACCCAAAGAACAGCGGCCCCTGAATTTCATAGACTTTCGCGCCTTTCTCGGTCTCGGAGTCACGCGTGACCGCGTGAATGCGCTTGGCATTGTTCCAGGCATAGGCCAGCGCAGAGACGATGACGCCGACCACAACGGCAACGGCCAAGTCCTCCATCACCGTTACGACGGTGACCAGAACGATGACGAAGGCATCGGTCATTGGCACTTTGCGCAGAATTTTGAATGAGTTCCACGCAAAGGTGCCGATCACAACCATGAACATCACGCCAACCAGCGCGGCCAGCGGGATTTGTTCGATCAGGGGTGATGCGAACAGGATGAAGATCAGCAGGAAAAGCGCTGCCGCAATTCCGGCAATACGAGTGCGCCCGCCGGATTTCACGTTGATCATCGACTGCCCGATCATCGCACAACCGCCCATGCCGCCGAAAAACCCGGTCACGATATTCGACGCGCCCTGTGCGATGCATTCCTGAGACGCCCCACCACGCTTGCCCGTGATCTCACCCACGAGGTTCAGGGTCAGCAGGGATTCGATCAGGCCGATGGCGGCCAGAATGACTGCATATGGCAGGATGATCTCAAAGGTTTCCCAGTTCAGAGGTACCATTGGAATATGGAACGAAGGCAGGCCGCCTTCAATCGATGCCAGATCGCCGACGCGCGGCACATCGAGGCCAAAACCGATCACGATTGCCGCGACAACCAGAATACCGGCCAGCGGCGCAGGAATGATGCGTGTAATCCGGGGCATGATCCAGATCACTGCCATTGTCAGCCCGACAAGTCCCAGCATGGTGTAAAGCTGCATCCCGGACAGCCATTCGCCGCCGCCCATGCCATGACCGGTATTTTCCATGGTTCCGGGCACTTTGAACTGTCCCATCTGGGCAAGAAAGATCACGATGGCCAGACCGTTCACAAAGCCCAGCATGACAGGATGCGGCACCAAACGGATGAAGCGCCCCCAATGCATCGCCCCGGCGATGACCTGAAGGATTCCCATAAGAACAACGGTCGCGAACAGGTATTCAACCCCATGTTCGGCCACCAGTGCCACCATGACAACCGCAAGTGCGCCGGTCGCACCCGAGATCATGCCCGGTCGTCCACCGATCAGTGCCGTGATCAAACCGACCAAAAACGCCGCATAAAGACCGACCAGCGGGTGCACGCCCGCCACAAAGGCAAAGGCCACCGCCTCGGGGACCAGTGCAAGAGCAACCGTCAGGCCGGACAGCAGCTCGATCCGCAGGCGTGAGAAGGTCAGCCCTTCATCTGGAACCCAGCGCAGATCGGGAATGGCGAGGCGATTGGCAAAGCTTGCCAGCAAGGCTCGGGGCATCAGACAGTCCTATAGGATTATATGTTCGCGCGAAGGCGTCGTTGTAGCTGGCGCGCCGGCATTGAGCTACTGCATAAAACGGGATGCAGCCATGCGTGTGACGCATACGTGGCGCTCGCGGCAAGTTGATTTGCAGAACCATGATGAAGCCACAACATGTGAGGCCATGCGTTGGATCCTCTTCTTACTGTTCCCGGCCCTTCCCGTCCTTGCACAGGACTTGGATGGCAATGACACGGCCGGCAACTGGCGGGTAACGCATCACGAGATTTTCGGCATCTGGAATTCGATTTGTGACGAGCGCGAAGAAGACGGTGCCCTGCGGCAGCGGTGCTACATCCGACGGGCAGAGGTGTTTTCCTTTCGGCCAAAATTTGCGGCACAGTTCGTTTTCATTACGCCCGAACCTGAAGGTTTCAAAGTTGAATTCGGGATCGAGCCGGGCACTTTCTTCAACCCATCCGGATTTCGCATCGACAACGGCGAAGAAGCCATATGGCGCACGCGGCGCCCCGGATGCCTGACCGGGCTTGGCTGTACCTTCGAAGGCCAACGCGCCAAGGCGCTTTTGGATGCCATGCTAACCGGCGATGCGTTCCGCTTCGTGTTCCGAGACCGGCACGGACAATCACAGGATCTGACCTGGTCTCTGGGCATGTTTGGCGCGGCCTGGGATGATTTCACCGTGCAATCGCAGCAGCGCAACCTGTTGACGATACGGGAATAGGCCTCTTGTCAAACCTCGGCTGAACCCGCACAAATTCAACATCAGTTATTCAGGCGGAGCAGGACAGTGACCCAAACCAAGATAGCCGTCATCGGCGGATCAGGCATCTATGACATCGATGGGCTGGAAAACCCGGAGTGGGTAGAGGTTGAGACCCCTTGGGGAACGCCGTCAGACCAGATCCTGACAGGGTCGCTTGACGGTATCGATATGGCCTTTCTGCCACGTCATGGGCGCGGTCATGTGCATTCACCCACCGATGTACCTTATCGCGCCAATATCGATGCGCTGAAACGGTTGGGCGTGACGGACGTGATCTCGGTTTCGGCCTGCGGGTCGTTCCGCGAACATATGGCTCCGGGTGACTTCGTGATTGTCGATCAGTTCATCGATCGCACTTTTGCACGGGACAAGAGCTTTTTCGGAACCGGCTGCGTTGCCCATGTCAGTGTTGCTCATCCCACCTGCCCACGCCTGTCGGACGCATGCGAGACGGCAGGTAAGGCCGCCGGCATCACCATCCACCGGGGCGGCACCTATCTGGCGATGGAGGGCCCTCAGTTTTCCAGCCTTGCGGAATCCAGGATGTATCGCGAGCAATGGGGCTGTGACGTGATCGGCATGACCAACATGCCCGAGGCGAAACTCGCCCGCGAGGCCGAGCTGTGTTACGCGTCGATCGCGATGGTCACCGACTATGACAGCTGGCACCCGGACCATGGCGAGGTGGACGTGTCCACGATCATCGCCACCCTGACCGGCAATGCCGACAAGGGCCGCACACTAGTCAAGGGCCTGCCATCCCTTCTGGGGGCCGAACGAGCACCCTGCCCGCATGGCTGCGACCGGGCGCTGGAATACGCAATCCTGACCGCACCGGAAAACCGCGATCCGGCGCTTTTGGCCAAGTTGGATGCGGTGGCCAGGCGTATTCTGTAAGACCGACTCGAGAAAATTGGCTAGGGCCTCAATGACCTCAATGGATGCGAACGATGCCCCAGTCGCCCTTTGAGCGAGCTAGCCAACCAACATTTAGCACGGATTGAAGCGAGACAGGTTGTGGACATGCATCTTCGCAGCCATCAAATACCACCGAAGTCTGAGACATTTGAACCATTACCTGTTTTTCGTCGGAAACCGGATCGAAGAAGATGGTTTCTACAAGAAAAACAGAGTAGTTGGGGTTCGCAGCGGTTTCCTCAACAAGAGACCTGCACGTGCTTCTGAATGACATACCCTCGCGGGCACTCCAGAACCTTTTTTGGAATTCCCACTTGGCACTCTCATCCGAGAATTTCATGGAATTTACGATTTTCTCACCGACGTAGTCGGTTACGGCATCCATGGCACCGTTCCAGCCGATTGCCACAAGGCTAAGGCTGGTGAAGGAGACATCTTCCGGGCCAGATTCGTTCCCCCCAACAAACAAATTACATATCTTTGTGGGTCTAAATCTTCCGGTTGAATGATCCAGGGCATAAGCCGCACCAAGCACAGGCGCATGTAGTGAACCCTTCGGAACAATGAGCTTCTGGTATTGTAAATCCAGTTCATTCGCATTCAATACAAGCGTTTTACCAGCGCCCATAATTGCCAGCGCTCCAGCAACAATGACAGCATTGCGTAAACTGATAACAGACATCCCAAGCCCTCCGAACTAGTTCTGAGGTTTGGGGCAGCATAACGACCCGCCGCAGTTGAAGTAACCGTCTGGGCAGGCAGAAGCGGCAGTCGGCATCAGCAACACGCTCAACAAAAAAATAGAAACGGCAAGTTTCATGACGAACCTCCTTCTAAAATGAATTTAAAAAAACGGGGTTATTATAGCACAAATTGAATATTTTGTCCCCAAACCCCCCAGAACACGAACAAGCAATTGACTAAATTTGTGATTCACGGGAGATGAGAACTGGCTTACGGGACATTCACGCGGCACAAGCAGGTTGACCCCCGGTGCTGATTCTCTCAATCTCGGGCGATCTGATCAGGAATTTGACGATGCAACTCGATCTCTGGCTGGCCTTTGTTGCTGCATCCACCGCCCTGCTGCTGATCCCGGGCCCGACGGTGTTGCTCGTTCTCAGCTATGCCCTGTCTAAGGGGCGCAGTGTCGCCGTCGCGTCCGCCACAGGTGTTGCGGTGGGCGATCTTGTGGCCATGACCGCATCTTTGCTGGGGCTTGGCGCGCTTGTTCTTGCATCGGCAACCCTGTTTTCCGTGCTGAAATGGGTCGGTGCAGCCTATCTGGTCTGGCTTGGGGTCAAACTGTTGCGCAGCGCACCAGACGGTGGATTGAGCACGGTCGACACCGGGCGGGATGTCACACCGCGCAGCGTATTCGGCCACGCAGCCGCCGTCACTGCCCTGAACCCGAAATCCATCGCCTTCTTCATTGCCTTTGTGCCGCAGTTCTTACGCCCTGCTGAACCGCTTGGACCTCAGTTCATCATCCTGATTGCCACGTTCGTCGGGCTGGCCTGGTTGAATGCGTTGGCCTACGCCCTGTTGGCAGACAGGTTGCGGCGGCTTATCGGTCGCGCCAGCGTGATCACTGCGATGACACGGTTTGGCGGGTTGACCTTGATCGGCATGGGCATGGCCACGGCGGTCCTACGCCGACCGGCCTGATACCGCATCAGTCTTCGGCGTGCTCTTTCATGAATCCACGGATAAATCTGCGGATTTCGCGCGCAGCCGACGTGTCCAGTTCTTTGCAAAGCTCGACAAACGAGTCACGTTCGTCCCTGTCGAGGCGCAAGACCAACTGACTGTTTTTCTTGGTCGATCCTTTGCCTTCATTCCTGGCCACGTGTATTTTCCCAACGAAGTTATGCTCTATCTGTCGACGCCGTGTAATTCATAGCATAGTTTTTGTCGTTATCGGGCACTTAACGGCAAGGACAGGAAATTGACAATGAACCTTGCCACTTTCGGGCAATTCATTAACCGGTTCCTCGCAATTGAATTCGACCGCGCCTGTGACCCGGACATGTCGAATTGCAAACCAGACAGATTGCTCGTTGCACGCCCGGAAATCCGAGCGCGGGGGCTGTTTGGAACAGGTGGCAGCAAGCTAAAAAATGGGTCGGAGACTTATCTTGGCCAGCGCATGGTTGCCTCGGTTTTTGGCCTGCTCAACGCTGCAACCCAAATCCGCTGCTGATCCGGCCTTGGAATTGTTCCTTGCATGGCCAACCCTCTTGGGCCAAACACAATACCTGTGTTTGACGCTAAAAGGTTGGTCCATGTCCAGAAACAAATCTGTCAAAGATTACATCCGAACCATAGTCGATTTCCCCCATGAAGGGATCATGTTTCGGGATGTGACAACCCTGTTTGCCGACCCCCGCGGGTTTCGGATGGCGATTGACCAGATGCTGCACCCCTATGCCGGTGAGCGGATCGACAAAGTGGTCGGGCTTGAAGCACGCGGGTTCATTCTGGGCGGTGCGATTGCGCATCAGTTGAGCGTCGGTTTTGTCCCGATCCGCAAGAAGGGCAAACTGCCCGGCACGACAATCAGTCAGGACTACAAGTTGGAATACGGAGAGGCGATCGTCGAGATTCATGACGATGCCATCCAACCCGGTGAAAAAATTCTGGTGGTTGACGATCTGCTGGCCACGGGCGGAACTGCCGCGGCGGGTATTAAGCTGATCGAACGGCTTGGGGGCGAAATCGTCTCGTGCGCCTTCATCATTGACCTGCCCGAACTTGGCGGCAGTAAAGTGTTGGAAGAGATGGGCATGGACGTGCATGTCCTGTGCGAATTCGAAGGACTCTGACCAGGAGTTTTTCACAAAAACGTGACTGGAAACTGAAAACCGGGCGGGCTTAGCGCGGTTTTTGCGCCGATCAAGGCGCAAAACGGATCAATACAAGTGATCTTGTGGTCAGGTTGCCCCGTACTCCTAATGATGCTGCTTGAAGCATTTCAACCTAGGGAGTTTAGCTCATGTTCCGCAAATTCGCCGCCGCCGGTGTCGCCTCGATCCTGTTCAGCACTGCTGCATTCGCCGATGGTCACGGCAAAGACATTGTCGACACAGCCGTCGCCGCTGGCAGCTTTGAAACACTCGTTGCGGCAGTTCAGGCCGCCGAACTGGTGGACACACTCAAAGGCGAAGGCCCGTTCACTGTGTTTGCCCCCACCGATGACGCGTTCGCGGCTTTGCCCGATGGCACCGTCGAAAACCTGCTGAAGCCCGAAAACAAGGATCAGCTGGTTGCCATTCTGACTTACCATGTCGTGCCGGGCAAAGTGATGTCAGGTGATCTGAGCGATGACATGACCGCTGCAACCGTACAAGGCGGCGACATCACGATCGATCTGGATTCGGGTGTGATGGTGAATGACGCCAACGTGGTTCAGGCCGACATCGAAACCAAGAACGGTGTGATCCATGTGATCGACAAAGTGATCCTGCCTGCCTCTTAAGAAACAACCGGGCACGGTCCGACGCTCGGGCCGTGTTCACCCTTTCAGAACCGCGCCGGGATTCATGATGCCCTGCGGGTCCAATGCCAGTTTGATAGCCCGCATCGCGCCCAGCTTGGCTGGATCGCCATAGCGTTCCAAATCGTTGGTCTTGAGGCGCCCGACCCCATGTTCGGCACTGACCGAACCGTCGAAGGCGTAAACCAGATCATGGACGGTCTGCTTGATCGCGCCTCTTTGATCATCAAATTCCGATCGGTGCCGCCCTTTGGGCGGGAACACGTTGTAATGCAGATTGCCGTCACCAAGATGGCCAAAGCAATTGATCCGGAAGGGCCCCAGGCCTGCAATCAATTTTCTGCCTTCGCAAATGAAATCGGGAATTCTGGAAATCGGGATCGAGATATCATGGCTCGACACTGACCCGATCAAACGATTGGCTTCGGGAATGCGTTCACGCACCGCCCACAAATCGGCCCGCTGCGCTTCACTTTGGGCGATTACTCCGTCCTGAACCTGACCAAGCTCTTCAGCGCGAACAAAGAGTCCCTCCAATGCGGCAAATGGTGAATGCCCGTCAGCCAGACCCAGCTCGATCAATACGCTCCACTCCGGCGGCGAGGCGAACGGTTGACGGACATCCGGCAGAACCTCGGTCAGGAAATCTAGCCCCTGCCGGTGGATCAGCTCAAACGTACTGACGGCCTCACCCACCTTGTCCCGCGCCAAAGCCAGCAGGTCGATCGCCGCTTCGGGAGAAGCCACCTGAAACACCGCCGTCCCGACACCGGCAGGTCGCGGGAACAGCTTGAGCGATGCGGCAGTGATGATCCCCAGCGTCCCCTCAGCCCCGATCAGCAGGTTGCGCAGGTCATAGCCGGTGTTGTCCTTTCGCAGCCGGCTGAGGCCGTGCCAGATCTCACCACTGGGCAGCACCGCCTCAAGCCCCAGGCACAGGTCGCGCGCGTTGCCATACCGTAAAACGTTGACGCCCCCTGCGTTGGTCGACAGGTTGCCCCCGATCCGGCAGGATCCTTGTGCCGCCAATGACAGAGGAAACAACCGGTCTACCGCCTCGGCTGCGGCCTGAACATCTTGAAGAATGGCACCGGCTTCGGCGACCAGAACGTTTTCGGTTGGAAAGACAGACCGGATGGCGGTCATCCGTTCCAACGAAATCACCAACGGCGCAGGCCCCGCCGACATCACCTGCCCGCCGACCAGGCCTGTGCCGCCGCCATATGGAACGATCGGAACCTGTGCCTGCGCAGCCATTTTTACCAGCTGCGCCACCTCATCGGTGTTGCGCGGCAAGGCCAACAGACCGACCCGTCCCGAAAACCGCCCGCGCGGTTCTTCCAAATACCGTTCTTCTACGGGGCGCAGCACCCCGTCGCCCAGTTTCGAACGGATCAGCGCGGCAAAACTGTCATCAGCGGGGTTCAAACTCATACGCCTTCAATGCCCAAGCGATGCGGTTGCCGCAAGCCTTATTCAAGATCAATCAGATAGCGCGGCTCAAGCACCACAACCGTGGGTCGGTCCGGAAGGTTCCGCAACGACACGGTGATCTCCGACACCCCGTCGCGCTCAACCGGAAATGTATCCCTGATATCCACCAGGAAGCGATCCAGCGAAAACTGCGAGAACCAGTGCATCGGAATGATGACAGAACTTTTCAGCCGTTTCAGAACCGCAATCATCTCGGGCAGAGGCATGGTGGTCCCGCCATCAACGGCGGCCATGACAACATCCAACCGCCCGAGCGCGGCAAACTGCTCATCCGAAGGGACATGATGCAAATGTCCCAGATGACCTATGCACAACCCCTCAACCTCGAACACAAAAATTGAATTGCCGCGTTCTTCGACCCCACCATAAACAGACCGGATATCGGTCGAGACATTGCGCACCAGCATCTCCCCCAGATCCAGATGATGTTCGATACCTTTCCCGAACTCTCCCCACCCCGGAAGAACATGCGGAATGGCCGGGTCGGGATGCGCCGTCCAATGCGTGCCGTGGGCATGGTTCATCGTCACCACGTCGGGGATCAGGTTCGCGCTGCCGATAAATCCGGTAAAATCCGTCACCGCATTCAGCCCGCCACGGGTCTGGATCATGAAAGAGGCATGCGCGATATAGCTGATCCGTACCGAGAATTCCGGCACCGGATCCTGCCAGGCCGCCCTGTGCAGATACTCGATTCCGGGCGCCGCATCGGCAATGGCGACACAGTGACTTGGCCGACGCTCCTGCGCAGCGGCCCCGCCCGAAATCACCATCAATGCCGCAATCAACCAGCGCATACCCCGAGTGTAGCGCAGAACGACGACAAGTCATGCCCCTTGTTCATCTGGCCCCAAATATCCCGGGGGAGGCGCGGCTTGCCGCGACGGGGGCAGCGCCCCCTATCCCGCGTCGGTCTTTCCGCGTCGGTCAGACCGCAGGCTGGCATACAGAACATGCGTCCGCCACCGCCCGTTGATTTGCAAATACGACTGCGCCACGCCCTCGTACTTGAAGGCCGAACTTTCCAGCAACCCGCGCGACGCCCGGTTTTCCGGCAGGCAGGCGGCTTCAATCCGGCTCAGGTCCAAACGGGTAAAGGCATGGTGAACCATCGCGCCGATGGCTTCACGCATATACCCTTGTCGGGCAAAAGCCTGACCGGTCCAGTACCCCAATGTGCCCGCCTGCGCGGGACCGCGCCGAATGTTGTCCAGCGTGATGGCCCCAACCAACACGTCATCCTCGCGGCGAAACAGAAAAAGCGGGATTGCCGTCCCGGCCGCTACAGAACGTTGTGCCCAATACACACGGTTTGTAAAGGATTTGCGGCTCAGGTGGTCCTTGGCCCAGATCGGTTCCCAAGGTGTCAGATAGTCTTTCGAGGCGCGCCGCAACGCAGCCCAATCGTTGAAGTCCGAATGTACTGGCGGGCGCAGGCTGAGCCGCGCAGTCTCGAGTTTCAGCTTGCGTCTGCCCAACAGCATCACGCCGCCCGCCTCTCCTGTAGTTCGGCCAATGTCGGCGCCCCCGAAACCGGCCCGTACAGCGCCAAAGCGGCAGGTGCGTTTACGGCCATCTGCTCGGCAAATACGCGCACATCTTCGGTGCTGACCGCATCAATCCGGGCCACCGTATCTTCCAGAGACGGGACCCGCCCCCAGATCTGAACCAGCCGCGCCAAGCGTTCGGCCCGGTTTGACGGGCTTTCCAGCCCCATCAACATCCCGGCTTTCATCTGCGCACGGGCACGGGCAACCTCTTCCGTGGTCATGTCCTCTGCCGCGCGCTTCATTTCGTCGATGGTGATGGTGGCAAGCTCTGCCACCTGTTCTGCCGAGGTACCGGCGTAGATCGTCGTCGTACCGGTATCGGCATAGGCACCGGTCTGGGCAAAGATCGTATAGCACAGCCCGCGCGACTCGCGCACCTCCTGGAACAACCGCGAAGACATGCCGCCACCCAAAGCGGTGGAATAGATCTGCGCCGTATAGATCGCATCGTCGCGATAGCCCGGGCTTTCCAGCGCAAGTGCGAAATGGGCCTGCTCCAGCACTTTTTCCTGCCGCGCTTCACCACCGGTAAAACGCGCAGGCTCGGCGATCAGCCCGGTGCGTGGTTGCAGATGACCGAACATCTCTTCGGCCATTTTCATCAGCTGATCGTGATCCACGGCACCGGCAGCGGACAGGATCATCTGATCGGGGCCATAATGCTCGGCCACGAACCCCGACAGATCCTCGCGCGAGAACGCACTGACCCGCTCGGATGGTCCCAGAATGGTGCGGCCCAAAGGCTGGTCGTGATAGCTCTGCTCCTGCAACCAGTCAAAGATCACATCGTCCGGCGTGTCATAGGCCTGGCCGATCTCCTGAAGGATCACGCCGCGCTCAACCTCGATTTCGCGCGGATCGAAAACCGGGTTCAGAACGATATCGCCGATCACGTCCATCGCCAGCGCCACGTCGTCCTTCAGAACGCGCGCGTAATAGGCCGTTACCTCGCGCGAGGTATAGGCGTTGATATACCCGCCCACATCCTCGATCGCCTCGGCGATTTGCAGCGCCGAACGTCGCTCGGTTCCCTTGAACGCCATATGCTCAAGGAAATGCGCGATGCCGTTCTGTTCGATCCGCTCATGCCGCCCACCGGCGGTTACCCAGATGCCGATGGCCGCAGATTGCAGCCCCGGCATGTGTTCACTGACGATACGAAAGCCGTTCTTCAGTTGGTCTTGTCTGACAGTCACTCGGCGATGTGCCCTTTGATATGATCCTCGATGGCGCCCAGATCGTTGGCGATCCGGGTCACCCGTTCCGGACGTTCATACAGATCAGACATGCGGGATGGAAGAGGCGGATGCACGTCGCTCGCCTTCTCGACCGCCGCAGGGAACTTGGCGGGATGCGCAGTGGCCAAGGTGATCATCGGGGTATCGGTGGCACGGTGGTCTTCGCCGACCTTGATCCCGACCGCAGTGTGGGGGCAGACCAGTTCCGCGCTGTGGGCAAGCGTATGCCTGATCGTCGCCAGCGTTTCCTCCTCGGACACCCTGCCCGAGTCGAAAGTCTCGCGCAGCGCTTCCATCGCGCCCTGGCTGACGTTGAAGCCGCCGAACTTGAGCTCATCCATCAACTGCGCCACGGCACCGCCGTCCTCGCCATAGGCGTAATACAACGCACGCTCAAAATTCGAGCTGACCTGAATGTCCATCGACGGGCTGATCGAGGGGATGGTGTCGCCCTTGAAATACCCCTCACCCGACAGACACCGGTGTAGGATGTCGTTCTGGTTGGTTGCAACGACCAGACGGTCGATGGGCAAGCCCATGCGCTTGGCCAGATAGCCCGCGAAGATGTCGCCGAAATTGCCGGTCGGCACGGTGAAGCTGACCTTGCGGTGCGGCGCGCCGAGGCTGACGGCGGCCGAGAAGTAATAGACGATCTGCGCCAGCACCCGGGCGAAGTTGATCGAGTTCACACCCGCCAGCTTGACCCCGTCGCGGAAGTCGAAATCGTTGAACATGTCCTTCAGCGCAGCCTGACAATCATCGAAATCGCCATCCACGGCCAGAGCATGAACATTGCTGTCCGCAGGCGTGGTCATCTGGCGGCGCTGCACCTCGGACACGCGGCCATGCGGGAACAGGATGAATACATCCACGGCATCCAGCCCCCGGAAGGCCTCGATCGCGGCCGAGCCGGTGTCACCGCTGGTCGCGCCGACGATGGTCACGCGATCATTGCGCCGTTTCAGGGCCACCTGGAACAGCTGGCCGATCAACTGCATGGCAAAGTCCTTGAACGCCAGCGTGGGCCCATGGAACAGTTCCAGTAGAAAATGGTTCTCGTTCAACTGCTTCAATGGCGCGCGGGCGTCATGACCGAACCCTTCATAAGCGCGGGCAATGATCTGCTTGAACTCATCCTCGGCAAAGGAGCTGCTGACATAGGGCCACATCACACGGAATGCGATGTCTTCATAGGGCAGACCAGCAAGCGCCGCGATCTCGTCATGGCTCATCACAGGGATCTCGGCGGGCAGATAAAGCCCCCCATCGCGGGCCAATCCGGTCAGCATCGCCTCTTCAAAGGTCAGTTCTGGCGCTTGGCCACGGGTCGAGATGTATTTCATTGCTCTTCACTCTCAGAAGGGGCGCGATTGCGCCACAGGAAATAACCGGTCATCACAGCCCAGACCAGAGCCAAGCCAAACCAGGTGATTGCATATTGCAGGTGATCGTTTGGAATCCCCGCCGTATCCACCGGCAAAGGCATCACGTTCGGGTCGGTCTGAGACCGCGCGATCAGCAACACCGGCTCGGCCCCCAAAGCGGCGGCCAGATTGGGCACGTCCCGGGCAAACCAGATGTTGTCGTCAATATCGGGCTCGGGCGTATAGCTGTCGACCTCATCTGGCCAGTGCAGGTTGCCGCTGATCTCCATCGGACCGGTCAGACGCGGCGCCTGTTTTGCCGTTGTCGGCACAAACCCCCGATCGACCAGAATTGTGCGGTCCTCGGTGCTGAACGATTGGATGATGCGATACCCTGCCCCGACCTGTTTGACCGAAACAAGCACATGGATTTCGCCTGGTTCCATCTCACCCGAAACCGTTACCGGAAGGTATTTGTCGGTGTCCTCTGAAACCTGCCTGGGCAAGGCGATGGGGTCGGCTGAAATGCGGTTTTCGATCTCTGCCAACAGCTCCTGTTTCCAGGCCAGACGCTGCGTCTGCCAGATCCCCAGCGACAGCAGAACGCCCAAACCGGCGAGGCCGAAGATCAGCAGGAACAGAATGCGGCGCATGGCAGGGTCGAACCTCGTTTCAGGAACCGGCGTCTTGTTAAGGGGCGTGTGGGCCAAATTGCAACCACGCAATTGTATGGGGCGCAATCTTGCGCCCGGAACAGAGAAAAAGCCGCCCCCCAAGGGCGGCTTTTGCAATTTGATCAGCTGATCGGGCTTACATCAGCGGGGCCTGTCCCCAGATGTAGACCGCGAAAAACAGGAACAGCCAGACAACGTCAACGAAGTGCCAGTACCAGGCCGCCGCTTCGAACCCGACATGCTTTTCCGGTGTGAAGTCGCCTTTGAGGGCCCGGATCAGGCAGACCGACAGGAAGATGGTGCCGATGATGACGTGGAATCCATGGAAACCGGTCGCCATGAAGAAGTTCGAATAGAACTGATCATCGCCAAATTTCCAGCCTTCATGGGCCAGCAGCTCGTAATACTCGAACGCCTGCAAACCGGTAAAGGCAATGCCCAGAACGATACCGATGGCCAGGCCGTTGATCAGCGCTTTGCGGTCGTTGTCATGCACCAGCGCGTGGTGCGCCCACGTAATAGCACAGCCTGACAGCAGCAGAACCAGAGTGTTGATCAGCGGCAGGTGGAACGGGTCAACCGCGTGGATGTCCGGCTGGATGTATTCGGTGCCGGCATAGTCGTACATCGGGTACATGCGATGTTTGAAGAACGACCAGAACCAGGCAAAGAAGAACATCACCTCGGACATGACGAACAGGATGAAACCGTAACGCAGACCGATGCGAACGACAGGGGTGTGATCCCCCTGGCGGCTTTCGACAACAACTTCGGACCACCATGCGAACATGGTGTAAAGAACTGCGACCAGACCGGCCCAGAACATCCACGGGGTCAATCCGTGCATCCAAAGGACGGCTCCGAACAACATCACAAAGCCGCCGACAGCTCCGATCAGAGGCCAGATCGACGGGGCCAGAATGTGATAATCATGGTTTTTAGCGTGTGCCATCAGCGTCCCTCACCTACAGGCGTTAGTTCGTGTTTGTTTCTGCCTGCGCTTCAAGGGCGGCATAGCCCTCTGGCAGGTCAATTTCGTAGAATGTATACGACAGCGTGATCGTATGAACATACTTTGCTTCAAGATCTTCGACCATTTCAGGATCGACGAAGAAGGTCACCGGCATCTCTACCCGCTCGCCAGGTTGCAGCACCTGCTCTTCAAAGCAGAAACAGGCAATTTTTTGAAAATACCCGCCTGCCGAATAGGGTGCCACATTGTATGAGGCCTGACCCGCTATTGGACGATCCGTTGGGTTGTAGGCCTCATAGAAAGCCAGCCCGGTCTCGCCGATGCGCACTTCCATCTCGCGAACGACCGGTTTGAATTCCCAGGCCATGTTTTTGGCCTTGGACGCATCAAACCGTACGGTGACCGTGCGGTCCAGAATGTCTTCGGGGGCGGCTTCGGCCACACCGGTTGTACCGCCAAATCCGGTCACGCGGCAGAACCAGTCGTAGAATGGTACCGCCGCCCAGGCCAGGCTTCCCATCAGGACAACCACACCTACGGTTTGAGCGACCGTTTTCTGTGGACCAGACAAAGCCATCAGTTCTGGACCTCCTGTGTGGCCATATTGAAATCAGTGCCCGAGACCTTGACGATCGTCAGGCCAAAAATGATCACGATAAAGGCAACCAGTGTCAGTCCAACGCCCAGATTGCGGCTGAACCGTCGCTGATGCAGTTCATGGCTTTTGCGCAGGCTCATGACCATCCTCCCAAACCATAGGGTTTCAGCAAGGCTTCGGCCAGAATAGCGCCGAAATGCAGGAAGAGGTAGAGCAGCGAAAGCTTGAAAAAGCTGCGTTCGACCTTGAAATTATCGGCCTCCGAGTCATCCTCGGTCCGACGCGAAATTTGCCAGGCGCCGCGCAGGAACAACGCGTTCAACACCAAAGCCACGGTCAGATAGATGGGACCACCGATGCCAGAGAATGCGGTTCCCACCGCCAGTATCGCCAGCAGGGCCGTATAGACGAGAATGTGTACACGCGTTGCACGGCGGCCGTGAGTCACAGTCAGCATGGGCACGCCCGCATCGTCATAGTCCGAGCGCATGAACAGGGCCAGAGCCCAGAAATGCGGCGGTGTCCACATGAAGGTCAGGGCGAACATCAGCCACGGCTCAACCGCCATGGACCCTGTTGCGGCCACCCAGCCGATCACCGGAGGGAAAGCGCCCGCCGCACCACCGATCACGATGTTCTGCGGCGTTGAGCGCTTCAGCCACATCGTGTAGACAACGACATAGAAAAAAATTGTGAAGCCCAGAAACGCACCCGCGAACCAATTGGTCGCAAGGCCCAGCATGATCACCGACAGGCCCGACAGGGTTAGGCCGATGGCCATCGCCTCACCCTCTTCCACCTTGCCGGAGGGGATCGGGCGACCTTTGGTGCGTTTCATCACCTTGTCGATATCCGCATCCCACCACATGTTCAGCGCACCGGATGCGCCGCCACCGATGGCGATGAACAGAATGGCGCAGAACCCGACGAAGGGGTGGACCGGAACCGGGGCCGCCAGCAGACCGACCAGCGCCGTAAACACGACTAGAGACATCACGCGTGGCTTCAGCAAGGCGAAGTAATCGCCAAAGCTGGCCTCGTCCGCGTGGGCGGTCGCTGTGCTGGCATTGATGCTTGCGTCGGTCATCTCGGGTCCTTCTGGGGCGAAAGCTGCGCGGTCAGCCCGCACAGCCTGCATTTCGTGTCAGGCGGGCTTTAACCCGCCCTCAGTGTGCTCAGTTCGATGCAACCTGATAGCTTTGCGGCAAACCGGCATATTCTTCGATCGCGCCTTGCAGCCACTGGTCATACGCTTCCTGGCTGACGACTTTCACGGTGATTGGCATATAGGCGTGGTCTTTGCCGCAGAGTTCCGAACACTGACCGAAGTAGATGCCTTCCTTCTCGGCCTCGAACCATAGTTCCGCCAGACGCCCGGGCACGCCATCCTGCTTTACGCCGAAGGATGGGATGGTCCAGGAGTGAATCACATCAGATGCGGTAACCTGCATCACGATAACCTTGCCAACCGGAACAACAACGGCAGTGTCCGTGGCCAGCAGCCATTCGTCATCGCTGTAACCCGCATCTGCCAGCTTCGCGCGCATGGCATCGTCAAGCACAAACGGGGTCACGTCGGCGTCAGCCGGGCGCGCGCCCTCGTCCAGAGTGGCCGGATGGCCCAGCAGGTAGCTGTCGAAGGCAAAATCGTGATCAACATATTCATAGGTCCAATACCACTGGTTGCCCACGACTTTGATGGTGATATCGCCTTCCGGGATCTCCTGCTGTTTGAACAGGACCGGCAGCGAAAACGCACCGATGAAGACCAGAATCAGGATGGGGCCAAGGGTCCAGGCAATCTCAACCGGGGTGTAGTGCGAAAAACGTGCCGGTTTCGGGTTAACGCGTTCGTTGTAACGCACAATGCAATATACCAGCAGGCCGGCAACCAGCAGGCAGATGACGGTGATGATCACCAGAATCATGCCGTCCAGACGCTGAATTCCTGTGGCAAGGCTGGTGGCTGCCGGCTGAAAGCCCATACCGCCGTCAACCGGTTTGCCAATAATCTCAAGCTCCTGAGCCATGGCTGGAAGGCTGGAGAGGGCTGTCATAAACCCTGAAAGCATCAAAGCATTCTTCATGTTCTGTCCTGATCGTTTGATCTTTGCGTCCCTGGCGAAAAGGTGTGAATCGGTCGCACCTCTCCCGTTGTCTTTGGCCGCGTTAAAAACCATATTCCGTCGGGTAGATAAAGCAAAATGCTTGCGTCAAACAGACGCTATTTTTGATCTGGATCAAACCCGAAAGGTCCCAACCCATGTCCGACGCCCCGTTTCGCCCATTTGAAAGCGCTTTACCGCACGATGAAGCGCTTGCCATTTTGAACTCGGCCACGGACGGGGCCGAGGACGGAGAGCTGTTTGTCGAGCGGCGAAAATCCGAGTCTCTCGTGTTCGATGACGGCCGTCTGCGCACCGCGTCTTACGATGCGTCGGAAGGGTTCGGGCTGCGTGCCGTACAAGGTGAAGTGGCTGGATATGCGCATTCCACAGACGTTTCGATTCCTGCCCTGAAACGGGCGGCGGAAACGGCAAGACTGGCTGTCGGGGATGGCGGCGGGGTCTTGGCGGATGCTCCGCGCTCCACCAATACGCGCCTCTACACGGACGAAGACCCGATTGATTCTGCCGCGTTCCCGGTCAAGATCGAGACATTGCGTGAGATCGACGCCTTCGCCCGCGATCTGGACCCGCGTGTGGTTCAGGTCAGCGCCACGATCGCGGCAGCCGTGCAAGAAATCGAGATTCTGCGCCCTGACGGTGTGATGGTTCGCGATGTGCGCCCCATGACCCGCGTGAACGTATCGGTCATTGTCGAACAGAACGGACGCCGCGAAAGCGGATCCGCCGGTGGTGGTGGCCGGGTTGGCCTGAGCGGGTTGATCGACCCCGCCGACTGGCAGGCCAAGGCCCGCGAAGCCCTGCGTATCGCACTGGTCAACCTGGACGCAGTTCCTGCGCCGGCCGGTGTCATGGAAGTTGCGCTTGGCCCCGGCTGGCCCGGCATCCTGCTGCACGAGGCCATCGGCCACGGCCTGGAAGGCGACTTCAACCGCAAGGGCAGCTCGGCCTTTGCCGGGTTGATGGGGCGGCAGATTGCTTCAAAAGGTGTGACCGTGGTGGATGACGGCACGATTGCTGATCGTCGCGGTTCGATCACCGTGGATGATGAGGGCACGCCCAGCGCGCGCACGGTGCTGATCGAAGATGGCGTGCTGACCGGCTACATGCAGGACCGCCAGAATGCGCGGCTGATGGGGGTTGCTCCTACGGGCAACGGGCGGCGGCAGAGCTATGCGCACAAACCCATGCCGCGCATGACCAACACGATCATGCTGGGTGGCGAAGCCGACCCGCGGGCTCTGGTAGCCGATATCAAGGACGGTATCTGGGCGGTTGGATTCGGCGGCGGTCAGGTGGACATCACCAATGGCAAGTTCGTTTTCTCGTGCACCGAGGCGTATCGTGTCGAAAACGGCAAAATCGGCGCGCCGGTCAAGGGCGCCACGTTGATTGGTGACGGGCCATCGGCCTTGAAACGTATCCGAGGGCTGGGCAACGATATGGCGCTGGACCCGGGCATGGGAACCTGTGGCAAGGACGGACAATGGGTGCCGGTAGGTGTTGGCCAGCCGACCGTCCTTATGGACGGGCTGACTGTCGGCGGTTCGGCCGCCTGAGTCGGACGCGGCGCAGTCCAAGAGGCGCAGGGTTAACCCAGCGCCTCTTTTTTTCCGAAGATCGCCTTAGGTGACCAAAGCGCCCTTTCTGATTGAGCATTATTTATTTTACTTATTATCAATGTGTTATGTGCTTTCCCCCGACAGAATTGCAAAAAAACACTTCTAATTTTCAACGATTCACAAGCTGTTAACTGCCTGTCCCGTAAACCAGTTCTGCAACAAGGCGGAGCAACGGATGACCGAAGAGCAGCTTTCTTCCAATCACCCCCCACTCCCACCCACCACGGAAGAGGACCGGTTCTCGTGGCTTCGTCTGTTGCGTTCTCGCAAGGTCGGTCCGGTGACATTTCGTCGGCTGCTTCGCGAACATGGCTCAGCGCAGAACGCGCTGGCCGCGCTGCCTGAAATGGCACGCGCCGCCGGTATAAAAGGGTATGAAACCTGCCCCCCCGGCGTGATCGAGGCGGAACTCAGGGCCGCAAAAGCCGCTAAAGCGCGGCTTTTGTGCCTTGGGTCCGCTGAATTCCCTGCGGCCCTGGCTGAACTGAACGAAGCCCCGCCGCTGCTTTGGGCGATCGGAGACGTTTCGCTGCTGCAAAAACCAGCAATTGCGATGGTCGGCGCGCGAAACTGTTCCTCGCTCGGCGCGCGGATGGCACGTGGCCTGGCCACCGAACTGGGCAGCAAAGGGCACGTTATCGTCTCGGGCTTGGCGCGTGGCATCGATACAGCCGCGCATATGGCCGCGCTGGAAACCGGCACGGTGGCAGTCATGGCCGGTGGCGTTGATGTGATCTATCCGGCCGAAAACACGGAACTGGCCCATGACATCGCGTCCCGCGGCTTGCGGATTTCGGAACAACCGATGGGCGTGACACCCCAGGCCCGGCACTTTCCACGCCGAAATCGGATCATTTCGGGGCTTGCGCAGGCGGTTGTCGTCGTCGAGGCTGCCGCCAAGTCCGGCAGTCTGATCACTGCACGGGACGCACTGGATCAGGGGCGCGAGGTTCTGGCCGTTCCCGGCCATCCGTTCGATGCGCGGGCCGCCGGCTGCAATCTATTGATTCGTGATGGCGCCACACTTGTCCGATCCGCCGAAGACGTTATTGAAGCCTTGCCGAGGCAGGACGACCTGTTTTCCCGGCCAATCGAACCGCCCTCGGAACCAATCGCGCGTCCTGCAAGAAACCTGCACGAGCAAATCATCGCGCGGCTTGGCCCCTCACCCATCGCCGAAGATCAATTGCTGCGGGATATCGCGGCGTCGGCCGGTGAGCTTGGACCGGCGCTGATCGACCTTGAACTTGATGGGCGAATCCAGCGTCAGCCCGGAGGTCTGCTGTCGCTGGCAAGTTGATCGTACCCTCGTACCGGCGTGCCCGGTTTCTGAAGATCGGTGGTAGCGCACTGAAATCACGGCGCTTTTCCACCGGCGAAAGGAACGCATTGACAATTCCTGCTTGCCCCACACATTTTGCACCACGATAGAAGGCGCCAAATTCGTCGAGCGAGGTTTCCCCTTAAATGCCCGTAGTTGTTGTAGAATCTCCGGCCAAAGCAAAAACAATCAATAAATACCTGGGCCCCGACTACACGGTTCTGGCCTCTTACGGCCATGTGCGGGACCTGCCGCCAAAGGATGGATCGGTCGATCCTGAACATGACTTCTCGATGAAATGGGAGGTCGGCAACGACAGCCGCAAGCATGTCAAGGCCATTGCCGACGCGTTGAAAGAAGACAATGCGCTGATCCTTGCCACCGACCCCGACCGCGAGGGCGAGGCGATCAGCTGGCACCTGCAGGAGGCGTTGACCAAACGCCGTTCGATCAAGAAGGATACGCCCGTCAGCCGCGTCACCTTCAACGCCATCACCAAGGACGCCGTGACCGAGGCGATGCAGAACCCGCGTCAGGTCGATATGCCGTTGGTCGAGGCCTATCTGGCCCGCCGCGCGCTGGATTATCTGGTTGGGTTCAACCTGTCTCCGGTTTTGTGGCGCAAACTGCCAGGTGCGAAGTCGGCGGGTCGCGTGCAATCCGTCTGTCTGCGCCTGATCGTCGAACGCGAGATGGAAATCGAGGCATTCAAGCCGGTGGAATACTGGTCGGTTCGGGCGCTGTTCGAGACACCGCGCGGGCAGACCTATGAGGCGCGTCTGGTCACGCTGGCCGGCAAGAAGCTGGACAAGCACGATCTGGCCAATGCGACGCAGGCCGAGCTTGCGGTTCAGGCCATCACCAGCCGCGCGCTGAGCGTGACTTCGGTCGAGGCCAAACCCGCCGCCCGCAACCCCAGCGCGCCGTTCATGACATCGACCTTGCAACAGGAAGCCAGCCGCAAGTTCGGCATGGGCGCGCGCCACGCAATGCAGGTGGCGCAGCGGCTTTATGAGGCCGGGTACATTACCTATATGCGGACCGATGGCATCGACATGGCGCCCGAGGCCGTTGCCGCGACCCGCGAAACAATCGCGGATCGATACGGCGCTGAATATGTACCGGACAGCCCGCGCATGTATAAGAACAAGGCCAAGAACGCTCAGGAAGCGCACGAGTGTATCCGCCCGACGGATATGTCGCGCGATGCCAAGGCGCTGAAAGTGACAGACGAGGATCAGCGCAAGCTTTATGATCTGATCTGGAAACGCACCATCGCCTGTCAGATGGCTGCCGCGCGTCTGGAGCGCACCACCGTCGAGATCGGCAGCGACGACGGTCAGGTCGGCCTTCGCGCCACGGGCCAGGTGGTCATGTTCGATGGGTTCATGCGGGTATACGAAGAAGGCCGGGATGACGTCGCGGACGAGGATGAAAAGCGCCTGCCACAGATCACGCAGGGCGATCCGGCCCGTTTTGCCAAAACCTCTCTGAAGGATCAGTTTGCCAAGGCGACCAGCGACGGCGGCGACAAAATCGCGAAAGAGGCGATCCTGTCCGAGAACGAATCCGTTCTGGCCCTTCAACACCACACCCAACCGCCCCCGCGCTATACCGAAGCGACACTGGTCAAAAGGATGGAAGAGCTGGGGATCGGGCGCCCATCAACCTATGCCTCGATCGTAACGACGATCCAGGACCGGGAATATGTCCGCAAGGACAAGAATAGGCTGATCCCCGAGGAAAAAGGCCGGATCGTCACGATCTTCTTGCTAAATTTCTTCCGGCAGTACGTGGGGTATGAATTCACTGCCAATCTGGAAAAAGAACTGGATGACGTCAGCGCCGGGGAGCGCGACTACAAGGACCTGCTGGGCAAGTTTTGGCGTGATTTTTCAGCCGCGATTGGCGAGACCTCCGAACTGCGGATTTCGGAAGTGTTGGACAAGCTCGACGAAGCTCTGGCTCCGCAGCTCTACCCGCCGCGCGAGGATGGGTCCGATCCACGTATCTGCCCGAAATGCGGCACCGGTCAGTTGCACCTGAAGACCTCTCGTACGGGTGGCTTCGTTGGATGCGGGAACTATCCGGAATGTACCTATACACGCCCGATTGCCGGTGAAGGCGCGGAAGGTGACGAAAGGCTGCTGGGCGAAGATGCCGGGGATGAGATCTGGCTGAAATCCGGCCGGTTCGGTCCTTACGTTCAGCGGGGCGAACCCACGCCCGAAAACAAAAAGCCCCCGCGCGCATCCCTTCCGCGCGGGTGGAGCAAGGATGACATGGATCTGGAAAAGGCGCTGACGCTACTGTCCCTGCCTCGTCAGATCGGCGAACACCCCGAAGGCGGCATGATCAGCGCGAATTTCGGGCGGTTCGGGCCTTACCTGATGCATCAGCTGCCGGAGGAGCCGAAGCCGGTCTATGCCAATCTGAAAGACCCCAATGACGTGTTCGAGATCGGCATGAACCGCGCCGTTGAATTGCTGGCCGAAAAACGGGCAAACCCTGGTCGTGGGCGGCGGGCCGCGGCAAAACCTCTGAAAGAATTGGGCGAGCATCCCGATGGCGGCGCGATGCAGGTTTTGGACGGGCGCTATGGGCCTTATGTGAAATGGGAAAAGGTCAACGCAACGATCCCCAAGGACATCAAACCCGAGGACGTGACGCAGGAAATGGCCATCGAGCTTGTCAACGAGCGCGCAGCCAAAAAAGGCACCAAGAAAAAGGCCACGTCCAAAAAGAAAGCAACCACCAAGAAAGCAACAACCTAGGCGGTCAGGTGTTCGGGGTTGAACAAGCCCCCCGCAATCGCCGTTTCGGCATTACGGGGGGCTGTCAGCGTGTTACTTGGGCTGTGGGCCGCACCGGACTTCGAGCGTCGTCTGCCAGTCTTCCGAGCTGCTTGAGCTAGGATAGTAGCCGGGTGCGCTGCCTGAGTTCTGGGCAGCAGCCGTCAGGACATCGATGATCAGGGCTGCATTCTTGTCCACCCCCTGATAGCCGGTATCGCTGGCCAGAACGAAGGCCTCTTTGCCCTGCTGTGCGCACCGTGCGTTGGCGGTTGAAATTGCGGATTCAAGTGAAGACTTCTCAGAATAACCGGTTCCTATAACTTTGATCTTGTTATCGTCGAGCGGAAGTACGGTCGCTTGCTCAGGCTCACAGGCTGACATAACCAAAAGCGCAACACCTGCGACCGTTCCGACCCAAATTCGTTCCATGTTTTCAATCTCCTATAAAGGTACGGCGCTTATGCTGAACCGTCCGGTTCATTGCAACAGCTCATTTCACTGGTAGAAATACCACCTCCCCCTTGGTTTCATTGACTTCCCCGTGACACGGCGGCACAACCAGCCCATCACCATGTCATTGGGGGAGTTTTCCATGAAGAAAGTCTATGCCAATGCCACCGAGGCGCTCGATGGGGTGCTGTCGGATGGCATGCTGATTGCCGCAGGCGGGTTTGGCCTCTGCGGAATTCCGGAACTGTTGCTTGAGGCCATCAGGGACTCGGGCGTCAAAGACCTGAGCTTTGCGTCGAACAATGCCGGTGTGGACGATTTCGGAATCGGCATCCTGTTGCAGACCAAGCAGGTCAAAAAGATGATCAGTTCGTATGTCGGTGAAAACGCCGAGTTCATGCGCCAGTATCTGAGTGGTGAGCTGGAACTGGAATTCAACCCCCAAGGAACATTGGCCGAACGGATGCGCGCCGGTGGCGCGGGCATCCCGGGCTTCTACACCAAGACCGGCGTCGGCACCGTGATCGCCGAAGGGAAAGAGCACAAGGACTTCAACGGCGAGACCTACATTCTGGAAGAAGGCATTTTTGCCGATCTGGCCATCGTCAAAGCCTGGAAGGCTGACGACACCGGCAATCTGGTTTTCCGCAAGACCGCCCGTAATTTCAACGTTCCTGCTGCGACTTGTGGCAAGATCTGCGTTGCCGAAGTGGAAGAGATCGTTCCGCGCGGTTCGCTGGACCCCGACTGCATCCACCTGCCCGGTATCTATGTGCATCGCATCATTCAGGGCGAACACGAAAAGCGCATCGAACAGCGCACCACCCGCAAGAAGGAGGAAGCATAATGCCCTGGGACCGCAATCAGATGGCCGCACGCGCGGCAGAGGAACTGGAAGACGGCATGTATGTGAACCTGGGCATCGGGATCCCGACGCTGGTGGCAAACTATGTGGGTGACAAGGACATCACTCTGCAATCGGAAAACGGCATGCTGGGCATGGGCCCTTTCCCCTTTGAGGGCGAAGAAGACCCGGACCTTATCAATGCAGGCAAGCAGACGATCACCGAACTGTCCCGCACGGCCTATTTCGACAGTGCCACATCCTTCGCCATGATCCGCGGTGGCAAGATCGCTGCGGCGATTCTGGGTGCCATGGAAGTGGATGAGAAGGGCGATCTGGCAAACTGGATGATCCCCGGCAAGCTGGTGAAGGGCATGGGCGGCGCGATGGACCTGGTTGCAGGCGTGGGCCGAGTGATTGTCGTGATGGATCACACCAACAAGCATGGCGACAGCAAGGTCCTGAAGGAATGCACCCTGCCACTGACCGGAAAGGGCGTCGTGGATCGCATCATCACCAATCTGGGTGTGCTGGATGTGGTTGAAGGCGGTCTGAAAATCGTCGAACTGGCGGAAGGTGTCAGCGAAGACGAGCTGCGCGCCGCAACGGAAGCGACAATCGTTTCCTGATCAAATGGAAAGGCCCGCCGGATCACGGCGGGCCTTATTAGTTGGACGTCTGAAAAACACAGCCATCAGAAATCAGGTCTGGCGGCGTTGCGCACAAAGCCCGCGCGATCTGAAACGCGGCGAGGACTTTTGGCACGTAGTCCCGAGTTTCAGCATAGGGTGGCACACCGCTGTGTTTGCGCACGGCCCCCTCTCCCGCGTTGTATCCAGCCAATACAAGTATTGGATCATTCCCGAACTCTTCCATCAGCCAGTTGAGGTATTTCACACCGCCCGCAATGTTCTCAGAGGGCTTAAGGCTGTCCTTTACCCCGAATCTGGCCGCTGTCGCGGGCATCAATTGCATAAGCCCCTGTGCGCCTGCGGAACTGACCGCGTCTGCACGTCCGGCCGATTCCACCGAGATGACCGCAAGCACCAGCGCAGGTGAAACATTAGTTCCCACAGTGGAACGGAGGATATCGATCCCGCGTTCCTTTGCGATATCTTGCAGCGATTGCAGTCGCGGTGATCTCACGTTGGTTGCGGCCAGGGCGTTGATCGCCGCGTCAAGCCGCCCGGCCCCGCGTTCATCAATGTGCGGTGAAATCCGGCTCCAGAAAGCCTTGTACGATCCTTTGGGATCTCGTTTGACTTCCGCACCCGGCGTTGGCAGCGGGGCGACTTTGGTACGCGCGATGATTTCCGGGACTACCAGTTCAGTGCCCGTGCTGGGCGCTGAAGGGTTAGCTGCGTGTTCTTCCGGAGTGATCTGCACGGTCACACGCGGACGTTCACCGGGTTTTGGGGCTTTGACGCGCTTGTATACGCCGCGCGGCTCTGTCTCGGTCGCATTTACAGATGCGGTGCCCGATATCAGAAACGCCAGCACACCGGCGCATTGAAGTGCGTTCCGGAGATTCATTTGCCTGCCTCATGTTTTCTTTTTAGGCGATTTGAACCCCGAATCTTCCCGCAAGGCCAGAAAAACAAAGCGAAATGGGGCAGTTTCGCCTCATTTGGCGCAATTTTGCATCGCTGCAGGGCCTTTGCTTCAATCGTTGTGATTTTTTTATCTTTTATTTTCCGTAAGTTACAAAAATTATAACCAAAAAGTTAAGCCATGCGAAAAAAAATCTGTGTTTGGCCCAATTCCTGCCACGCCCAACGGTCAAACATAGTCCCATACCGAGACGGACATGAGCGGACTGAGAGAGAAAGCTCTGAAAGACGCCTAGGTTTGTTAAACTCTTTTTGATCCTTTAGGAGGGACGTAACATGATCAAGTTCATCAAGAACTTCCGCAAAGACGAAGACGGCGCAGTAACAGTTGACTGGGTTGTTCTGACCGCAGCAGTCATCGGCCTGGCCGCCGTTGCTTATCAGCAGATCTCGGCTGGCGCCACTGGCCTGGCAACCGGCGTAAACGAGGCGCTGAACGCCGCATCGCTGAGCACCGGCAGCAACACCGCGACAGGTGGTATCACCGGCGAAGGCAAAAGCAACTAAGTTGCTGATCTAGAGAATTTCCAAGGCCGCGCTCATCGGGCGCGGCCTTTTTAATGATCTGAAACTGCTCCATCCCAAGTTCGCTGGAGCCTGCCCGCGCGCAAGTTGTGAAGGCAATCGCGACGATCATGGCGTTTTGCTGTAATTGCCGCGTTTCTTCTGCTCCAATCAATTCGACTAACGCGCGAAACCTGGTAGGAGCTCAAATTTTCCCTACGAAATCAATATTTAGCCCAACTTTCGCCATCCATGCGAACCAGTTTCAGGCCAACCTGTTGTTAGCACTGACGCGACGTATTTGGAGATAAGCACATGTTAAGGTTCCTTAATCAGTTCAAATCTGACGAAGCAGGAGCGGTGACAGTTGACTGGGTGGTGTTGACCGCAGTGGTCATAGGATTGTCGGGCGCGACCTACCTTGTAATAAGCTCAAGCGTCGACAGCATGGGCGGCAATATCAACGGGGCCATGAACAGCGCCGTCGTCAGCACCGGCTCGAATACTGCACCGTCTGGTATTATCACGGCGGGAACTGCCGGCGGCGGCGGCTAAGTTGCAGCTGGTGCGCGCTCTGGCTGGTTTCCAAAAACGTCTTGCTTAACCGTTTCGAAGCAAAGCGCTGCGCCCGTTGGGTGCAGCGTTGTTTTGTTACGCTCGGTCCGCTGGCAATCATGGGAAAGGTAACAATAACCATGCGGAATTGTGCGGAAGAAGGCGCAGAAATCTGACAATCAGGCATTTTTGTCCCACATTTCGACACAATTTGCGGTTAGCAAATAGGCTGTTTCAATGTGGTTCCTTGGCCGCTAAGTATTCGACCAAACAAAAGAATGAGGTACACGCATGCGAGCAGTTTTCGGACTTGTCCTGATTGTCGGCGTTGCACTGGCCGGGGGCGCCGTATACATGGCGCGAAACTATATCGCGGCTTACCAAAGTGAACTGGCACGCCAAAGGCTTGCTGCGGAAGAGGCTCTGGCCAATGCCAAAGTCGATGTTGTTCCGACAGTCACTGTATTGGTGTCGAACCGCGCCCTTAAATACGGCGAGCGGTTGACGGAGGAAGATATCCGCGCAGTTGACTGGCCGGAAAACGCGATTCCGGAAGGTACATTCACAGAGCTCACAGCCCTGTTCCCCGAAAGCGGCGCAAATGAACGTTTCGTTTTGAGGGCAATGGAAAAAGACGAAGCGATCATGGAGGTCAAGATCACTCGTCCAGGCGAAAAGGCTGGCCTGACGTCACGTCTGGAAAAAGGTATGCGTGCCTTTGCGATCAGCGTTGACGTAGCTTCTGGCGTTTCAGGATTCCTGCGGCCCGGCGACAGTGTCGACATCTATTGGACCGGTTCCAGTGGAACCATCGAAGGGAACAGCGGCGGAATTACCCGCCTGATCGAAACCAACGTGCAGCTCATTGCCGTCGATCAGACCGCTGGTTCAGACGTCACCAACACAACCATTGCACGTACAGTCACGGTCGCAGCCACACCTGAACAGGTCGCGGCTTTGGCACAGGCTCAGAACACGGGGCGTCTTTCCTTGGCTCTGGTTGGGGTACAGGATGAGTCCGTTGCCTCTACGATTGAAGTGGATCAGCGCAAGCTGTTGGGAATTCAAGAAGCCGCGCCGGAACCAGAAGCAAAAGCCGAAAGGGTATGCACGACACGTATTCGCCGCGGTGGCGAAATTGTAAATGTGCCTATCCCCTGCACAAATTGACGCCAATTCAGAACGTTACAGGTTCAGAGCCGCGCCCTTGGTGCGGCTCATTTTTTTGCGGATGTTGCCAATTCCCCACATAAGGAAACTTACGGAAACCATTGATTATTGCAATAAATTCGGATTTCGCGCAGTCTCTCCTCCCATAGGGCATAAGACCCAAAAAAACGAGGCGTGATCGGAGAGGCAGGTCACATGACAATACGTACCTGGATCAGCGCAACCCTGCTGGGGTTGTCGCTTGTTATGGGCCCCATTGGCGACACCGCCTGGGCTGAAACTTTGCGCGTGGTGAAAAAAGGGACTGTGGAAACACTGGACGTCCCGATGAACCGCGCAATTGTCGTAGAAAGCGAACAACCTTTCGCAGAGCTCAGCATTGCCAACGCAGGCATTGCAGACATCTCTTCTTTGTCGGAGCGCACGATCTATGTTCTGGGCAAGGCGCCCGGCCTGACTACGCTGACACTGTTTGACGGCGCGGGCAATCTTTTGGCCAATGTCCGCGTCCGGGTCGCACCGGATGTTACAGAATTCAAGGAACGTCTGCGTCAAATCCTGCCCAACGAACCCATCGAGGTTCGCACAGCCAATGATGGCATTGTTTTGTCCGGTACGATCTCCAGCTCGGCTAAACTGGCGCGCGCGCTGGAACTGGCTGAACGGTATGCCCCCGAGCGTGTCTCGAACCTGATGTCGGTCGGTGGTGTGCAGCAGGTCATGCTGAAGGTCCGCTTTGCAGAGATGAACCGCTCGGTCGCCAAAAGCCTGACAGCGTCGCTTGGCTTCGGTGGAAGCGACGTTACCGGAGGCTTTAACACGCTCAACAACCAGTTCGCACTGAACAACGCTTTGGCGAACAACATTCCGGCAGTTCAGGCCAATACCGGTGCCATCCTGTTTGGGTTTGGCGCGGGTTCGACGCAGGTTCGCCTGTTGCTGGAAGCGCTGGAAACCAAGGGGCTGGCCCGCAGCCTGGCCGAGCCGAATCTGTCCGCGCTGTCCGGCCAGGAGGCGTCGTTCCTAGCCGGTGGCGAAGTTCCCATCCCGGTACCGCAGGATGACGGCGTTGTGGCCATCGAATACAAAGCCTTCGGCGTTGAAATGGACTTCATCCCACGCGTCGTGGATGGCGATCTGATCAACCTTGAGATGGGCACGGCTGTTTCAAGTATCGACAACAGCTCGGATTTTACCATCAACGGGGATTCGGTTCCTAGCTTCATCACCCGCCGGGCAAAAACAACGATTGAACTTCGCGATGGTGAAAGCTTTGCCATTGCAGGCCTGATCCAGGACGATTTCGCGGATCTGAGCAACCAGATCCCATGGTTGGGGGATGTGCCGGTTCTGGGCGCGTTGTTCCGCAGCGCCAACTACCAGCGCGAGCAAAGTGAACTCGTCGTTATCATCACCGCGCATCTGGTTTCACCGACACGGGGCGAAACTCTTGCGCTTCCAACCGATCGGGTAAAACCGCCCAGCGAATTTGACTTGTTCTTGAACGGCCAGGTGGCGCGCACACAGCGCACGGGCGCCGGCGGAGCGTCAGAAGTTGCCAAGCAAAACTTCGGCAGCTCCTACGGCTACGTCCTAGATTGATCAGGAGGATAGGACCAATGCATAAGTGGATCATCACACTGGGTCTTTCGGTCGCTGTCGCCGCATGCACCCGCGAGGCCGGGTACGAGATCGATACAGGCACTTTCGGAAACGCGACGCTCAACAACGTCCAGGTACAAAGCGGCGAATTGACCTACGCGCAGATTCTCAGCCGCCGGTTTGCCGCGGATGTACCCAGCCAGGTGAACTTTGCGTTCAACAGCTCGCAACTGGATGCTTCGGCTCAGCGCATTCTTTTGCAACAGGCTGACTGGATCAAGCAGTTCCCCGAGGCCCGGTTCCGCGTTTACGGACATACGGATGCTGTGGGGTCGGCCAGCTACAACAAAAGTCTTGGCCTTCGCCGCGCGCAAGCAGTTGTCGCGTTTTTGGGGCAGCAGGGTATCTCGCGCTCACGGCTTGAGGCGGTGGTATCATTTGGCAAAACGCAACCGCTGATCGCAACGCAAAACCGGGATCGCAGGAATCGCAGAACGGTCACTGAAGTTTCAGGATTCGTTGATCGCAACCCACAGCTTCTGGACGGCAAGTACGCTCAGATCATTTACCGCGAATATGTGGAAAGTGCGACCGCTGTAAGCCAGATTCAGGAAGTGAACGCCCAGGACGCTGGCAGCGGTGGATAATACGTTTGAAATGGGCGGCATCGTCGCCCATTTCCCTACAATTGGTTCTTTTGCGCCCAATTCTCGCCCAACTTCAAAGCAACATTGTGAACAATAGGGTGACCTGCGGCCAAATTTGACCGTATTGGGGCGACAGCACATCAATCTGGCGGATTTCGTTCATATGACATGCTGAGCCCTCACGACGAGGATAGTGTTTATGACCAGCGCAACGCCGCAAGACGACAATACTGCAATCTTGGCCTGCACCATCAGTCGGGATGTTCAGAATTTCGACCTTCTGATCGAAGACATGGAAGCCATCTTGGGCGAACGCTGGGGAGATCTGGGATTTGCAGAAGCGTTGGCCTTTTTCAGCCAACCCGAAGCTGAAACGCTGGAATTCGTAGCACTGGCGATCGACGGAGAAGACGAAGACAACCTTTCTCTGCTAGGTGAGATAATCACTCAAGCCAATGAAAAGAAAGTAAAAGTTGTATTGATCGCCGAGGATGTTACTCCGGCATCCCTGCACCAACTGCTGCGCAAGGGTGCTGACGAGTTCGTGCCCTATCCTCTTCCCGAAGGCGAATTGCAGGAAGCCATCGAGCGTATGAAGCAGCCCGATCCGGTTGCCGTTGCGCAAGCAGCCGCCGTTCCTTTGGCCGGCGGCGCGTCCAAAGAAGGCGCTTTGTTTGTCGTTCAGGGCCTGGCAGGTGGTGTCGGTGCAACGACACTGGCCGTTAACTTGGCCTGGGAACTGGCATGTGCCTCTGACAAGGACGCGCCGACCGTGTGTCTGATCGATCTGGACCTGCAATACGGGACTGTTTCCACCTATCTGGATCTGCCGCGACGAGAGACCGTGTTTGAAATGCTGTCGGATACCGATGCGATGGACAGCGAAGTATTCTCGCAAGCCCTTCAAACATATGAAGAAAAGCTTCAAGTTTTGACCGCACCCTCCGATATGGTGCCACTGGACTTGATCACTCCGGAAGACATTCAGCGCGTGATCGACATGGCGCGCGCGCATTTCGACTATGTCATTGTCGACATGCCAAAAACGCTGGTCCTGTGGTCGGAAACAGTTTTGCAGGCCGCCCATGTGTATTTCGCCCTGATCGAGTTGGACATGCGGTCCGCCCAGAATGCCCTGCGCCTGAAACGCGCATTGCAGGCTGAGGAACTGCCATTCAACAAGCTGCGTTTTGCGTTGAACCGAGCGCCGAAATTTACCGATCTGAACGGGAAGAGCCGCGTGAAACGCATGGGGGAAAGTCTTGGAATCTCCATCGACCTGCTGCTGCCTGATGGTGGCAAACCGGTCATGCAAAGTGGGGATCATGGTCTGCCTCTGGCAAATGCGGCCGCCAAGAACCCTTTGCGCCGCGAAATCGCAAAGCTGGCGAAGTCGCTTCACAGCCTCGGCAGCAGTGCCGAAGAAGCTGCGTAACATCATCCCAAAGGGGGGATAAGCCGTGTTTTCAAGATACAAAAAGCAACCCGCAGCGCAGCCCGTCAAAACGCCGGCACAACCGGCTGAAACAGCGGCGTCTTCTGCACAGGCGACACCTGTCGCGACCGCGGTGGCACGCAAACCCGTGAAAAAGATTGCAGGTGAGGTCGCAAGTTCAGACAAAGACCGCAAACGCAAGGAGCGGTTGGGTGAGATCAAGATCGAACTGCACCGTGAACTGCTGGAAAACCTGAACCTGGCAGCGCTGGAAAACGCCGGCGAAGCCGAGTTGCGCACTGAAATCAGTGCTATCGCCAGCGAAGTTCTGGAAACAAGAAACATTGTTCTGAACCGCGAAGACCGGTCCCAACTGAACAAGGAACTGTATGACGAGGTGACGGGCCTTGGCCCGCTTGAGGCGCTGCTTCAGGACGATTCGGTCAACGATATTCTGGTGAATGGTCCACAACAGATTTTTGTGGAACGTGCCGGCAAGCTGGAACTCAGCGACATTACCTTCAAGGATGAAAAGCACCTGATGCGGATCATCGACAAGATCGTGTCCGCCGTGGGCCGCCGCGTCGATGAATCCAACCCGTATGTTGACGCCCGTCTGGCCGATGGATCGCGTTTCAATGCCATGGTGCCTCCGATCGCGGTGGACGGATCGCTTGTTTCCATTCGTAAATTCAAGAAAGACAAGCTGGGCATTGATGATCTGGTCAATTTCGGTGCGTTCACCGAAGAAATGGCCGCGTATTTGCAGGCCGCCGTGTCTACCCGACTGAATATCATCGTTTCCGGGGGTACGGGTTCGGGTAAAACAACCACGCTCAACGCCCTGTCCAGCTTCATCGACGATGCCGAGCGGATCCTGACCATCGAGGACACGGCTGAACTTCAACTGCAACAGACGCATGTGGGTCGGATGGAAAGCCGCCCGCCCAACGTGGAAGGCAAAGGTGAAGTCAGCCCGCGCGACTGTCTGAAAAACGCCCTGCGTATGCGTCCTGACCGCATCATCGTGGGTGAGACACGCGGCGCCGAGGTCATCGACATGTTGCAGGCCATGAACACCGGTCACGACGGATCGATGACCACGATTCACGCCAACTCGGCCCGTGACGGCATTTCACGTCTGGAAAACATGATCGCGATGGCCGGGATCGAAATGCCGATTAAGGCGGTCCGCAGTCAGATCGCCTCGGCTGTGAACTTGATCGTACAGGCCAGCCGCCTACAGGATGGTTCACGCCGGATGACCTCGATCACCGAGATCACCGGGATGGAAGGTGACGTGATTTCCATGCAGGAAATCTTTCGTTTTCAACGCGTTGGCCTGACACCAGACAACAAGATCATCGGGCATTTCACCGCCACTGGCGTCCGCAGCCACTATTCGGAACGGTTCCGTCTGTGGGGCTTTGACTTGCCAGCGTCCATCTACGACCCAACCACAATGTAGGAGAACCAGGTATGCAATTGCCTATGGAGGCGATCATTTATGTCGCCATCTTTGTGGGGGTTCTTGCCTTGGTCGAGGGCATCTATCTTGTCGCCTTCGGCAAGTCCATCAGCCTGAACAGCCGGGTCAACCGACGCCTGGATATGCTGGAAAAGGGTGCCGGACGCGAACAGGTGCTGGAGCAGCTGCGCAAAGAGATGCAGCAGCATATGAAATCGCAGAGCATTCCTCTGTACTCACTTCTTGCTGACAAGGCGCAAAAGGCTGCAATCGCGTTCTCTCCCCGTCAATTGATCATGATCATGGGTCTGGTATCAGCCATGGCCTTTGTCGGTTTGAGCATTGGCACCGCTACGGACACGGCACTTCGTATCGTTGTTTCCATCGCAATCGGCATCGGCGGCGTTTACGCCTGGGTCAACCACAAGGCCAAGAAACGCATGGGTATGATCGAAGAACAACTGCCCGATGCGGTTGAGCTGATGGTTCGATCTCTGCGTGTTGGCAATCCATTTGTGTCGACGATTCAGGTGGTTGCAAACGAAGTTCAGGATCCGCTGGGAACCGAGTTTGGCGTTATCGCTGATGAATGTGCCTATGGTCGCGATGTGGGCGAGGCGCTGAAGGACATGGCTGAACGATTGGACATGCAGGATATGCGCTTTCTTGCCGTAGCCGTGGGTATTCAGCAGCAATCCGGCGGCAACCTTGCCGAAATTCTGGCCGGATTGGCAAAGGTGATCCGCGCTCGTTTTCGCCTGTTCCGTCGCGTCAAGGCGATTACGGCCGAGGCACAATGGTCCGGCAAGTTCCTGTCCGGGTTTCCCGTTGCCTGTCTGATTTTCATCTTGGTCAAAGATCCGGGGTATTACGACGAGGTGCTGGATCACCCGTGGTTTATTCCCGCGTGTTTTGTTGTCGCCATCCTGCTGACATTGAACCTGATCGTCATGAAAATCATCACCAACATCAAGGTCTGAGGGCAGCACAATGGAAATCCTGACCAGCATCAATGACCTGTTAACCCAGCACCTGGGCGAATTCGGCCCTCTTATCATTGTCGGCGTACTTGGCCTGCTTATGGTTCTGGTCGCTGTCACACTGATGATGAAGCAGCCGGAAGACCCGCTGAAGAAACTGCAAAGATCGAATGCGGCTCCTCCCAAGCAGAAAAAAGGGAAGAAAGAGCAGCTTCGAAACTCAAGCCGAAACGAGCAGCTTGAGAAGTTTGCTACATTCCTTGAGCCCAAAAACGAAGAAGAATACTCGGCCGTCGAGCTGAAGCTGCGCCAAGCGGGCTACAGGTCGAAGGATTCGGTTCGGTTCTTCCACTTTGCGCAGTTTTCCTTGGGTATCCTTGGTATTTTCATTGGTGTTCTGCTGGTCACGGTCTTTTCCGGCGGCCAGGAATTTACCGGAACACAGATGATGATCCGAGTGCTTGTCCCCGGTGCGATTGGCTATTTCGCTCCAAAATACTGGATCACGCGCAGGGTTGAAGAACGGAAGGAAGCAATTACCGCTGGCTTTCCTGATACGCTCGATTTGATGCTGGTCTGTGTCGAGGCCGGCCAATCGCTTGATCAGGCCATCGTTCGCGTTGCCAGCGAAATGAGTGCGTCATATCCGGATATCGCGCAGGAATTCGAAACTGTCGCGCACGAAATGAAGGCTGGTAAGGACAAGGACACCGTCCTGCGTGATTTCGGCGTGCGATGTGGTGTGCAGGATGTGAACTCTTTTGTCACCGTTATGATCCAATCGGCGACATTTGGTACATCGATTGCCGAGGCGTTGCGGGTTTACGCCGGCGAGATGCGCGACAAACGCGTGATGCGCGCCGAGGAGGCCGCGAACAAGTTGCCGACCAAGATGACTCTTGTCACAATGATGCTGACGGTCCCGCCGCTGCTGATTATTCTGGTTGGCCCGTCGGCGAATGTTATTTCGAGTTTTGGACGCTAGGTCGGATAGAACCATATGAAAGCTGAATTCAGGTGCTTCCCTTCCGGGTTTCGCCGAATGCTCCGGGCCACCATGGTTTTTGCCATGGTGGCTTCTTGCACAGAAGGCCTGTCATCCAACGGATTGGATGCACCGGGAATTGACGCCAAGGGTCAGGCAGAGGACAACATCGAGGTCGGAAACAGATTGATGGCCGCCGGAGAATACGAACTGGCGCTTGAAACCTTTACCCGGGCCGCGCTTGAACAGGGTATGACGCCCCAGGTCCTGACTTCTCTGGGTACCGCAAATGTGGGGCTACGCCGCTTGGGACAGGCCGAAAAACTGCTGCGCAGAGCCGTAGAAGACGACACGGACTGGCCGGTGGCCTGGAACAATCTCGGTGTCCTGCTGATGGAAAAACAGGAATACCCCGAGGCAGCGCAAGTGTTTCAGCGGGCCTATGCGCTGGACAATGGCGAAAGTGACGCAATCCGGGACAATCTGCGCTTAGCACTCGCAAAAATGGAAAATCCTGTTAATAATACCCCACAAGAACAACAAGAATACACACTGGAGCAGCTTGGCGACGGGCAATTCACGCTACGCAAGATCCAGTAATTGAGGCGAGAGCAGTAAAGGACGCAAAAAATGCGCCAGCAATTCTTGATTCCGAGTGTTGTTATCAGTGGTCTGATCCTGTCGGCCTGTGCAAAGGAAACCGAAGAGGAAAAGGTTGAACGAACGTTTCAGGAAGTGAACGTTATTGACGAAACAAACCTGAACGATGTGCTTCTGAGCGCCGCAGATCCAAACGAAGCAGTGACCTATTTCCACGGTGCAGCGCTCAAGAACCCGGACCGGATCGATCTTCAGCGCGGACTGGCAATTTCTTTGGGCCGCGCCAAACGCACGACCGAGGCCGTGACCGCATGGAAGCGCGTCACAACGATGAAAGGCTCGAACGCCGCGGACAAGGTTGAATACGCGGACGCATTGGTCCGAAACGGCGACTGGTCGCAGGCCAAAACGGTTCTGGATTCGGTTCCCCCCACCTTTGAAACCTTCAAACGGTATCGCCTCGAGGCAGTCGTTGCGGATTCCCGGAAAGAGTGGAAACGCGCGGATCATTTCTATGAAACCGCTGTCGGGCTGACGACACGTCCGGGCAGTGTGATGAACAACTGGGGATATTCCAAACTGACCCGCGGCGAATATGCCGAAGCCGAGCGGTTGTTCTCGGAAGCGATCCGCCAGGACAACTCGCTGTTTACTGCCAAGAACAACCTGGTTTTGGCCCGATCGGCGCAAGGCAACTACAGCCTGCCAGTCGTCCCGATGACTCAGGTCGAGCGGGCGCGTCTGCTCAACACGATGGGTATTTCGGCAGTCAAACAGGGCGATATAACCACCGCCAAGAACCTATTCCGCGAAGCCATTTCAACCCACCCGCAGCATTTCGACGAGGCGGTCCGCTCGCTTCGGGCACTTGAAGGGGCCTGACACATGCAAATACCCGCAGTGGCAGCGGCCTGGTTTCTGCCGTTTGTGCTGCCGATCTGCTTTTACGTGGCCTTCACGGATATGCGTGAGATGCGGATCAAGAACCATGCAGTCCTTGCGCTTACGCTGGTTTACATCGTGATAGGTCTGATCGCCATTCCACCCTGGTCTACAGGCAGCCTCAGCGGCAATCTAGGGCCGGTCACCGTGTCTATGCCGATCTATTTCTGGCAATTGCTGCATATTGTCGTGGTTTTGGTTATTGGCATCTTCCTGAATGCCGCGGGCACCATGGGCGCTGGCGATGCCAAATTTCTGGCCGCCGCTTCGGCGTTTGTCTGGCTGGGCGATCTGAGAATTATACTGATGATCCTGACCGCCTGTGTTCTGGCTGCCGTGGTCACACATCGTTTGGCCAAAATCACAAGGCTGCGCACGATCGCGCCGCATTGGGAAAGCTGGAGCCGGGGCAAGCAGTTTCCGATGGGTTTCGCCTTGGGCGGATCATTGGCCATGTACCTGATTTTGGGTACTGTTCTCGGATCGTAAACTATCATCAGCGCGCCTTGTCGCTGCCTTTGTCCCGCCACAAAGCTGGTTCATTTTTCTTCAAGACGCCCTTTTTCGGGTTCTTGGCGTGACAAATTGATGGACGAGCACCGCGCATGAATATGCAGAATTCCTCTGTTATGGCCCCCCCTGCCCCCAAGGGTTTGGGCGAAATGAAGCTTCCGCTTGTAATGATGCGGGACATCCTTCTGAAGACGGTTTTTCGCAAAAACGCGAGCACGGTTTCAGAAGTGGCCGAAGCGATCTGTCTCCCGGGATCGGTAACTCAGGAACTGGTCGATATCGCGCGCGATCAGAAACTGCTTGAAGCGACCGGGACACTGAACGCCAATAGCGGCAATGAGATGGGGTATCAGCTGACCGATGCAGGCAAGGCCCGTGCGCTGGATGCGCTGAGCCAATCCGAATATTTCGGCGCGATGCCGGTGCCGCTGGATGTCTATCGCGAGCAGGTCAAACGCCAGTCGATCCGAAATATTCAGGTCACGCGAGAGCAACTGGTTGGCGCAATGGGTCATCTCGTTCTGCCCGACAGCCTGCTGGACCATCTGGGCCCGGCGGTTAGCGCGGGCCGGTCGATTCTGATGTACGGTCCTCCGGGCAACGGTAAATCCTCGATCTCGAACGGCATCCGGGATGCGTTGGGTGATAACGTCTATGTGCCCTATGCTATCGAATATGCAGGTCAGGTGATCACGGTCTATGACCCGATCGTGCACACGGCGATCGAACAGGAGCCGGACGACCCCAACAGCCTGCGCCGTCGCAAGCGGTTCGATTCTCGCTATGTTCAGTGTGAACGCCCCACCGTCGTAACCGGTGGTGAGCTCTCGCTCAGCATGTTGGATCTGGTCTACAACCCGACCGCCCGAACCTATCAGGCCCCGTTGCAGCTGAAATCCACCGGTGGCATTTTCATCGTAGATGACCTTGGCCGTCAGGCCGAACCGCCGCAGGCGCTGGTCAACCGTTGGATTGTCCCGCTTGAAGAAAACAAGGATATCCTCGGCCTGCAATCAGGTGAAAAGTTCGAAGTTCCGTTTGACACGCTGGTCATCTTCTCGACCAACTTCCACCCCAATGAGATCTTCGACCAAGCGGCCTTGCGCCGGATCTTCTTCAAGATCAAGATTGACGGTCCGAACCAAGAAAACTTCCTGAAAATCTTTGCCATGGTAGCCCGCAAACGCGGAATGCCTTTGGATGAGGCGGCGCTGGTGCACCTGCTGAAGGTCAAATACCCTACTATCAACAATATCTACGCCAACTATCAACCGATCTTCCTGATTGATCAGATGATCTCGATCTGCGAGTTCGAAGGCATCCCTTATCAGATGAGTCCGGACCTGATTGACCGTGCCTGGGCCAACATGTTCGTAAAAGACGAGAAAATCGTCAAATAACGCCGTGCCAATCCCTCCTCCGGGCGGGTAATCTGCAACCATGACGCAGATTCCCGCTCGGATTGGTACGTGGTTCTCCTCCAAAGGCTGGTCCATCCACCCACATCAGAAAGAGATGTTCGACCGGGCGAAGGAGCCGGCAACCCTCCTTATCGCCCCAACGGGTGGCGGCAAGACCATGGCCGGATTTCTGCCTTCCCTGTCCGAGCTGGCCGACGGGGACCACAACGGTTTGCATACGCTCTATGTCTCGCCGCTCAAGGCGCTGGCGGCGGATATCAAACGTAACCTGCGAACCCCGGTGGATGAGATCGGCCTGCCCATCCGAATCGAGGATCGCACCGGTGACACCTCGGCCACGCAGAAAAAACGCCAAAGGGCCGATCCACCCCATATCCTGCTGACCACACCGGAAAGCCTTGCACTGCTGACCTCATACGAAGATGCGCCGCGCATGTTCGATGGGGTACAGCGGATCATCGTCGACGAAATCCACGCGCTGGCGGAAAGCAAGCGCGGCGATCAGCTGATGCTGGCCCTGGCACGTCTTCACCGCCTCAACCCGGGTCTGCGTCGTGTAGGCCTGTCAGCCACGGTCGAAGACCCCGCAGCAATTGCCGGCTTTCTGGCGCGCCACCCGGACCCCTGCCAGATCGTGCAGGCCGATCCCGGCCCGGACCCGGACATCCAGATGCTGGAAACAACGGAAATGCCGCCCTGGTCCGGCGGAGGCGCGGCCTATTCGATTCCAGCTGTGCTGGACCAGATCCGGCGGCACAGGACCACGCTGATCTTTCACAACACCCGCGCGCAGGCCGAGATCTACTTTCACAATCTATGGCTGGCGAATGACGACGGCCTGCCCATCGGCATCCATCATGGCAGCCTTGACCGACAGCAACGCGAGCGGGTCGAGGCCGCGATGGTGCGTGGCGAATTGCGCGCCATCGTCTGCACCGGCAGCCTCGATCTGGGCATTGATTGGGGCGATGTCGATTTGGTGATTCAGATCGGTGCGCCCAAGAACGTCAAGCGGCTGGTGCAAAGGATTGGTCGGGCCAACCACCGCTACAACGCGCCTTCCAAGGCGCTGCTGGTTCCTGCGAACCGTTTTGAGGTTGTCGAATGCGTCGCTGCGCTCGAGGCTGCCAAAGCCCATGAACTGGACGGAGAACCCCGAGGCCCCGGCCCCCGCGATGTGTTGTGCCAGCACATTCTGATTGCGGCCTGTGCCGGGCCCTTTGACGCTGATGATCTATATGCCGAGATGACATCCGCCGGACCTTACGCACAGTTGACCCGACCGGAATTTGACGCCTGTCTGGATTTCTGTGCCACCGGCGGCTACGCCTTGCGCGCCTATGATCGATGGCAAAGGTTGCAGAAGCGTGCCGACGGGCAATGGCAATTGCGCGATCCTCGCGCAGCGTCGCGTATTCGCATGAATCTGGGCACGATTCAGGACACGGATACACTCAAAGTTCGCCTTAAACGCAGCCGTGGCGGTAAACCGTTGGGCGAAGTCGAGGAAGCCTTTGCTGCTTCGCTGACCCCCGGCGATACCTTCCTGATCGGCGGACAGATCGTACGGTATGAAGGTCTGCGCGAAATGGTGGTCGAAGTCAGCCGTCGCGCCGATCGCAAACCAAAGATCGCGACCTTCTCGGGCACGAAATTTGCGACCTCAACGCAACTCAGCGACCGCATTCTGCGCATGTTCGCCCAAACTGACTGGCCGCACCTGCCCTCCCATACGGCTGATTGGCTGGACTTGCAGCGCCAAATGTCCCGCCTGCCTCAACGCGATCGTCTTCTGATCGAAAGCTTTCCAAGCGACGGCCGAGAGCATCTGTGCGTATACGGATTCGCCGGCCGCAACGCGCAACAAACACTTGGGCTGCTGTTGACCAAGCGGATGGAGGATACCGGTTTGGCGCCGCTGGGGTTTGTCGCCACAGACTATGCCACGCTGATTTGGGGTTTGGATGCGGTCACTGACCCACGCCCTTTGTTTCAACCCGAAGCGCTGCGTGACGGGCTGGACACATGGCTGGCAGGCAACGCAGTCATGAAGCGTACCTTTCGCGCGTCGGCCACGATTGCCGGTCTGATCGAACGCAACATGGCCGGGCAACGGAAAACCGGGCGGCAAGCCACGTTTTCGTCGGATATTCTCTATGACACTTTGCTGAAATATGATCCCGATCATCTGTTGATGCAGATCACCCGCGAAGAAGCCATGCGCGGGTTGGTTGACTTCGGTCGGATCGAGGCAATGCTGGCGCGCATCGGCGACCGCATCGACCTGCTGCGTCTAGACCGCGTTTCCCCACTGGCCGCGCCGCTGTTTCTTGAGGTCGGAAAGGTGCCTGTCAAAGGGGCCGCCGAAGAAAGGCTGCTTGCAGAAGAAAGCGCGCGCCTGCTGGAAGCCGCCGGGCTGGACCAGCTTTGATTCCCTTGCGCAAGATGTGGAATCAGGCCAAGAACGTATCATGAACGTGTGCAAGTTTTCCTTTGCAGGCCAGCAACTCGCTGCGTTGCCGTCTGGCGCATTATGGTGGCCGGCGCGGCGACTGCTCTGTGTTTCGGACCTGCATCTGGGAAAATCCGAACGTATGGCCCGTCGGCGCGGGGCTACGCTGCCGCCTTATGACAGTCGCGAAACGCTTGACCGGCTGGCGCGCGATCTCGAACACACCAACGCCGAAACCGTCATCTGCCTAGGTGACAGCTTTGACGATCTCGAAGCGGCCCAGGCCCTGCCCGACGCAGAAGGGTTGAGGATTGCAACGTTGCAGGCCGGGCGCCAATGGATCTGGATCGAAGGCAACCACGATCCCGGCCCGATCGAGATGGGGGGCTCTCATCTGGTCGAATGGCAGTGCGGCCCTCTCGTCTTTCGTCACATCGCCCAGGATCAGCCGCAAGGTGAAATTTCAGGCCATTTCCATCCGAAAGCACAGATTCGGACGAAAGGCAGGTACATTTCACGGCCTGCCTTTCTGCTGGACAGAAACCGGCTGATCCTGCCTGCCTACGGAACTTACACCGGGGGGTTGCGCAGTTCGGATCGGGCACTTTCCGATCTCATGGGCGCGGACGCCATGGCCATTCTGACGGGCCAGCAACCACAGATGATTCCAATGCCGCGTTGAGTTCAGATCAACCCGTCTTCTTCCAATTTCGGTTTGTACTTGCGGCTTACTGGAACCAGATCGCCGTTCATCAGGCGCATAAAGGTTTTGCCCCCCGATTTTTCAACCCCAACGATTGATGCGTCCACCACCCAATGTGAACGGTGCGAACAGTGTCCGGGAACCGGCTCCATCTCGGCAATTGCGTCCGTAAAGCGCGAGCGGACCGTGAACGTGCCTTCCGAAGTGACAATATCCACATTGTGATCCCTGACCGTCAAACGATGGATTTGACCATGGAAGTCAGGCGGCAGACGCCTGATCAGACGCGGCCTCTCGGTTTCAGGTGTCGAGGCCATCAATGGGTTCAGATCATTGCGTTGCACAAGAACCAAACCCGTTGCAAACAGGACCCCATATACCGCGACGGTCTGGGCGCCTGGTGCCATGTGACCTCCGCAGGTGAACAGGACCCATGCCAACATCCAAAGGGACGGCGTGAACAGAACCAGGATCAGTGCCGCGAATGCCAGATCACGGACGGGAACATTCAACAGAACGGGGTTTTTTTGCATCAAGTTGCGCGCCAACCCGGTGACTGTCAGGGCAAGAAACATAACCCCGGTCCAGAAAAGAAGACGCAAACCGAAGCTCAGATCCGCGACCAGAAATGGAGGAAACGCGTAGGCAAGCAATGGAAGAAAGACAAGGCCCGCCGTCACTCGCTGTGGGGTACAAGCATTCCGAATAGTGTTAATCCCAGACGTCATACCGCTTTTGCGCATGACTTAATTATATTCAACCTTAGCACGACAAGCACTGAAGCACCTTACCTGTAACCAACTGGGAATACAGGGATATCACGATTTTCTAAGCTGTCAAACCCATTCAGGGCAAATTGACTGGAGCGTCCGATGATTGTCCCGCGGGGTCATGCACAACCGAGGAGTGTGCCGGGCCGACATGATCGACCCGACCAGATTACCTTACGCCGTCAAACCTTCTGGTTCGGGCAGAGCGTTGGCGCGGCAGCACGCTGTCAAAGTGTTGGCCAACAGGCATGCAATGGTCATCGGACCTACCCCCCCCGGAACCGGAGTGATGGCGCCAGCACGCTGGGACGCGCTGGCATAGTCCACGTCACCGACCAGCTTGTTCTTTCCGTCGCGTTCGATGCGGTTGATGCCTACATCGATCACGGTCGCGCCTTCCTTGATCCAGTCACCCGGCACCATTTCCGGACGCCCCACGGCAGCCACGACGATATCGGCACGGCGTACGACGTCCGGCAGATCCTTGGTGCGCGAATGCGCGATGGTCACGGTGCAGCTATCGCCCAGCAGCAGCTGCGCCATCGGTTTGCCCACAATGTTCGAGCGACCGATCACAACGGCGTCCATGCCGGAAAGCGAACCGTGGTGGTCCCGCAGCATCATCAGGCAGCCCAGCGGGGTGCAGGGCACCATCGACTTCTGACCGGTACCCAGCAGGCCCACGTTCGAAATGTGGAAGCCATCCACATCCTTGGCCGGGTCGATCGAGTTGATCACCAGATCTTCGTTCAGGTGTTCGGGCAGCGGCAACTGGACCAGAATGCCATGCACGGCCGGGTCGTTGTTCAGCTTGTCGATCAGCGCCAAAAGATCTTCTTCCGACGTCGCGGCGTCCAGTTTGTGCTCGTATGAATTCATGCCGACTTCAACGGTCATTTTGCCCTTCGAGCGGACATAAACCTGGCTGGCTGGGTCTTCGCCCACAAGAACCACGGCTAGGCCAGGGGTGATGCCGTTTTCTTCTTTCAGCTTTGCGACCTGATCGGCAACTTGACCGCGCACTTTTGCGGCAAAGGCCTTACCGTCGATAACCTGAGCTACCATACTTCGATCCCTTCTTTCAAAAAACGGATCGGGCGCACAGAACGCCCGGTCAGTCAGTCGGTGCCAATCACGCGCTCTTCGCGTGCAATCGACCAGTCAATCAATATGCGCCACAGCTTCTCGGCCAGATCCGGGTCCATCCCCAGCGCGTCCGAGCTTGCACGCACGCGTTGCACCACCTCTTCGACACGTTCCGGGATACGGGCCGGAAGGCCCTCGCCCGGTTTCAGCTGCGACGCGCGGTCAATATATGTCGCGCGCGTTACCAACATTTCGATCAGTTGGCGATCCAGCTTGTCGATCTCAGCCCGCAGCTCCTGCATCGTGTTGCAGTTCTGAGGCGGTATCAGAGTGGGCATCGTCATCTCCTCATGGCCCGGGAATGAATCCCCGGACCACGAGATGTCCTATTCGGCGGCTTAGAACAAGCCCTCGATCTCACCTGCGTCATTGAGGCAGATGGTTTCAGCAGCCGGCTTGCGGGGCAGACCAGGCATGGTCATGATCTCGCCGCAGACGACCACGATGAAGCCCGCTCCCGCGCTCAGGCGTACCTCGCGCACCGGAACCGAATGGCCCGTGGGTGCACCGCGCAGCGATGGGTCGGTCGAGAAGGAATACTGCGTCTTGGCCATGCAGACCGGCAGGTTGCCATATCCGGCTTCTTCCCATTCACGCAGTTGGTTGCGGATCTTGTTGTCAGCCAGAACCTCGTCAGCGCGGTAGATGCGCTTGGCGATGGTTTCGATCTTCTCGAACAGAGGCATATCGTCGGGGTAGATCGGTGCGAAGTTCGCGGTGCCACCTTCGACGATTTCGACGACTTTCTCGGCCAACGGCGCAGACCCTTCGGAACCCAACTCCCAGTGACGCGACAAAACCGCCCCGACGCCGTGCTCGCCGCAATAATCTTTCACGGCCTGAACTTCGGCATCGGTATCGGTGACAAAGTGGTTGATGGCGACGACAACCGGCACACCGAAGGATTTCACGTTCTCGATGTGACGGCCCAGGTTGGCACAGCCTGATTTGACGGCCTCAACGTTTTCCGCACCCAGATCGGCTTTGGCAACGCCGCCGTTCATCTTCATCGCGCGCACGGTCGCAACCAGAACAACTGCCGACGGGGCAATGCCCGCCTTGCGGCATTTGATGTTCATGAACTTCTCGGCACCCAGATCCGCACCGAAACCGGCTTCGGTCACGACATAGTCGGCGACTTTCAGAGCGGTCTTGGTCGCGATGACCGAGTTACAGCCATGCGCGATGTTCGCGAACGGGCCGCCGTGGACGAAGGCCGGGTTGTTTTCCAGCGTTTGCACCAGGTTCGGCTGCATCGCGTCCTTCAGCAGAACGGTCATTGCGCCTTCGGCCTTGATGTCACGGCAGTAGACCGGAGATTTGTCGCGGCGGTAAGCAACGATGATGTCGCCCAGACGCTTTTCCAGGTCTTTCAGGTCGTTCGCCAGACAGAGGATCGCCATGACTTCGGACGCTACGGTGATGTCAAAACCCGCCTCACGCGGGAAGCCGTTCGATACACCACCCAGTGAAGCTGTGATCTGACGCAGGGCACGGTCGTTCATGTCGACCACACGGCGCCATGCGACGCGGCGGGTGTCAATCTCCTGCTCGTTACCCCAATAGATGTGGTTGTCGATCATCGCCGACAGCAGCGAGTGAGCCGAAGTGATGGCGTGGAAGTCACCGGTGAAGTGCAGGTTCATCTCTTCCATCGGAACGACCTGCGCATAACCGCCACCCGCGGCGCCGCCCTTCATACCGAAGTTCGGGCCAAGCGAGGCTTCGCGGATACAGATCATCGCGTTCTTGCCGATGCGGTTCAGGCCGTCACCCAGACCCACTGTGGTCGTGGTCTTGCCCTCACCTGCCGGGGTCGGGTTGATTGCAGTCACCAGGATCAGCTTGCCGTCTTCGCGGTCCTGAACCGAGTTGATGAAGTTCTGGCTGACCTTCGCCTTGTCGTGGCCGTAAGGCAGCAGATCCGCAGAGTCGATGCCGATCTTGGCACCGATTTCCTGAATCGGCTTTTTGTTCGCTTCGCGGGCGATTTCGATATCGGATTTGTAGCTCATTGGCCGGGGTCCTTGATTGAATACCGTGCAAAACCGACGCGGGGCGTCGGCGCTGTGCATTCCATACCCTTGTGTACAATCCCGATAGCCATGGATTCCGACATTCTGGCGTCGCGAAGCGTCGTAAGTTCGTTTCAGGGGTTTCTAATCGGAAACAAGCCCGTTTTCCCAAGCCCAGGCAGGTTGATCGGGAACAAACAGTTTCAGCCGGTCCCCCAGTTGAATGCGCCCCGGACGTTCAACCCATCCGGTGATGCCCCGACGCCCGACCGCCGCAGGTTTGAAAGCTGCGCCATGCCCCGGTTGATCCGCTTCGATCTCGCGCCCCGGCAGAACACAAGGGGCGTTTTCCATGTCCACCGTTATCGTCGCCCCGCTCGTTGCCTGAAGACGTGAAGACGGGGGGATATGCGAAAAATCCGGGATCCCACGCAGCACAATGGAAGCCCCAAGACAGGACGGGTCAAGCTGATCCAACCCCATGTCCTGCGCAATTTGCTGCAATTCCTCCTCGGACAAAACTGAAAGCTGACGCACGTTTCGAATTTCAGTGCCTTTCGGGTAAAGGTTCGAGACCCTGACACAGGACGCCCGATTGAGGCCTTCGTGGCGTTCACCCTTCACGCCGTCAAAACCCAGATCCAGCGTGTCAACAGCCTTGGCCCGTAAAGAGGTTCCCGCAGAGACATGGCCAAGCCAGACCGCTTCGGCGGCAAACTCGGTTTCACGCAAAAATGGCATAGCCTTCCCTTTTCGCTCTTTTTCTTGCGTGCATATTGCCCGGCAAAACACCGATGAAAAGAAAAAAGACCCGGACTATGCGCCGGGTCTATTTTGACTATGCGGTAGGTTCGGGCTCCATCCCGCCATCGGGCGGAGATTTCTTGGCCTTTGTCTTGGGAATGGCCGTGACACTGGGCGCGCTGCCTTCATCCGGCTTGTCGCCTTCATCATCATCCTCGGTGGGTGATTCACCATTCATGACACGCTTGATCTCATCACCCGTCAGGGTTTCGTATTCAAGCAAGCCCTGCGCCAGGCGTTCCCATTCTTCGCGCTGTTCGGTCAGAATCTGGTGCGCGCGCTCATAACCCTGCTGGATAAGGCGTTTCACCTCTTCTTCGATCAGCTCTTTCGTATGCGCCGACACCGAGAACCCTGCGGTGTTGCCCTGATAGCCTTCGTGCGCCTCGGCATAGTCGATGTTACCGACCTTGTCCGACATGCCCCAGCGCATCACCATGGCACGCGCCAACTGGCTGGCCTGCATGATGTCCCCGGCCGGGCCGTTCGAAACGTGGTCTTCACCGTATTTGATAACCTCGGCGGCTTTGCCGGCCATGGTCATGGCCAGCTTTTGCTCACACTCATCACGGTGGTAGTTCAGGCGATCCATTTCAGGCAGCGAAACCACCATACCCAGCGCACCACCGCGCGGAATGATCGTGGCTTTGTAGACAGGATCGCACAACGGCAGGGTCAGGCCGACAACGGCATGCCCCGCCTCGTGATAGGCTGTCTTTTCCTTCTGGTCCTGCGTCAGCACCATCGAGCGGCGCTCGGCCCCCATCATCACCTTGTCTTTCGCGTTTTCGAAATCTTCCATGGTGACAAAGCGGCGTCCCACACGGGCGGCCATCAGCGCGGCCTCGTTCACAAGGTTCGCCAGATCGGCACCCGAGAAGCCCGGCGTACCGCGCGCGATGATCCGCAGATCGACATCGGGGCCCAGAGGCGTCTTGCGCGCGTGCACGCCCAGAATTTTCTCACGGCCTTTGATGTCGGGGTTACCAACGGTCACGTTGCGGTCAAAACGGCCTGGACGCAGCAGCGCCGGATCCAGAACATCTTTGCGGTTGGTGGCCGCCAGAATGATCACGCCTTCATTGGCCTCAAAGCCGTCCATCTCAACCAGCAACTGGTTGAGGGTCTGTTCGCGCTCGTCATTACCACCGCCGTAGCCAGCGCCACGATGGCGACCCACGGCGTCGATCTCGTCGATGAAGACGATACAAGGCGCATTCTTCTTGGCCTGTTCAAACATGTCTCGGACACGGGATGCACCGACACCCACGAACATCTCGACAAAGTCGGACCCCGAAATAGTGAAGAACGGCACACCCGCCTCACCCGCGATGGCGCGGGCCAGCAGCGTCTTACCGGTGCCCGGAGGGCCCACCAGCAGCGCGCCTTTCGGGATCTTGCCGCCAAGGCGGCTGAACTTCTGTGGATTGCGCAGGAATTCGACAATCTCTTCCAGTTCTTCCTTGGCTTCGTCGATGCCCGCGACGTCGTCAAACGTGACGCGGCCATGCTTTTCGGTCAGCATCTTGGCCTTCGACTTGCCAAAGCCCATCGCACCGCCTTTGCCGCCGCCCTGCATCCTGTTCATGAAATAGACCCAGACACCGATCAGAAGTAGGAACGGCAAGAGCGTGATCAGGAAAGACTGGAAGCCCGACTGCTGTTGCTTGACCGCCTGAACCGGGATGTTCTCATCGATCAAAAGCTTGGTGACCTCGGCGTCGCCGGGTTTGATCGTTACGTAAGTCGCACCGCTTTCGGTCGTATAGCGGATCTGTTCGCCGTCTAGCGTCACGTTCTTGACTTCACCGCTTTGCACGGCGCCGACGAAATCGGAATAAGTTCTTTCATTGCTCTGAAGCGTTCCGCCCGGTCCACTGAACAGATTGAACAGTGCAAGGATCAGCAGAAACAGAACGACCCAAAACGCGATATTGCGAGCGTTGCCCAAGGAAATTCTCCCAAAAGTTCCGGCAGGTGAGGAGCTGCCAAGTTACCTCTTAAAATAGAGAGGATTGTGGTATGTTCAATGCGATAAAAAAGATGCGTGGAACTCGGGCCATTCCGGCATCGTGTCCGCGTGCCATCCGTTCGCAAATCCCGCAAGCGGAGCGGCCAGCACCACGCCCCCCTTCCAGACCGCGGGCGTCGCACTCAAGGCCAGCCTGGGCCGGCCTGTTTCGCGCCATTCGGCCACCTGTCGCAGCCCGTCTTCACCCAGAGCGCGGATCTCGGCACCGGAAATCTCGGGCCCGGTCAAGACCCATTTGCCATCCCAAACTTCGTCAGGCGCTGAAACCCGAGCCTCCACGGCCTTGAATTCCCTGCAAATCCAAACACTCATCCCTTCTGGCACCAACAGGCAACCGCTGAGCGAACCTGCCCGCCCGTCGATTATGGCCTTCATGGCCTGCTCGACCGCCGCCTGACGCGGGGGATATCCCTGCCCTGCGATCCAGGCAAGGCATCCAAGCAACACGCGGCGTCGGATTTCCTTGGGCAATGCGGCAAAACCGGCCCTGTCCACCTTCACGTCGCTCTGTTCGAGCTGGGCGACATTACGTGCGGATTCCTGCGCAAACACACCCAGGGCTGCATGGGCCTGCGCCAGATTTTCGGCCACTCGCGACAATGAAAGCGCGTCAATTCCCAGTGGTTTGAGGCCGGACACGGCCTCTCGTGCCTTGATCCGGTCGAAACGAGGGTCCTGATTCGACGGATCTTCGACCCATGTTGCGCCGATACCGGTCAGGTAGGTTCTCAGATCCTTGCGTGTGATCCCCAGCATTGGCCGCAGCAATGTCACACCTTCCCATTGCCGGCTTGCCGACATGCCGGACAGTCCCGTAACACCTGATGAACGACCCAGTCGCATCAGAAACGTTTCCGCCTGATCATCCGCCGTGTGCCCCAACGCGATGGCGTCTATGCCGCGCTGTTGCGCCCAACCGGCAAGCAGGCTGTAACGCGCCTTGCGGGCCTCGTCCTGAACATTGCCCGATCCGTCCCAACCCGCCCAATGCAAAATGTCATGCGGCAGCCCCAAAGCAGCGGCCTGGCGCGACACTGTCACGGCCTCCTGCGCTGCGTCGGGGCGCAAGCCGTGATCGACCGTGGCCACAAAAAGGGCAATCTCTTCGTTTTGGGCGACTTGATGCAATAGATGCATCAACGCGACGGAATCCCCACCGCCCGAGACCGCCACGCCCAGTTTAGGCGGAAGCCTTTGGGGAAGCCGGGCGCGAAGCTCTGCAAGCAGGTTTTCGCTGTGACGGTTCAAGAACACCCCAGCGCAGACATCTCTTGCGTCGCATCCGCAAACGCCGGTGCGGATGGAAAGCGCACGCCAACCTCATTGAGCGTGATGCAGGCCTGATCGGTCTGCCCCAGACGCCCCAGCGCCGCGCCCAGCTCGAACAGGGCCTCGGGGGCAAATGCTCCTTCGGAATCTCCGGTAAAGCTTGCCAAGAACGCCCGTGCCGCTTCGCGGGTGTCGCCAAGGCCTTCAAGCGCATGACCCCGTTTCAGATTCACTTCGGGCGCCAGGGGGCTGCCGGGATAGTTCGTATCAAACTGCGCAAACAAATCAGCCGCAGTCTGGTAATCCCCATCGGCCAGTGCTTGCGATGCCGCGTCGAAATCCGCCCGCTCGCCCACGGCCAGTTCACCCTGATCGGTTTGGGATGGCGTGGCAGGCGTGATAACGGCCGTACCTACATCTGTGCCCTCTCCGCCCAGTGTGCTGGTCGGTTCGCCTGAAATCTCGCAGTTTGCCTCAAGCTCGCACAGGCGGAACTCCAGATCTCCGATGCGATTGGTGCCGTCCGAGACAATGTTTTGCACACGCTGGTTCAGCTGCTCGGTCTGACGGGTCAGGCGTTGCAGTTCCGCTTCAATGGCGTCAACCCGTTCAAGAACCGAACTGCCGGACAAGTTTGGCGCTGGCGATCCTGTGGTGGAAAACTCGCGCTTCAGGCGCTGAATTTCCACATGCAGCACCGTCAGCTCCTGACGTATGTCGGCCAGGGTTTGCTGATCCTGTGCCTGTGCAACACCGGCTGTCGCCATGACCGCCGCCAATACCCATCCTGCCATACGCATTTTCTTACCCCAGTGTTGATCCGGTCAGCACAGTCACTGCGCGGCGGTTCTTGGAATAGCATTCCTCAACGCTGCAAATCTCGATTGGGCGCTCCTTGCCGTAGCTGACGGTTTTGAGACGGTTGCCAGCAACACCGCGCGAAATCAGATACTCACGAGCGGCATTTGCGCGACGCGCACCCAGCGCAAGGTTATACTCGCGCGTACCCTGCTCGTCCGCGTGACCTTCGATCGTGGCAACAAAATCCGGATTGGCCAGAAGCCAGTCCGCTTGCCCTTGCAACACGGTCTGCGCCTGTGGTGTCAGGGTGGACTGGTCCACGGCGAACAGAACACGATCCCCGACGGTCTGCTGGAAATACGCAGGCGAACGCGGGTCACTGGGCGAGCCCGGTACGATTGCGCCTGTTCCGCCGGCACCGCTGCCGCCCAAGGCGGATGGGTCATTGTTCGTACAGGCGGCGATCACACTCAGCGCGCCCAACGCCAGGACTTTGCTCAATACATTCATTTCAAGTGCCTCGTGTTTTGATTGTTGCCGCCTGTCTACCACAGGGACGATTCGTTGTGAACTTTGCTGCGATCAATTCTGTAGTGGGCCCCATGACGGATCACTGCCGCCATCCGGTGTTCGCACCGGGCGCAAGTTGCGGCCCGAGATGTCCACCGAATACAGCGAGGCCCGGCCGCTGGCACCCTGCGTTTCACGGGTGAACATGATGACGCGGCCATTGGGCGACCAGGTTGGGCCTTCATCCAGAAACGAGGCGGTCAACAAGCGTTCCTCTGATCCGTCCGTGCGCATCACCCCGATGTGGAAGCGGCCCTGGTTTTGCTTGGTAAAGGCAATCAGATCGCCGCGCGGCGACCATACCGGCGTGCCATAACGACCCGAGCCAAAGCTGATCCGCGTGGCCTCGCCGCCATTCGCGGGCATCACGTAAAGCTGCGGCGTACCAGAACGGTCGCTTTCAAACACGATCCGGCTGCCATCCGGCGAATAGCTGGGGGCTGTTTCAATCGCCGGCGTGTTGGTCAGACGAGTGCTTTGCCCCGACGCCAGATCCATTTTCCACAGGTCCGTGTTTCCCCCCTGAATCAAGGAATACACGATCGACCGGCCATCCGGCGAAAAGCGGGGCGAAAAGCTCATGGTTCCGTCCTGCGTCTTCAGTTCCTGTCGTTTGACGCGGCCCACATCCAGAACATAGATGCGCGGGCTGCCGCTTTCATAGCTGGTGTACAGCAACCGATCGCCAGTAGGCGAAAAGCGCGGCGCCAGAACGATTGCGGCACTGTCGGTCATGTACTGCACGTTCGCGCCATCATAATCCATGATCGCCAGACGTTTCAGGCGTTGGTTTTTCGGCCCACTTTCCGAAACAAAGGCCACGCGGCTGTCAAAATATCCGCCCTCGCCTGTAATCCGGCTGTACACCTGATCGGCCACTTTGTGAGCCATGCGCCGCCAGCCCTCGGTGGTGCCTGCCAATTGCAGCCCATTGCCCAATTCCTGACCCGAAAACACATCCCAGACCCGGAATCGAACCGTGAGGTTCTTGCCCGAAACATTGACTGCACCCGTGATCAGCGCATCAGCATTGATCGCTTTCCAATCGGCGAACTGAACCGGAGCCTCAAAGCTGCTGACCCGACTGATGAAGGCATCCGAAGAGATCTCGCGGAACAACCCGGTTCCTGTCAGATCAGCGGCCACCACGCGCGAGATGTCCTGTGCATATTGCGCCGCTGACGGGCCATCGGGAACAAAGTTCGGCACCGCAAAGGGCAATGGTTCGATAATGCCCTGGTCCAATTCCAGCCGCAGGGGACTGTTCTGTGCAAGAACCGGCGTAGACATCAGCGTCAGGCCGACAAAGAGGCTGGTCAGAAGTTTCATCATTTGATCCGCATCCTCTCGGGATTGAATGTAATCTCAACATCCTGCCAATGAGCGTATTTGTCAGCAGGCAAGTCATATCCTCTGGCCCCGCAGCGCAAAATCGCGCGCCGGGCGGCCTGATAGGCCTGATTGGCCGCGCCAGCAGACCCACCAGAACTGTCCAGCATCCGAATGCTGCCATCCACAACCGTACCATCACGGTTTAGCGAAAAAGCCACAACGACCACAGTACTCAGTGCATCCGTAGACAAAGAGCCCACATTCCAGCACTTGGACACGGCCAATCGCATCGCGTCCTTCTCGCCGCTGGTAAGCGGTGGGCCGGATGGCTGGGTTCCACTGCCCAAGGCTTCGGCCAGAGCGTCATTGATCGCGGCCTCGTCGGCCTGCGCGTTCGGTTCGGGCGCCGCCTCGGGCGTCTCTGCCACATCGGGTTCGGGCGGTGGGCTTGGGCGGTTCGGACGCACCCGCGGTCGCGGAGAAGTAAGCGGAGACTGCTCTTTGGTTTCCTCTGCCTCGGTCACGATCTCGGGGGCCGCTTCTTCCGGCGCGGTCTGATCCTGTTGTTCCTGCTGAACCTCGGCGCCCTCATCCAGTGAAACGGGCGGCGTTTCGAAATCATCCGGTTTTGCCTCGGGCGGTGGTGGCGCTATGGCCTCGGGGGCAACACGATCGGACGGGCGCGGCTGCGCCTCAGGCCCCGGAGGCACAGGCTGTGCGACAGGTTCGACCTCGGGCTCTGTCAGTACCGGCAGCTCATCCGGCACGTCCGGTTCCGGCGGTGCTTCGACGATAACGGGCGCAGGCTCGGGTTCGGGTTCGGCAGGCACGACGGGTTCAGGGCGGGGCTGTTCCTCGACCACAGGTTCTGGCGGCGTGCTATCAGACTGTGGTTCGGGCGGTTGTTGCAATGCCACCGGCACCTCTGGGATCTCAGGCGCATCCCGCTGGGCCGTCATGGCCGCGAATTGTTCAGCGGTGATCACGGACACATCCTGTACGGCCATCGGCAAAGGCTCGGACCGGAAGGTACCGCCGAAAAGCGCCACTCCGATCAGGCTGACATGCGCAATCGCCGAAATCTTGGTGCCGGTATCCACCGTGCGCCCTCACTCTCCACCTTCGTCCAGCGTCGGCCCGCCCGTATCGGTCACAAGCCCAACGTTGGAAAACCCGCCCGCGTTCAGCGCGCCCATGACCTGCATGACCTGCGCGTAAGGAATCGCGCCATCGGCGCGCAGGAAAACCCGGTCACTGCTCCGCTCTGCGGCGATGGCCCGCAGCTTGCCGATCAGTTCCTCGCGCAACACGTCTGTTGTCTGGATCTGCACACGTCCATCTGCCGTCAGGGTCACGGTCAAAGGTTCTTCATTGTCACCGGGCAAAGCGCTGGCGGCGGTCTTGGGCAGATCTACCGGAACACCGACGGTCAGCAATGGCGCGGCCACCATGAAGATGATCAGCAAAACCAGCATGACATCCACAAACGGTGTCACGTTGATCTCGGCCATGGGTTGCGCGCGCCCGCGACGCCGACCGCGTCTGCGCCCGTTTCCACCCGAGGATTGCTGAACCGCCGCGCCCATTGTCAGCTGTCCAACTGACGCGACAGGATGGTCGCGAACTCGTCAGCAAAGGCCTCATAGCCGCCCACGATGCGGTCACAGTCTGCACTGAGCTTGTTGTAGAAAATAACCGCCGGGATCGCGGCCAGAAGGCCGAGCCCCGTTGCCAATAGTGCCTCGGCAATACCCGGGGCCACGACCGCCAGATTGGTATTCTGCTGTTCGGCGATTTCGATAAACGCATTCATGATGCCCCAGACGGTACCAAACAGGCCGATGAACGGCGCAGTCGATCCAACCGTGGCCAGGATGGGCAGACCTTTCTGCAAGGTCTCTGCCTCTTTCGCTATGGCCACATCCATGGACCGGTCTATCCGCGCGGTCGCTCCGGCAATCAATCCGCCATCATTTCGGTGCGACCTGCGCCATTCGATCATTCCGGCAGCAAAGATCTTTTCTGAACTGCCATCCGGCTGGGTTCCGATCTGCTCGAACAACTCGTCCAAAGGGTTGCCGGACCAGAAGCTCTCGTCAAATGCCTGCGCCTCGCGACGGGCCGCGCGATAATTAATCAGCTTCTGAATGATGATGCCCCAGGACCAGATGGATGCACCGATCAGCATCAACATCACCAATTTGACGATAAAGGTCGCGCGGGCATACAGCCCCCACATGGAGAAATCGATCTCCTGCGCCAGCGCCAGCGTTTCAGCTTCCATGAACCTGCTCTTTGTTTTTGCCTGACGGCCGTTTGTTTGGCCTTGTTTTGCCAAACGCTAACGCAGTTGGGGCTGAAATGCCAACATAACCACCCCTGACCCGCAAATTGTTACATCAATGCGCGAATCTCTGCCGGAAGCCGGATCGGTCTGCCATCCTTGTTGATGCACACGGCAGTGACCGAGGCGCGAAAAATCTCGGTCTCGCCGCGCCGGACCAGCTGCGCCATGGTCAGCCGCACACCCGAGATTTCCGTGACTTCGGTTTCGACGATCAGTTCGTCATCGAACCTGGCGGGCGAAAGGTAATCGGCCTCGACCCGCCGCACGACCCAAACAATGCCCTCTTCCCGCATCGCGTTCTGGTCATTGCCCAGATTGCGCACCCAATCCGAACGCGCACGTTCGATATACCGCAGATAGTTCGCGTGATAGACGACGCCGCCCATGTCGGTGTCTTCATAAAATACGCGAACCGGGTAGGTATGTTTCATTGCAGTGGCTCCAACCGGGCAAACAACCTGAGCGCATGAGACGCATCCTGCGCCGAACCAGGCAAAACCGGATCGTAAGCAGCCCGAATCAACGCAGCAATATCGGGGCGCAGGATCGTGGTTTCGCCCGCCACGGCCAGCGGAGATTGCGTCCGAAACGCAGTATCGGACCAAAGCAGGATGGTCTGCACCACCTGGCTCAGTGCCAGCGTTTCCGCCGGTACCTTGGACAACTGCTTGTCCATGCGCAGAAAAACAAAAGCCGCACGGATCGCGCCGTCTTCCTCGAACCGGAAAATGCGATATTGGTTTGCATCCGCTTCAACCAAGCGCCCGACCAACGGTGCCAGATCGGGGATCAGACGATCAAGATCCGGCACGTCCAGCAGCTCTTGCCAATCCCGGAAGAAGAAGACCATGCAGTTGGCACCAAGTTCGGGGTCGGTTTCGGCCATTTTGTGACCGGCCAAGGTGACAACCGCCTCGAAGGCGCCCTTCACAGTGGACAGCGTTTCATCTTCAACACCAAACACAATCGGCACAATGGGTCGTCCCCAACGGGCAAACAGAAACTCACCGCTTTCGCGCGTGAACAGCGCCTCAATCTCTTCCGGTGTCACGATCAGGCCTTCATCTTTTCGAAATTACTCTCGCCGAAGGCATAAAATTTCCAAGCGCAAGCTTCAACCGAACAGATCGCTCTGCGGTTTGGGTGCAGCCATGCCCAGATGCGTCCAGGCCTTTTGCGCCAACATCCGCCCACGCGGTGTTCGCTGGATCAACCCCTGTTGCAACAGAAAAGGCTCAATCACTTCTTCCAGCGAGTCCCGGCTTTCAGACAAGGCGGCTGACATCGTTTCGATCCCGACAGGACCACCACCGTAATTCTCGGCGATCAGTTTCAGATACCGGCGGTCCGCACCATCCAGCCCCAAATGGTCCACCCCCAGCCGCGTCAAGGCTCCGTCAGCCAGTTCGCGGGTGATCCGCCCATCTCCTTCGACAATGGCGAAATCCACCACCCGCCGCAGCAGACGTCCGGCGATGCGCGGTGTTCCGCGCGACCTGCGCGCAATCTCGCGCGCGCCCTCATCATCCGCCGGAGCGCCGAGTTTTCGCGCGTTTCGGGTGACGATCTCATGCAGTTCGTCCACGGTGTAGAACTGCAACCGGGTCGGAATACCAAACCGGTCGCGCAAAGGTGTGGTCAGCAAACCCATGCGCGTCGTGGCCCCGACAAGCGTGAAGGGTTGCAACTCGATCCGAACCGTTCGCGCGGCGGGCCCCTCGCCGATCACCAGATCAAGCTCGAAATCTTCCATCGCGGGGTAAAGCACCTCTTCCACCGCCGGGTTCAGGCGGTGGATTTCGTCGATGAACAAGACATCCCGCGCTTCGAGATTGGTCAGGATCGCAGCCAGATCGCCCGCTTTCGCCAGAACCGGGCCAGACGTCATGCGGAAATTCACACCCAATTCTCGCGCCATGATCTGCGCCAGCGTCGTCTTGCCCAACCCCGGAGGGCCATGGAACAAGGTATGATCCATCGCCTCGCCCCGTTGCTTAGCGGATTGAATAAAGATACGCAGATTGGCCCGCGCCTCGGCCTGACCGATGAACTCATCCAAGCCCTGCGGGCGCAATGCGCGGTCGTTGTCCTCGGGCAATGGATCGGGGCGCACAGTGGGATCAGCGTCTACCATTCATTCAGCCTTTCGGAGCCAGCAATTGCAGGGCGGCACGGATCAAACCCGCTTCGTCTGCATCCGGGTTGTTGGCGGCCGCCTCGGCAACCGCGGCTGCTGCATCCGACGGCCCATAACCCAGATTGGACAAGGCAGACAGCGCACCCGCGGACACCGCAGCGGCCCCAGAGGCCGGTTTTGGCGTCCGCTTCGGAGCAGGCGCTGCCTCGACAGGCTCTACAACTTCGATCGAAGGGCCATCCATCGCATCGGTCAAGGTGCCACCCATGGCCATCACGCCCGGCGCCTTGTCCTTGAGGTCCAGAACGATCCGCTGCGCCGTTTTCGGGCCCACACCTTTCGCCGCCTTGACCGCCGCCCAATCTCCCAGTGCGATTGCGCGGCTGACACCGTCCGGCCCCAGCGCGCTGAGGATCGCCAGAGAGACTTTCGCTCCGACCCCCTGAACCGAGCACAAAAGGCGGTGCCATTCCTTCTCGACCAGCGAAAGAAAGCCATAAAGCTGCATCAGGTCCTCGCGCACGACCATGTCCGTATAGATCGAAACCGCCTCGCCTACACCCGGCAGTGCAGCCATGGTCCGGTCAGAGCAATAGACGATGTATCCCACACCCCGGACATCGATCAGCACGTGATCTGCTGCGCGATAGTCCAGCCTTCCGGTGAGTTTTCCGATCATGCCCGCACCTCTTTCACACGCACCTGTTGGGTCTTGCCGTAATAGGCATGGCAAATCGCAATCGCCAGAGCATCTGCTGCATCCGCCCCTTTGGGCTGACATCCGGGCAATTGCAGTTTGACCATGTGCAACACCTGCTCCTTTTCCGCGTGCCCGACACCCACGACCGTTTTCTTGACCCGGTTCGGGGCGTATTCCCCCACCGGCAATCCGGCCTGTGCCAGCGTCAGCAACGCCACGCCTCGCGCCTGACCCAGTTTGAGCGTACCGGCGCCATCCTTGTTCACAAAGGTCTGTTCGATGGCTGCCTGGTCTGGTTGATGATCGGCGATGACTTCGACAATCTGGTTGTGGAGAGACAACAGCCGCTCACCCAGATCATCCCCATCCGACTTGCACAAACCGTTGGCCACATGGCTCAGGCGGCTGCCATTTGATTCGATGACGCCCCACCCCAGGGTCCTAAGCCCCGGATCAATGCCCAGAATTCGCATGTTTTGCCTCGGCCTGCTCGGGTTCTGTGATCTTTTTTCAACGCCTAGCACGAAGCGTGAACATTTTCCAAGCGAATTGACCCAAGGCCTGAAAACGACACACCTGTCCCATAGGCGACTCAACACGCCATTTGCGACTTCAAAAAGTCTGAATTCGACACTTTTGTGAACGCGTTTTCACCAATTATTTAAGGGGATTACAGCCTTTTGGAGCATTGCAGGAAACGCATAGGACACATGCAAAAACTGAACTTGTGCGGGCGATTTGGCGGCACTAGATGCCGGGCAGATCGCAAGACCGCAAAGTGAACACCAACCAGAAGGAAACAGGATATGGCTGCACTGGACACCACCCGCTTCGCCTCCACTGGCTCGTTCGGCCTCGTTGGCCGTATCGGCGCATTTTTTGTATCGGCTGTGAACGCCGCCGTCGAATGGAATGACGCCCGCGTTACCCGCAACGCGCTGACCGGTCTAACCGATCGTGAACTGGAAGATATCGGCCTGTGCCGTGGCGACATCGACGCCATCGCCCAAGGTCGCCGGTAATACCGACCACTACTCGCATACGCCCCTTCCTCCTCCCTTGAGGGGCAAACAGAAACACCGCGCGCCCCGTGCACGCGGTGTTTTTCGTCCGAAAACTGAGTCAAAACTGAGATTCAGTATAAAATCTTGTTGAGTTGCACGGCAATCGCCTGCGACACCGGGTCAATCTGCATCACCCAGGCACCTGCTTTTTCGACCGATGTGCCTTCGTTTAAACTGTCGATCCGATATTGGTATCCGGTCGGGCCAAGGCTGGACAAAAGAAACGCCTTGAACGCCACAACACTCAGAAGCGTAAGCAACAGCACCCTGGCCGGCACTGCCGAGCTTACCCGCTGCGGCTTCATAACCACCAGGCCATCCTTTCGCATCGTCGCGCGATAGCCACGGCTCATCTTTTGATGTTTTTTGTTCAGGCGATTAACGCGCTGAGTGAACTCCAGTTGTTTACCCGTCATGGCAGCCTCCAAAAACCGCCCCCCTCGACTTCAGTCAGAAAACGGTAAAAAGAGATTACGACAAAAACGTGGCAAAATTCCACAAAACTCCTGCAAATGGCCTAGTTTGCGCCCTGTTTCATTAAGATTAGGGTCGTCCATTCACCAATCTCGTCCCTATGGGTAAGATTGAATTCATTTTGAGAATAAACGGACACCACATCATCGGCCTGTTCGTTGAGGATCCCCGACAGGATTGCATACCCTCCGGGACGCAGATTCGCCGCGATTTCCGGCGAGAGGGCGACCAGAGGACCTTTGAGAATATTGGCAAAGATCAGGTCGTAGGGCGCGTGCGCCCTGAGATCGGGGTGGTCGAAACCAGCGGCTTCCACGCACCGTACGGCACCGGACATCCCGTTCGCCTTGAGGTTGGCTTCGGCCACGTCAACGGCCACTTCATCAATGTCACTGGCAATGATGTCGCCGTCCCAAACCCGGGCTGCGGCCATGGCCAGAACGGCGGTGCCGCAGCCGATATCCGCCACTTTCGCCGCGGTGAACCCTTCGTCCAGCAATCTGTCAAAGGCCTTGAGGCAACCCAACGTCGTGCCATGGTGGCCGGTGCCAAAGGCCATTGCGGCCTCGATCAGCAAAGGGATGCGGCCTTCGGGCAGCTTGTCGGCATCATGGCTTCCATAGACAAAGAAACGCCCCGCCTCGACGGGCGCAAGCTCGCGCCGTACATGCGCAACCCAGTCGGTTTCCGGCAGTTCTGAAACAACAAACGGTTTGGCCTCGAACGCCGCTGCCAGAACCGCCAGTGCGGTCTCGTCGGGGGCTTCGGTGAAATATCCGCCGACCTCCCACAGGCCGGATCCGTCTTCGACTTCGAACACACCAACGCCGGTTGGCTCTGGCTCCAGACGTTCCATCGCCTCGCCCAGACCTTCGGCGGCCTTCTTACCTGTCAGCGTCGTCAGTGCGGTGAATGTGGGCATTGGGGCCTCCTGTCTCGATTGACACCGCGCCTAGGACGCCGCGCCGTCAACGTCAAGCGCCGAGACCTATTCTGCAGGGGCCGGAGCGTATTTGGTCAGGATGGTCTCGTTGCCGGGCTCGGGGTGACGCGGGATCAACAACGACAACAGCAGCGAAACGATCGCCATCGCCGCGGCCAGGCCAAACACGGCGCCCGGCGACACGACCCAAAGCAGGCCAAGCAAAGCGGGCAAAAACACCGCCGCAATATGATTGATCGTAAAGGCCACCGCAGCGGTCGGCGCGATATCAGCAGGGTCGGCGATTTTCTGGAAATAGGTTTTCAATGCCAAAGCCAGCGCAAACAGCACGTGGTCGATCACATAAAGGATTGCCGCAAGCAGAACACCCCAGCCGAACCAATAGATGCCGCCATAGGCTGCGAACACGATGGCCAGACCGGTATACTCAAATATCAGCGTGCGCCGCTCACCGAACTTTGCCACCGCCTTTCCCAGCAATGGGGCGGCCATCATGTTGATCATCAGATTGATCAGATAAAGGCTGGTGAGCTCATGCACTTCAAAGCCGAATTTCTCGACCATCATGAACCCGGCAAAGACGACAAATATCTGCCGCCGCGCGCCTGCCATGAACTGCAATGCATAATACAGCCAATACCGGCGACGCAGGATCAGCTTCTTGGTCTGCGGCGTGGGCGCATCGAATTGCGGATAGGCGAACAGACAGAACAGGGCCAGCGCAGCCGTAACTCCACCCGACGCCATGAATACAAAGTTGTAGGACAGATCAAAGCGATCCCAGGTCAGTACGATCAGCCCATACACCACCATGGTCGCCGCCGATCCCATCGCAACCAGCCATCCCAGCACCTGCGGAGCACGATCCTTGGGCAGCCACTGCAATTGAAGCGACTGGTTTACGGTCTCGTAGTAATGGAACCCGATCGAGCTGAACAAGGTCACAAACAGCAACCCGCCCAGGCTGGGAAACCACGCGGTCACCGCCGTTGCGACGCCAAGCATCATCAGAGAGATCATCGCCAGCACCTGCTCGCGAATGAAAATGATGACGGCAATCACGCCAACCGCCAGAAACCCCGGAATCTCGCGCACCGTATGCAGCAGACCGATATCCGCGCCATCAAAGTTCGCCACCTCAATAACAAAGTTGTTCAGCAGCGCGCTCCATGCGTTGAACGCAATGGGCATGGTCAGCGCCATCATGAACAACAGCGTGATGGGGCGGCGCCAGAACGGCAGGCTCTGCGCCTCGGTAAGGGGCATGGGTTTCAGCATGAGACCCCTCTACGCCCATTTCACCGCTTTGGCGAGAGGGAAGCGGTCTGCGCACAATCACCCTGCACAGATGCAGAGGTCAGTAAAAACTCTGTGGGTCGATATCGACGGTCAGGCGGATATCGCCCTTCAGGCGCAATGGGGCGATCCAGCGGGCGATGGCATCTTGAATAGGCGCCCCTTTCGGGGCTTTCACCAACAAGCGCACTCTGTGGCGACCGCGTATACGCGCAATGGGTGCAGGCGCAGGGCCAAAGACCTGAGCACCGATGGCGCGCAGGGGCGCATCGTTGCGGGCCATTGCATTGCCGATATCGAAGACCGGCCCGACCTCGGGGCCCGACAGCACGATCCCGGCCATGCGACCATAGGGCGGCACGCCTGCTGCCTGTCGACCCGCTGCCTCGGCTTTCCAGAACCCTTCCTCATCACCTGACAGGATGGCCCGGATCACCGGGTGTTCCGGTTGAAAGGTCTGCAAAAGCGCCTGCCCCGGCTTGTCCGCCCGTCCCGCGCGCCCAGCCACTTGCCGCATCAATTGAAACGTACGCTCGGCCGCACGCAGATCCGCGCCGTGCAGGGAAAGGTCAGCGTCAATCACACCGACCAATGTAAGCTTGGGGAAGTTGTGCCCCTTCGCCACCAATTGCGTACCGATGATGATGTCGGCATCCCCGGCGGCGATCTCTTCAATCTTGGCTTTCAATGCCCGGGCTGAACCAAAAAGATCGGAACTCAGCATCGCGATTTTCGCCTCGGGGAAGGTCGCCTCGGCTTCTTCCGCCAGCCGTTCGATCCCCGGCCCGACCGGGGCCAGCTTGCCCTCTACGCCGCAGGAAGGGCAGGCTTCGGGCATCGGCTTGGTTTCGCCGCATTGGTGGCACATCAATCGCTTAAGAAACCGGTGCTCGACCATGCGTGCGTCGCACTGATCACAGGCGATCTGCTCACCACAGGCCCGGCACAACGTGACCGGCGCATAGCCACGGCGGTTGATGAACAACAGCGATTGTTCACCTTTTTCGATCCGCTGCTGCACCGCTTGCCGCAAAGACGGAGAAACCCACGTTCCGGGCTGCATCTGCTCGGCCCGCATGTCGATGGGCTTCATCTCGGGCAATACCGCCGCTCCGAAGCGCGAGGTCAGGTCAAGCCTTTCGTACTTACCCGCCTCGGCATTGGCCCAACTTTCCAGCGAAGGTGTCGCACTGGCCAGAATCACCCGCGCGCCACAGATCGCCGAGCGCAGAACCGCCATGTCGCGTGCGCTGTAGTGCACGCCGTCTTCCTGTTTGTAGGACGTGTCGTGTTCCTCATCGACGACCAGAAGCCCCAGATCGCGAAATGGCAGAAACAGCGCCGACCGGGCGCCAACGACCAGTTGCGCATTGCCCTGCCCGACCATCCGCCAGACCCGCCGCCGTTCCGTCATGGTTGCGCCGGAATGCCATTCCGCCGGGCGCGCACCGAACCGCGCCTCGACCCGGGTCAGAAACTCTGCGGTCAGGGCAATCTCGGGCAGCAGGACCAAGGCCTGCCGCCCCATGCGCAGCGCTTCGGCGACGGCCTCAAGATAGACCTCGGTCTTGCCCGACCCGGTCACACCTTTTAGCAACGTTGTTCCGTAGTCACCCGTCCGCTGCCCGACCTGAAGCTTGGCAACTGCAGCCGCCTGATCCTCGGTTAGCTCTTTTCCAGGCAGGTCGGGGTCCAGATGTGGATAGGGCAGATCGCGGGGACTGTCCTCTTCCCGAACCGCACCCTGTTTCACCAGCCCTTTGACAACAGAGGATGTCACCCCTGCCTGCTCGGCCAGCTCTTTCAACGTGAATGCCAGCCCACCAAAATCCCGCAGCACCTCAAGTACACGGGTTCGCGCATCGGTCATCCGATCCGGCTCACCATCGCCCAGACGATAAATCTTGCGCATCGACGGCGGATCACCCAGCCCGGGCGCGCGCGTTGCCAGCCGCAACATCGCAGGCATCGGCGTCAGCGTGTAATCGGCGACACGACCCAGAAACACCCGCATCTCTTCACGCATCGGCGCGACCTCAAGCACCCGGATGACCGACCGCGCCTTGCTGATGTCAAAGCCGCCCTGCCCCGGCCCCCAGACTACGCCCAGCACCTTGCGCGGCCCCAAAGGCACCTCGACAAATGCACCCAGAAAACACCCGCCCTCGGGCGCTTTGTAATCCAGCGTCCGGTCCAGCGGCTGTGTGGTCAGCACTGCCACCAGCTCTCCTTGGTCGAAAAATGCGTTAGCGCTCACTGCATATCCTTTGCAGGGGGTTCCAGCATGGGTCTCTTTGAGGTAAAGCCATCCGCGACCAAGGCCAACCCATCAAAGGACTGCCCTCATGAAATTCTTCGTAGACACCGCCGAGATTGATGCCATCGCCGAACTGAACGATCTGGGCATGGTGGACGGCGTAACCACCAACCCCTCGCTGATCCTGAAATCGGGCCGCGACATTCTGGAAGTGACCAAAGAGATATGTGATCTGGTCGATGGCCCGGTATCGGCCGAGGTTGTCGCCACCGAAGCTGACGACATGATCGCCGAAGGCCGCAAACTGGCCAAGATCGCGCCGAATATCGCCGTCAAAGTGCCGCTGACATGGGCCGGCCTGAAAACCTGCAAGACGCTCAGCGACGAAGGCCAGATGGTCAATGTGACACTCTGCTTCTCAACCAATCAGGCGATTCTGGCTGCAAAAGCGGGCGCGACATTCATCTCGCCTTTCATCGGACGGCTTGATGATATCAACCTCGACGGCATGGACCTGATCGCAGACATCCGTCAGGTCTATGACAACTACGGGTTCGAGACCGAAATCCTTGCCGCATCGATCCGTACCGTCAACCACGTGACCGACAGCGCCCGCATCGGGGCCGATGTGATCACCGCACCGCCTGCCGTGATCAAGAAACTGGCCGACCATCCCTTGACGGACAAAGGCCTGGAAACCTTCCTCGCGGACTGGGCCAAAACCGGTCAGAAGATCCTCTGATCCCAGACCCGACCGCGCGGTGTCGAAAGGCGCCGCGCCCGGCCCAACGGCCAAATGCCTGATCTGTGATCAGGCATGGCGGGCGGGAGCCTCTTGCCACAGCATGCAAGGAAATCCACCCTTGCGTGCATTTTTTCCAAGGCAAATCCGGTCCGGCATGTTATAAACCGCGACAACAAAAAAAGACCGGACGGGACATGAGCAGCACCCCCAAACTCGAGGATAACCTCCGCGCGGCGATTCTGGCCGAGCCGGATGTCGTACTGGACGACAAAGACCTGATGCAGGCGCTTGTCGCAGCCAACGAGCAAGCGCGCGGCGACAACGTGATTGACCTGCGCGGCATCGCGATGCAACGGCTCGAGGCGCGGCTGGATCGGCTGGAAGACACCCACCGTTCCGTCATCGCTGCGGCCTATGAAAACCTCGCGGGCACCAATCAGGTCCACCGCGCCATTCTGCGATTGCTGGAACCTGTCGAGTTCGAAGATTTCCTGCGCACGCTGGGCGCCGATGTGGCGGACATCCTGCGCGTCGACAGCGTTACGCTGGTTCTGGAAACCACCGTGGTTCAGAACGATCCCGCAATCGACACGTTGGGCGGGGTCCTGACGATCGCGGAACCCGGTTTCATCGACCGGTACCTGACCATTGATCGCGGCGGTCCTGCGCGGGATGTGATCTTGCGGGAAATCCATCAGCCGAGTCGGCGTATTTTCGGGTCACAAGCCGATCAGCTTCGTTCCGAGGCCTGTCTGAAGCTGGACCTCGGGGCCGGTCGACTGCCTGGCATGATCGTCATGGCCGCCCGCGACCCTCGGCATTTCACACCGCAGCTGGGCACCGATCTTCTGGCCTTTTTTGCCGGCGTGTTCGAACGCTCGATGCGCCACTGGTTGTCGTGAGCCTGATCTCGCCTGCCTGCCGCGACGCGCTTCAGCATTGGCTGGACGGCCTGAGCGCACTGGCCGGACGATCCGAGAATACGCTAAACGCCTATCGTGGCGATGTCGTCGAGTTTCTGTCGTTCATGACCCTGCATCACGCCGAACGGCATGGCCTGAAGGCACTGGAACGGATCACGGTGTCGGATATGCGCGCCTGGATGGCGGATCAGCGCGGCGCAGACGTCAGCGCGCGGTCTTTGGCGCGCAAACTGTCGGCGGTCAAAAGCTTCTACCGTTGGCTGGCAGAGCGTGAGGGGTTCGAGCCCACCGCCGTTCTGTCCACCCGCGCGCCGAAATTCACCAAGAAACTGCCCCGTCCGCTGGCCGAAGATGCAGCCCGCGCCATGATCGATACGGTGGAACTGCAATCCACATCCGACTGGGTCGCGGCGCGCGACGTCGCGGTTGTGACGCTGCTGTACGGATGCGGCCTGCGCATATCCGAGGCGCTGTCCCTGACCGGAGCGGACGTGCCTTTGCCCGCCACGCTGCGCATAGTCGGGAAAGGCGACAAAGAACGGGTCGTACCGGTTCTTCCTGCCGCCCGCGAAGCGGTCGACAGATACCTGAAGTTATGCCCCCATCCACGAGCACAGGACAAAGCCCTATTTCGAGGTGTCCGTGGCGGGCCATTGAACCCACGTGCAATCCAAGGGGTTATGGCCAAGGCGCGTATGCAATTGGGGTTGCCCTCAACCGCAACACCCCACGCGATGCGGCACAGCTTTGCCACCCACCTGCTTTCAGCCGGAGGCGACCTGCGTGCCATCCAAGAGCTTCTTGGCCACGCCTCCTTGTCGACGACGCAGGCCTATACGGCAGTCGACACTGCGCGGTTGATGGAGGTCTACAACCGCGCGCATCCCAAAGCCTGACGTGCACATGACTCGAAAACCCGGGCTTTTGGTTTGCATCTCGGACGCGCATCAGTCATGACGCTCGCATGACACTCAGATTCAAAGCTCTTTCCGTTCATCTCTTTACTGCAACAGGCGCTGTTTTTGCCATGCTGGCCATGCTGGCCGCAGTCGAAGAGAAATGGAGCCTTATGTATCTTTGGCTTGTCGTGTCTTTCATTGTAGACGGTATCGATGGCCCGCTGGCGCGACATTATCACGTCAAGCACAACGCGCCCGAGTTCGACGGCGTTCTGCTGGATCTGATCATCGATTACCTGACCTATGTGTTCATCCCGGCCTTTGCCCTGTTCAAATCGGGGCTGATGGACGGCTGGACCGGATGGTTCGCGATCATCGTCATCACATTTGCCAGTGCGATGTATTTCGCGGATACACGCATGAAAACCAAGGACAATTCCTTTTCCGGTTTTCCCGGGTGCTGGAACATGTTCGTGATCGTGATCTTCGCGCTGGAACCGAATTTCTGGATCATCCTGCTGCTGGTCACCCTGCTGTCGCTGGCCATGTTTCTGCCGCTGAAATTCGTTCATCCCGTGCGCACCGAGCGCTGGCGCAGCCTGACTTTGCCGATGGCGCTGGCATGGACGTTCTTCGCGGGTTGGGCCGCATGGGTCGATTTTCACCCGGAAAGCTGGGCCCATTGGGGGCTGGTCATCACCAGCCTGTACCTGACCTTCGCAGGCATCGCCCAACAGGTTGTTCCGCAGCGCCGCGCCTGACGCAGCGCTGCCCGTCCCGTTTTACAGAACGTCCTGCACCTCGAATTCGGTGCCGTTATGGGTAAAGACGTCGCCCTTTTGCAGACCTGCCATCGCCAGATATATCGGGCTTTGGGTTGAAATGCCCATATAGGTCTTGCCATCCACTTCAAACCGCGTTGTTGAAACACACACAACAAATCTGCGGTTGTTGAACTTGATCACAGCTCCTGGCCTGACCGTGTCGGCAAGGCTGAAATCGGTATTTTCGATGACATCAATCTTTGCATGATGCGCATGGACAGGCGCGTCGAAGGCAGCCGCCAGATCGGCGTTTTCCCGCGATGCGGCAATGTCATCCTTGTCGTGACCTTCCCGGTCGTCCAACTGGGCATCTTTCAAAAACGCATCGTAATGCGCCTGCGCCGTTGCAAGCTCTTGCGCTTCAAGCGACATCAACCGGTCGATAATGGCCTTCTTGCGGGCTGCACGGTCTTGTTCAGTGGTCATGCAATGCGGTCCTTCAAATTCAGCAATGGTTACAAGTTGTGTCTGCAAAAAGCGGATTGCAACCGAATTTCGACGCTCAGATCAAAAGACCTGCCGCCCGCTCATGCCGCAACAGGGCAACTTTCGTCTCAACACCACCGTCGCCCGAAAAACCGCCCAAGCCATTTGCGGCCAGTACCCGGTGGCAGGGAATGATCACGGGAATGGGGTTTGATCCGCAGGCTTGGCCAACCGGCTGGGCGGGTTGCCCCAGTTCTTTGGCGATTTCGCCATAGGTGCGCGTTTCTCCAAGCGGGATGGCATACATCAGGTCACAGACCCGCTTTTGAAACTCTGACCCGTCAATGCGATACGGCAGATCGAAACGGTCAAGCTGTCCTTGATCATAGGCCCTCAACTGGGCGGCGGCTTCGTGCAGCAGCGCGGTCGGCTCTCCTTCGTCCCTGCCGTTCCAGACAAGCCGCGTAAGGGCACCGTCTGTTTCTTCAACACCAAGTCGCCCGAACCGGGTTTCAACGGAAATCATCGCCATGGATCGACGGTTTCAGATCAAAGCGCCCAGCGCAAGCGCGGGAGTGTGCAAGGCTACGCAAAAAGTCATTTTTGGGCATTGGTGCCATTCATGATACGCTTCTGCCGTTACTTAAAGAGATTTTGGAGAACGCAATGGGTCGGCATTTGATCCTCACGGTACATGGAATCGGTGAACAAAAACCCGGCGAAACCGTCGACCAGGTGGTCGGCGCGGCCACAACCTGGCTGGATGGAAACCCCAGACCACCGATCGAAGTCGAACGCGGCATGATCGAACTGGCCGAATCCACCTTCGACGGAAATCCAAGAAATGCAGAGCTGTTCGAAGTCAATCTGCGCACGGTGACTGACCCGGCTGTTCCTCAGGACAAGGCCCTGTTTGCCGAGGTTTATTGGGCTGATCGCTCTCCGGCCCCGAAAGGAGCGATCAAAACCGTGCTGGACCTGATTTGGGTCGTTCTGGCGTTGGGATATCTGGCGATGGACAATGTCGAGCAAACCCACATCCGCAAAGGCGTTGCCTCGGACCAGCCCAATGGCAGGAATACACTTGCGGCACAGCTGGTACATCTTTTCACATGGATCTTCTTCGGTGCGGTTGCGACGCTGAACGTCTTTTTGTTGATTGGTGCCGCAGCGGTCATGACCGACCGGATACCTGTCTCGGTTTTTCAGAACCCTGCCCTGTTGTTCTGGCTTCTGTTCGGGCTGTACGCCGGCGGGGCCATTGTCGGGCTGGGGCAAAGCCGATCGGCGCCGACCTATCTCAGGCGGGTCTTCTGGCGTGGAATGCTCGCAATGGGAACAGCACTGACTCTGTGCCTGGTCATTGGGCCGCTGGGCCTGAAATTGTGGGTCTGCGTCCCTTCCGACACGGGAAATTGCCCGCCGGCCCTGGAGCAATTCGTGGCGTTTCAGGTTTTTCTGCTGTCCATTTTCTGGGCCACTCTTATCTTCCTGACACTCATTCTTTACGCGTTGTCCGCCTGGACGCTGCAGATCAATGACACACTTTCAGAGCACAGGCGGCTGTACCCCAGCATCTGTGCAGGCATGCTGGTTTTCTGGATGTTCTTCATTTCCGGCCTCTGGTTGACCATAGAGCAATTGCTGGAAACTGTTTCGGGCTTGTCCGGCGGTCAGCTGCAACGTCTTTTTGAAAGCAATTTGAACGAGTCCATCGAAACACTCAGCGTGGCCTTTGTGGCCATCGTTCTGTTGGGGTTCGTTGGCGTCGGGCTTTTTGCAGGTCGCAAAACGTACAAGGCCAACCTTCACACCCGCAGCGGTCTGATCAGCCGGGCGATTGTAAACCGGCTGGCGCAGTGGGTCTTTCTGTTTGGTACAATCGTGCTGGTTCTGGTCACGATCCGAGAGATCGCAGCCAACCAGAGTTTTGAGGCCGCATGCAACGTGGGCATAGGTGAAACCAACCCGATCTCTTGGGCTTTGGACAGGTTGGCCTGTTCGCAAGGCGAGATCGGCCTGATCGTTCTTGGCGCAACTGCGTTGATGTACCGGTTTTCTGATTTTGTTTCCGCCGGGCTGGGCGTTGCACGGGATATCGTTACCTACGCCATTCGTGACAAATGCTATCTGGGAAAAGATCTGGAAACGCGACAACGCAACTATCCGGATCGCAAGGCGATAGACGAACGTTTCTATCGCACGTTGTACTATGTTCTCGATATCTTTCCAGCGGATCATATTACGGTGATATCCCATTCGCAGGGCACCGTGATTGCCACGCAGATGCTTGCTGACCCACGCGTCCAGAGACGCATCGGCGGGCGGACCCTGACACTCATCACGATGGGCTCTCCGGTCACCCATATCTATCAGCGCTATTTTCCCGAGATGTTCATCATCACGGCCAGTCAGTTGAACGCCGCGTGGTTCAACATCTTCCGGCAGGACGATTTTGTCGGAACCGAGATCGAGGGTGGGCTCATTTTTGCAAATCGAAACATCCCGGTCGATCCTGGCGGGCACACCGGTTACTTTACGGACTATCAGGTTTGGAAAGCACTGTCAGATCCTGCCATTGGCTTTGATCTGTTCAATCCAACACCGCAATCTGTGCAGACATAGCCCAAAATGCCCCCCGACTGAATTCGGGGGGCGCGTTGATTTATCCCAGCGCCTCATTGCAGCGCCCGCAGACGCCCGCATGGGTGTGGCGGCCCACATCATTCAGGATTTTCCAGCAACGCTGACATTTCTCGCCTTCTGCTTTTTCGAATACGACGGCAACGCCTTCGATTTCCGGCACACGGAACGCCTCGGCCGGGGCGGGATCGCCGGTCACGGTCAGGCCCGAGGTGATGCACATGTCGTCCACGTCGAACGTGGCCAGCAGATCGCGGGTATCGCCATCCTCGACATGCACGATCGGTGCCGCCTCGAGGCTGGAGCCGATCACTTTGTCCTGACGCTGAACCTCCAGCGCGGCAGTCACGGCCCGGCGCACACGACGCACCTTGGCCATGTTGGCCTCAAGCTCGGCATCGCGCCAATCGGCGGGTGTGTCCGGAAAGTCCACCAGATGGACCGAACTGTCGTCGCCCGGGAACCGCTCCAGCCAGACCTCTTCCATGGTGAAGACCAGAACCGGGGCCAACCAGGTGGTCAGACGGTGGAACAGGATATCCAGAACAGTGCGCGCGGCGCGGCGGCGTGTGCTGTCTCCGTCGCAGTACAGAACATCCTTGCGAACGTCGAAATAGAAGGACGACAGATCAACCGTAGCAAAGTTGAACACGGCGCTGAAAACACCCTGGAAGTCAAACGCGGCATAACCCTTGCGCACCTGCTCATCCAATTCCGCCAGACGGCTGAGAACCCAGCGTTCCAGACGCGGCATATCCTCGGGCGCGACGCGGTCGGCCTCGGTGAAGTCGGCCAATGAGCCCAGCATGAACCGCATGGTGTTGCGCAGACGGCGATAGCTGTCGGCGGTGCCCTTCAGAATCTCCGGCCCGATCCGCTGGTCGGCGGTATAATCGGTCTGCGCCACCCACAGGCGCAGGATATCGGCGCCGTATTGTTTGACGACCTCTTCCGGCACGATGGTGTTGCCCAGCGACTTGGACATCTTGTTGCCTTTGGCGTCCAGCGTGAAGCCATGGGTTACTACATTGCGGTAGGGCGCACGACCCTTGGTGCCACAGGCTTGCAGCATCGAGGAATGGAACCACCCGCGATGCTGGTCGGTGCCTTCCATGTAAACGTCGGCGATGCCGTCCTCGGTGCCGTCCTCGCGATCGCGCAGAACGAACGCGTGGGTGGAACCCGAGTCGAACCAAACATCCAGCACGTCAAAGACCTGTTCGTAGTCGTCCGGGTTGGCAATTCCGTCGAGGATCTTTTCCTTGAAACCGTCGGTGTACCAAACATCCGCACCGTCCTTCTCGAACGCCGCCTTGATGCGGGCGTTGAGTTCGGCGTTGCGCAGCAGGTAATCCGCGTCGGTGGGCAGAGCGCCCTTCTTGGTGAAGCAGGTCAGCGGCACACCCCATGCACGCTGGCGCGACAGAACCCAATCCGGGCGCGCTTCGATCATCGAATACAGGCGGTTGCGGCCGGACTGCGGCGTCCACTTCACCAGCTCGTCAATCGACCGCAGGGCACGTTCGCGGATGGTGTCGCCCATCTCGCCCATACCGTCATCCAGCTTGCGGTCGACGGATGCGAACCACTGCGGCGTGTTGCGATAGATGATCGGCGCCTTCGAGCGCCACGAATGCGGATAGCTGTGCTTGATCTTGCCGCGCGCCAGCAGACCGCCGACCTCGGCCAGCTTGTCGATGACGGCCTTGTTTGCGTCACCCTCGCCGCCCTTGCGGGACAGGATGTATTTGCCGCCAAAGAACGGCAGATCAGCGCGGAACGAGCCATCGTCCATCACGTTGTAGGTGATGACCTGCTCCAGCATGCCCAGATCACGGTACAGCTCGAATTCCTCCATCCCGTGGGACGGCGCGCAGTGGACGAAACCGGTGCCTTCGGTATCGGTCACGAAGTCAGCGGCGCGGAAATCGCGGATGTCGTCCCATTCGCCATTGCCGCCTTCGGCCCCGGCCAGCGGGTGAAGCAGCTGCACGCTCTCCAATTCGTCGGCGGTCACGTCGCGCACACGGGTCCATTGATCGTCGTTCAGACGGGCACGGCCCAGAACGTCAGCGGCCAGATTGTCGGCCAGCAGGAACTTGTCGCCTACCTTGGCCCAGCATTCCTCGGGCGTGCCGGTAACTTCGTAGAGACCGTAGGAAATGTCCTTGCCATAGACGACGGCCTTGTTCGACGGCATGGTCCACGGCGTCGTCGTCCAGATTACCACATAGGCATCATCAAGATCGCCCGCATTCACGACTTTGAACTTCACCCAGATGGTGAAGCTTTCCTTGTCGTGATACTCGACCTCGGCCTCGGCCAGGGCCGTCTTTTCGATGGGCGACCACATGACAGGCTTCGAGCCCTGATAGAGCGTGCCGTTCATCAGGAACTTCATGAATTCGTCCGCAATCACCGCCTCGGCGTGATAATCCATGGTGATGTAGGGATCGGCCCAATTTCCGGTGATGCCCAGACGCTTGAACTCTTCGCGCTGGATGTCGATCCAGCCCTCGGCGAACTTGCGGCATTCCTGACGGAAGTCGACGATGTTCACCTCGTCCTTGTTCTTGCCCTTCTTGCGGTACTGTTCCTCGATCTTCCATTCGATCGGCAGGCCGTGGCAGTCCCAGCCGGGCACGTATCGCGCATCAAAGCCCATCATCTGATGGGATCGCACGATCATGTCTTTGATGGTCTTGTTCAGGGCGTGGCCGATATGCAGATGACCATTCGCGTAAGGGGGGCCATCGTGCAACGTAAAGGGCGAGCGGCCCTTTTTCTCGCGCAGGCGGTCATAGACACCGATGGTCTCCCACCGTTCCAGCCATGCGGGTTCGCGCTTGGGCAGGCCGGCGCGCATGGGGAAATCGGTTTTGGGCAGGTTCAGCGTGTCTTTGTAATCAGGTGTCTGGATCGTGTCGGCGCACATTTGGGGCGTCCTTTGGATGATCTGGTCGTCTATTGGATCGAAGCGGTCGGTGCGAAGTCTCAAACACCTTTGCCCGGCGTCTCAGGAGGTCAGAGCGCCGGGGATATAATTCGAATAATGATGGCCATCCGGTCATGCATGGCGCGCTTATATGACGCCTGCACCTAATGGTCCAGAGGTTCTGCCCGCTGCGGCGAATGGCGCAGTTTTGCCCACCGGTTCAGCCACGCAAGACCGGCCAGCGCAAGGCCCAGCGCCAACAGCGAAAACACCCGGATCAGGCCGCCCAGACCGGCGATGTCGATCAGGAAGACCTTGACCACCGCCAGCCCGATCACCGCCAGCCCTGCCTTGCGCATCAGGTCGGATCGGCGGGCAAGAGATTGATAGAACAGAGCGGCCCCGATCAGCAGAAGCACCAAAGTGTAGGTATACAGTTCCGGCTGGGTGACGCCGTTGCCTTCATACATCCCCGCCGCGCCCTGCCAGACGTGACGGATCGTCAAACCCAACCAAACTGCGGCCAACGTCCCTGCAACGGCAAAGCTTGCTTGCATGATCGGTTTCGGCATTTCCCGGATCCTCCAGGCCGATCCGCCGATGGCCAATGCGGGCAACAGATAGGCAACGGCCAGCGTATTCAAAACCGGCGGCCCAAGCACCGGATCGGCATTCGGATCAAACAAGGGGTTCTGGTCCGCCAATGCCAGCAACAGATAGAAAAGGCCATGACCCGCAAAGAACATAGCAAGCAGGTATCGCAGGTAGTTCAGTTTGCCACCCAGCCCGAACCTCTGCACCTGCGCGAACGCAAGCAAAAGCCAGATGACGGCCAACAGACCCAGGCCCCAATGGCTGTTGTCAGCGCCGCCCTCGCCGAAGCCTTCAAGCCAACGCAGAAGCAGCAAGGAAAGCAGGATACCCGATGTCGCCCAGGCCGCACTTTCCAGCAGCAGCGCCGCCAGTGGGCGCTTCAACGGACGCAAAAGCCACCAGCCCCCGACAAATCCCAATGTGGCCACGCCATAGACCATCGCCATCTCGGACACCGGAGCGGAATTGGCCCAGTCCAGCCCGGGATCAAGCACCAAACGCACCGTGACGGTAAAGACACCGGCCCAGATGAACCAGCTCATCGGCGGCAGGATGAACCTGCGGTCCAACGCGGCCGCAACAACAACGCTGGCGACCAAAGCAACCGTAAGCGCCGCCGAGCTGAGCACGATGACGCAGGCAAAGACCAGACACGACAGCATGGACAGGGTGGCCAGTGCCGCCCGCATCCGGTCATCGCCGTCGACGCGGGCAAAGCGTTCAGCCAGAACCACCATCAACACAGCCAGCGCAATCGCGTGGAGCGCCCAAGGATAAGCCCCGATCACCAAAGCCGGATGCCAGCCTATTTCCAGCGCGATGGCCAGCACCGGTGCAAAAAGCGCGGCTCCTCCGGCCCAGACGGCGCGATACTGGCTTGCCTTGAATGACCGCCACGCCATCAGGGCCGACATCAAACCTCCCAAAGCGACCAGCACAGTGACCACCATCGGATAGTCGGCCTCGGGCGTTTCCGCGTAAGTGCCCGCAAACCTGTCCAGAACCGCGCCATTCTCAAGCCCATGAGAGGCGACAAAGACCACCAAACCAGCCGCAGGCAGGACGGTCAGGTCCCGGAGGGCCGGTGCATCCTTGGCCCATAGAAGCAGCGCCAGAACAAGGGCAGACAACAGGCTAACGCCCAACCAGAATTCGGGTTCCGTGTCCGCCCAATGCCAGGACAGGATCACTGTACTTGCCGCGATGGCCCCGGCGGCCAGTCGAGTTGGGAATTCTGGCCAGGGGCGGGCCTTTGGGCGGCGGATCATCTCAGTCAGCATGGGGCCCGCGTGATTTGGCCAAATGCGCCGCACCGGAATGGCGGTTGCCAAAAGCGCCAGCACCGTTGCCGCGATCAGGTATCCCGATTCCGTACTCGGCGCGCCCATCACCAGAAGCAGGTTCGCCGCATAGGACCCGAACAGTGTCAGGACCGAGATCCATGCCCAGCGCCGTACCGTGTCGATACCCAGCCCCAAGACGGCGACCAGAAGGAAATACGCGTAAAGCCACGACGGATCATCGGACGTGCCCCCGACCAGGAAAGGCGCCGCGAAGGCACCGATCAAACCGACCGCAGCCAGCAGCGGACCGTGGAACCACCCCAGAACGAGGCCCACCAGCGCGACAACGACCATCCCTGCCAGTGCCGTTTCGGCACCGATCAGGTTGTACAGCTGGCGCGCGGACAGGATCGCCCCGAACAAAGTGACAAGCCCGGCACCGGAAAAGACCGAGGGCAGATAGGCGGTTGCCACCGCTTCGTCATCACCGAACTTGCGGCGCAGGACTTCTCCTCCGAGGATCAGAACCGTGCCGAAACCCAGGGCAGCGACGACACGGGCCGCCGGCGGCAGCAAACCGTTTTCGACGCCGTATTGCACAAGGAAAATACCGGCCAATGCCAGAGACAGGGCCGAAACCACATAAAACCAGTTCTCGCGCAGCCACGCGCCCAAAGCCGCAAACCTGTCATGGCGAAACACGACAGCCGGAGAAGAAATCTCTGCATCCTGAGCGTCGGCACTGTTGTCTTCCTGCCGTTTTGGAGCCGACCAGGGTGCCGGCCTGCGCGGCTTCTCTTCGGCAGCAGGTTGCGTTGCAGGCGTTTCCTGTTCCGGTTGCGGCAGGACGGTCGCATCGCCTGAGGCCAATGCGTCGATTTGCGCTTCCAGCTGCTCTACCCGGCGACGCAATCGGGAATGCCCGACCAAAAGAGCGATCAATGTCACAGGGATGGCCAGAACTATCAGGCCAACAAGAACAAGCAGCGATTCCAACCGAGTCTCCGATCCTTTTGGAGGTCAGGCTATCTTGAGCCGTCCGAAAGTGACAGTCAGGAAAGCTGTGATCCGATCTAAAGCACCGAAATCGCCGGGCGCGCGATCGTCGGCCTGAAAAGGTCCGGGGTCTGCGGTAAGGCCCACTGCAACAACCGTCATCCCAGCGCCGCAAATTTCATGGGTGGAACAGGGACCCGACGAGATACGCGATCAGCGCGGCCAGCCCGCCGATCAAAAACGTCTCGATCCCCGACCGCCACCAGGGAGCCAGTGACCACCGGCTTTTGAGCGCGCCAATCGCAAAAAAGACAGCCATGGTCATCCAGGCCGAGATCGCGAACGCGTTCGGCACGGACGCCAGAAACGGCAGCAATGGGATCATCCCCGCCACCAGAAACGCGAAGAAGGTGGCCACAGCCGCTTTCATTGGATGCGGGTCGACACTGCCCAGACCATATTCACCTTCGATCATCAGGTTGATCCAGTTTTCGGTACTCGAGGTGATCTCTGCCGTGGCATCGATCAGAATGTCGCCAGACAGCCCTTTTTGCGCAAGGATCTCTCGCACTTCTTCGCGCTCACCATCCGGGTACAACGCAATGTGGCGTTCCTCGACCGCGCGGATGCGGCGAATGTTGTCCAGTTCGGCCTTGGTGCCCGAATAATTGCCCGCAGCCATCGAAAACCCGTCAGCCAGAACATTCGCCAGGCCAAGCGCCACGATAACGAAAGGGGAAAGACCTGCCCCTGCAACGCCTGCCACAATGGCAAATGTGGTGACGGACCCGTCGATGCCGCCATAGACGACATCGCGCAATACGCCGCGTCCGGGCGGCGCGTTGATCCGTTCGGCGATTTCCTGCGGGCTGTGACCGTGATCCGTCATGGCTGGCTCCTTTGACACATTCAGTGTGCCGAAGCGCAGGCCGGGGCGCCTTGCTTTGGATCAACCCTTGGAAAACAGGCCCTGCAAGGCGCGCTTGATGATGCCCCGCGTCGAAGGTTTGTGCCTGTCCGAGAAGGGCAACGGGCGGCACACCTCCATCGCGGCCACACCCACACGAGCGCTGAGGGCCCCGTTGACCAGACCCTCGCCGAACCGGCGTGACAGTTTGCTCAGAACGGAACCGCCCAGGACAGGCTCCAGCAGATCATCGCCGACTGCAACCGCCCCTGTCGCCACCAGATGCACAAATACACTGCGGGTCAGACGCCAGCCGCCCAACGTACCCGCGCGCCCGCCATAGATTTCGGCAACCCGGCGGATCATCCGCAATGACGCGGCCAGCGCGGTTATCACATCCGCAAGCGCCAATGGCACCAATGCGGTCACGGTTGCAACTTGCCGGGCCGCGGCCTCGACCTCGCGGCTGGCGGCTTCGTCCAGAGGCGCCAACAGCTCAACTTCGGCAAGCTCCAGCAGAGCCGACGCGTCGAACTGATCCGCCATCCGCTCGGCCAATCGTTCGCGGCCCCAGCGCGTGTCTTCCCGGCCCTTGTAGAATGCGATGATACGATTGGTGACTGCGCGGGCCTGAGCCAGATCGTCCTCTGCCAACGCGGTATCTGCGGCCCGGCGCAGGCCATCCACACGGGACAATCGCCCCAATGCGGCCAGTTCACGGATTGCGATCATAAGCGCCACAAGAACCAGCGCGGCGATCAACCCGGTTACGATCCACCCCAAAACAGGTGTTCGCGCCACCAGCGAAGTTGCAAAATCCCACGCGGCCACCGATACGGCCGCCCCGATCACTGCCAGTGCAAGCCCCCAGAACCAGCGTGCCAGAGCCGATGGTTTGCGCGCCGCCAGCCGCGCCGCGCTTTGCATCGCCTGCCCTTGTGGTTGCGCGATGTCCGGCACCGGCGGGGCCTTGGCGACATCGGCAGGGGGCTCATCCGTTTCAAGATCGATCAAAACCGGGCCTTTAGCCATTGATCACATCCTCGCTGCGCCAGACAAACCGTATGTCCGGCAGGTTTTCGTCGTTGTCCGCCCCATCGCTGCGAGCCACCTCGGCAAAGCCGTTACGTTCATAAAACCGGCAGGCTCGGGCATTGTTCTGAAACGCGTACAAGCTCAGCTCCGAGCGGGCCGATTTGGCGTGATCCAGCAATTGCCGACCAATCCCGCGGCCCCGAACCGAAGCATCCAGATAAAGCGAATGGATTTCACGACCGTCGAGCGCCAAAAAACCGACAACGCCGGCCTCAGTTTCGGCCACGGTCACCCATTCCAGATCAATCATTCGACCACAGAAAGCGATCGTCTCGGCGCAGCTGTGCAATTCAGGCATCCAGTCGTTTTCCAAGGCGAAACCGTGCAGGATCGACCCGATGGTGCCCGCATCCGTCGAGCGCGCGCGGCGCAGAATTATCGTCACAACCGATCTCCGATCAAGAACTGTGCCGCTCTGTCCAGCCGGATATGCGGCGGGCCATCACCGGGTTTCAGCGACAGCTTCGCCGGGGCAAAGGCCATGAAGCCGTAATCTTCGCCCAACCACGCATCAGCCCCGTTTCTGGCCGGACCCAACAGATGCGCTGGATCCTCGGGCAATTCTCCCGGGTAGAAGGCGGCCTGTTTGCCGCTCTCCAACAGGGTACCCCGAACGCATGGCAAGTCTGTCCCGTCGTGGTGGCGCAGTTCTTCGGTCGTGGCACGCAGCGAAGCCAGAGACAGGGCCTCGGTCCGGGCTCCGGCGAAATTCGCCCGATCACGCGCCTCACGCGTCAACGCCTCGATAATCGCGGTCAGGCGGGGGTGCTGCATGTGGTGCAGGTGGTCCGCTTTTGTCGCCGCAAAAAGGATGCGTTCAACCCTTTTGCCCAGCAGCAATTGGCTGAGCCACGCGTTTCGGCCGGGGCGAAAGGCCGACAGGATATCAGCCATGGCGCGGCGCATATCCTCGACCGCCTGAGGACCTTTGTGAATAGCGCCCAGCGCATCGACCAGAACCACCTGCCGGTCGATGCGCGAGAAATGATCGCGAAAAAACGGTTTCACGACCTGGGCTTTATAGGCCTCGTATCGCCGTTCCATCTCGCGTTGAAGCGTTCTGCGCCGCGACGGGCCAGACACCACCAACGGCGCAAAGGTCAGAACCGGAGATCCGGCCAGGTCCCCCGGCAGCAGGAACCGCCCGGGGGTACAGTCGTAATACCCCGCGTCACGCGCCTGATTGAGATAGGTCGTGAACGACGATGCCAGCGCCTGCGCGGTCGGCTCGTCATGCGCGCCGGAAGGGTCTGCGGCATTGACCTGCCCCAGATACTCGACCGCCTCCGAGCGGGCCTCGATACGTTCCAGTGTTTCCCGAGACCAGTCTGCATAAGACTTGTCCAGCAGGGCCAGATCCAGAAGCCATTCGCCGGGGTAGTCGACGATGTCCAGATGAACGGTGCGCGGTCCCTGCAAGCCGGCAAGCAAGCCGGCTGGGCGGGCTTTGAAGGACAGGCGCAGCTCTGACACCGCGCGCGTGCTGTCCGGCCAGTGCGGTGTCGGACCCGTTAGGGCGGACAGGTGCGTTTCATAATCGAACCGGGGCACGGTGTCATCCGGCTGCGGTTGCAGATAGGCGGCATTGATCCGACCTTCCTGCTGCGCAACCAACCCGGTCATGCGCCCCCGATCCAGCAGGTTCGCCACCAGCGAGGTGATGAAAACCGTCTTGCCCGACCGCGCCAACCCGGTGACACCCAGGCGGATGACAGGCTCAAAAAACGTCTCGGATACGCTGTCGCCGATGGTTTCGACGCCGCGCACAAGACTGTCTGCCAGAGATGAGATGACCAATCCGTCGCCCCGCAATTATCGTTTCACCCAAGATAGGTAGAGGGTACCGCACATACCAGCGCTTTCGCCCCCTTGCCCGTTCCCGCGCCGCGCTGTACCAGCGGCACATGCCCAGATACGCGTTGAAAGTCGAATACCAGGGGGAACCGTTTGCCGGATGGCAGCGGCAAAAGGATCAGCCGTCCGTGCAGGGCGCAATCGAACAGGCCCTGTCCCGTATCCAGCCGGGTGCGCATACGATTGCGGCCGCAGGGCGCACCGACGCCGGCGTTCACGCGTTGGGTCAGGTCGCCCATTGCGACATGGCCAAGGACTGGGACCCGTTCCGCCTGTCCGAGGCGCTGAACTATCACCTCAAACCGCAGCCGGTGGCGATCGTGGACGCCGCGCGCGTGACCGACGATTGGCACGCGCGGTTTTCGGCGGTCGAACGGCAATACCTGTTCCGCATCCTGATGCGACGCGCGCCTGCAACCCATGACAAAGGGCAGGTTTGGCAGATCAACCATCCGCTGGATGTCGAGGCCATGCAGGAAGGGGCGAACATGCTGCTGGGTCGCCATGATTTCACGACCTTCAGGTCGTCGATTTGCCAGGCGGCGAGCCCGGTCAAAACTCTGGATGAGTTGCGGGTTGAACAGGTTCAGGGCTTTTCCGGCCCCGAAGTTCATTTCCACGTAAGGGCTCGGTCATTTCTGCACAATCAGGTGCGCAGTTTCGTCGGAACGCTGGAACGCGTGGGCGCCGGAGCGTGGACCCCGGAAGAGGTGCGCGAGGCGCTGGAAGCTGCCGACCGTGCGGCCTGCGGGCCAGTATGCCCGCCGCAGGGGCTGTATCTGGCGCGGGTCGGGTATCCGGAACCGGTGTTCGACTGACCTAAATCGCACGCAGCAGCAAACCACTTGCGATCACGGCAATGATCAGCCCGGCCACCAGTTCGATGGTTGGGGCCAGCACCGATGCGAACCGAGTGGCTGAGGCTGAGGCCAGCAGACCTCCGCGAAGGCCAAAGGACGTCCATCCCACCAATGTCGTCACCAACGCCGTGCCCAATGCCATGGCAAAAGCCCCGGCGATACCGACCATCGCGATGCCCATCTGCCACGTCAGGATCAGCACGAACAAAGCCCCCGTGCACGGTCGCGCCGCGATGCCCGCAATCAGGATCAGGGCCTCGCGCAGTGAACCCACATTTGCAACTTCTTGCGCAGTCGGGCCATGGCGGTGGCCGCAATCTGAACAGACTTCTCCATCGTGGTGAGGGTGATGCGAGTGATCGTTTTCATGATGATGGTGCTCATGGGGCGACGTGGTATTCCGTCTCTTTGCAAAACTGCGCAAGGACCGGACCACCAGCCAAAGACCGATAAGTGCGATCGCTCCGTAGCTTATCGGAGCCATGACCTGTTCCGTCGTTCCAACAAGGCTTTCACGGGACATCTGGAACACCAACACCCCGGCATAGACCAAGACGACGGCCGTCACCGCCTGCCCCAGGCTGGACAATACACTGATCGCCGACAACCGCCAGAAGGCGACGCGACGACCCAAACCGTAACCCCCGATCAGGACCTTTCCGTGGCCGGGGCCGATGGCATGAAAGAACCCGTAGGCGAAACAGACTGTCAACAGCGTTGCCACCGCCTCGGGTTGCTCGGCGCGCGCGGCACGCAAGGATCGGGCGATCTGGTTCTGGAATTCTCGTTGCTCCCCCGCAGCCCAGGCCGCAAGACTGTCAAAGCCTCCGCTGCCCCAAAACCAGAGCAGCAGTACAATCGCCAGGCCGACAGGCAGGATCAGGTAGCGGGACATGAAACGCGGATCTCGGTCGCAAAACGTTCACCGACCAGAGGGATGTCATTTTCCTCAAGGTCATAGTCGGCGTCCAGGGTCAGCAGAAAGGCCTGCATCTGGGCCAGTTCGCCGTCGATATCCGGGTCAAACCGGTCAATCTGGCACGCGGCGGGGCCCGTCACGGTCACGGGCCGCGTCACCTCGTAGGCGGTATAAAACGTCTCATCAAACGCTTTCGCAGACAGCGCCGCGGCCGCGACGGAACCGGCCTCCACCGCCCTGAGATGCGTGGTGACAACGCGCCCGTCTTCAACTGTCGCCTGCGCCTCCATCGGGCCCGACAGCGCGACGTGGTTTCCGTCTGCGGTAACGACAAGATCGCCGTTATATCCTTCCACCCACTGCGTATCGAACCCGGTCAGGAACCGTTCTTCGCTTTCCGTCAGAACGCCGTCAGCATCCTGATCCAGCTTCATGTCTTCCAGAACCAGCAACGAGTAGAATTCGTCATACGCCCAGGTCACGCGAACATGGGTCAGTTGACCAGCGTCATCCACGATGAACTCCAGCCCGGTATCAATGAAGACATGCGGGTGGGCGTTGGCCTGCATCGGCAAACAAAGGATCATAGTGGTTATAAGGTAACGCATAGGCGCAAGATAGGTCTCCCTCCGCGTGGCGGCAACGACATTTTCACTCCCGATGCGAAATCCGGCCCACCATCAGGTCGGCGGAAACAGAACCAGTGTTTGCAGCGCTGTGCCCACCGGACCTTGTGTATCAAAGAGGACGGACTGAGACATGCCGATGCCGGAAGGCTGCCAATGCGAAATCGATGTTGAGGCCAGCCAATCCGAAACCGGTTCACGGTGGATATGCACAGTCAGGTCCGTATTCATGAACCCCATTTCCGTGGTCGGCGCATTCCATGAGATACCGTTTCCGCAATCGGCCAACGGGCACAGGGCCTGTATGGGCGATTGATCCTCGCCTTGCAAAAGCTGCGGAGTACGCATCCAAATCGTTTTGGGTCCGGCCCCCTGTTTTCCCCCTGCGGGATAGCGAATATCGCTGTAATGGGCAAAGCCTGGCAGGTCGTGGCGAATTTCACCTATCGGAAAAGGGCCATCGACAACGTTCTCTATTTTCGGCGCATCCATCTCGACATTCGGCACCTGCCCCAGATCGCGCCGCAACAGGTGCATGGTTGTTGCCGTGGCGCACAACGTATCGTCGAGATCGTGCACCGTGACCCGCGTAGTCCCGAGTGTCTTTGTGTGGCGCGTGGTCTCTGCCGCAACGCGAAGCCCGGCCAGCGGGAGCGGCCTCAGCAAATCGACAGTCATTCGGGTCAGCATCTTCTCGGGGCCGATTTCGGTTTCTGCGGCCCGAACGATCAAGCCGCTGACCGGCCCCGCGTGGCAATGTGCGGCAGACCAAGGCCCGCGCGCGGCATCGTTGCCAACAAACGCCCCGTCCTCGCGCTGATGAAAATAGGTCGTGTTGGTAAAGTCGAGCGCTTCGGCCATGTGATCCTCAGGTCTGTTCTTGCGCAAATCGTTTCCGTTTGTCTGAACCCAGGCGTTCAAACACTTTCCCCGTTCCGACTTTGGGGGCGAATTTGTTTGACACGCCGGCCTTGCGATCAGTTTCGCCATCACCGCCAGGGAAACATGCGTCATCCATCCGAATGACCTCGGCCCCGGTCATATCAGCAACGTCTTGCAGATGATCATGAATTTGCACGGCCAGGCTGAATGTCATGTTTTCGGAAATGTCCCTCTGAAGCACCGGGTCCGGGCTATACTTTTGCCGCAAGGATGGCTTAACTGCCCGGGCCCTGTCCACCGCAGTGACGGGACGTCACCACATCAAACATATGCAGGAGCCGCACATGGCGTTGTTGATCGAAACCGGGCTGTCCAACTGGATAAGTGATGACGAAATTGCCCGCAGTTTACAGGCCGTGTTACCGGATGCGGATATCCGCACCGCCGAAACGCTGGGCAATCCGGATGACATAACGATGCTGGCCGTGGTTGACATGCAACGTGACCACCCGACGCGACTGCCGAACCTGAAACTGGTTCAAAAGCTGGGCGCAGGGGTAGAGACCATTGTCAGCCATCCCGGTCTGCCCGGTCACGTTCGCATCGCCCGCCTGAAGCCTGACGCACCGGCACAGGGCATTGCCGAGTGGTTTCTGGCCTATATCCTGCGCGCTCAGCGACACATGGCGTTTCACGAAGCGGCCCAAACCCGCGCCGAGTGGTCCCCGCGCGCACCGGTTTTTACGCCGGACACCGTGGTCGGTGTTCTAGGTCTTGGCCACATCGGCGCCCGCACCGCGCGGATGCTGCACGCCGTGGGCTTTCAGGTGATGGGCTGGAGCCGTACGCCAAAAGCCATTGACGGCGTAACTTGCATCCATGGGCAGGACGCGTTGACCGGGCTTCTTGGCCAATGTGACCACGTTTGCGCAATCCTGCCTTCGACCCCTCAGACCGCTGGCCTGTTTGATGCCCGGATGCTGGCGGCGATGAAACCCGGTAGTCAGTTGCTGAACGCGGGGCGCGGAAATCTGATTGATGAGGACGCCCTCATCGCGGCACTGGATGCAGGGGTTCCGGGGCATGCCGTGTTGGACGTCACCTCGCGGGAACCTTTGCCACAAGACAGCCCGCTATGGCGCCACCCCGGCGTGACAATCACTCCACATGTTTCAGGCTGGCATCTGGGCGACGCCTTGTCGGATGTGGCTGAAAACTTCCGACGCCTCAGTTCCGGCGCGGCCTTGCTGCATGAAGTCAATCGTGATCAGGGCTACTGAATTCCGAGCTGATGATCAGGGCGTAAGGATCCAATTGCCGTTGCCGTCATTGCAGCGGCGGGTTCGGATTTCCCTGCTCTGATCACCGCCTTCCGGCTGAATCACATGCTGAAGACCAACGCAATTTCCCTGTACCGATCGCACCCGGATTGTCCCTTTGGAACCCGTGTCGTCATTCTTCCATGACCGTTCCTGGCCCACGGAAGGCGTACCGCTGGTCAAAAGCGCGTTCGAGGCTGCGTTGACCACTTCGAAATCTGCCGGAGACAATCCCATCTCGGCTATGATTCGAGAAAGGGGCTTGGCCTCGACCACAGTGCTCATCAATAAAATGCCGCATGCGGCGATAGCGGTAAAAAATAGGGCATTCATGGCGGCCTCGCAGAGCTGAAATCATTTGTGGTCAAGGTTATACCCCTAACCCGGCAGGGCCAAGCCCCTGACGCGAACCTTCAAAACACCCCGGACAGACCTGTCTGCGGGACTTCTGTTCGCAAGCCCGCAACGCGGGCGATCCGGGGTGGTTCAGGCATTGGCGGCACAGGGGCTGCAACCGACATTTGCCATTGCCCACAGCTCACCGGTAACACTTGTCCGACAGGGTGACGTCGCAAATTTCTGACCTTGGGGCTTCACAGGCGGGCCGGAATTTGCTGAAATCCAAGTAAATTCTGATTTTGAGCACTGGAGATTGTTCCATGAAACTACGCCCCGCCCTGCTGGCCGTCGCAGCACTCGCTTCATCCGCGACCGTTTTTGCATCCCCCATCTCGGCCAAGGAAGAAACCAAATCCGTGTTCGTCATGAGCCGCACTTGGGCGGTGACACAGGTTTCCGACGCACCAGTCGTTTATCGCGCCACGCGTGACAACAACAACCTCAACCCATTCGGTCCGCCACCGCGCCTGCGCACCGTTCAGGCCATTGCAGCGATTCAGCAGGCAACCGGGTGCAAACCGATCGTGGCCAGCATGTACCAGAACATCTCGGGCCAGTTTTTCTCGCAGGTCAGCTGCAACTGACACAGCGTCAGATCAGGCATTGAGGTCGCCCGACCGGCCTGCCATAGCTTGCGCATGAAACTCGCAGTAAACGGATTCGGCCGTATTGGCCGTACGATCCTGCGGCAGGTTCTGGCCCTGCCGGCAGGGTCAGATATCGAGCTGGTGCTGATCAATGACATCGCGCCGCTGGACACCTGTGCATACCTGTTCAAATACGACAGCACGTTTGGCCCTTTTCTCGGCGATGTGTCCGCAGGGGACGCCGCGCTGATCGTGGATGGGCACTCGATTCCCATGACCCACAGCGATGATCTGTCCCGCGTTGATCTGTCGGGCGTTGACGTCATGCTGGATTGTACGGGTATCGCCCGCAGTTCGGACGTTGCACGTCGCGGTTTGTCTGCGGGCGCAGGAAAAGTGCTGATCTCGGGCCCCTCTCCCGCTGCTGATGTCACCATCGTTCTGGGTGCGAACGAAGACCAGTTGGGCAGCGCCCGGATTGTGTCAAACGCATCCTGCACCACCAATGGGCTAGTGCCACTGGTCAAGGTCATCGACGATATCGGCGGTGTTGCATCGGGGCACATGACCACCATCCACTGCTATACCAACAGCCAACCCATGGTCGACGCGCCGCGTGGCGACCTTGCCCGTTCTCGGGCTGGGGCACTGTCGATGGTTCCGACCACATCGAGCGCGATGCACCTTATCGATGTCGTCCTTCCGCATCTGGCCGGGCGTATCTCGGGCGCGGCTGTCCGCGTTCCAACGGCAAGTGTGTCAGCCGTGGACCTCGTGGTCACATTGCAGCGCGGCATGAGCGCAGAGATCTTCGATCGAGCCCTGAAGCAGGCCGTTGCTGCATCCCCAGTGCTTGGCTGGACTGATTTGCCGCTGGTCTCGTCCGACCTGCGGTCCCGCCCTGAATCGCTGGTTGTTGCCGGGCCCGAGACCCGTATGGTGGGTGAAAACCAGGTCAGGGTCTTTGGTTGGTACGACAACGAATGGGGCTTCTCGGCGCGAATGCTGGACGTGGCCCGCCTTATGGCAGCCGAATAGCCGGGCGGCAACCTCAACACAATTTGGCCGAAAAAATTCTCGTCTCATGTATAATTCCTTTCCCCATCCGCTTTCAGATGCTCTAACCTGAATTCAAAGGGCCGTGCACGACACGGACAAGAGAACTGGAATTGGGACAGTTGGGGCAATTCATGCAAAGGAGCAAGCGGCAATGCCGTCTGGGGCGCTGGCTGATGGCCACAGTTGTGACTTTGGCCCCGACGACACTGGCGGCGCTGGAAACCTCCCTTTCGGCCCCCGGCGCATCGAAAGAACTGGTTGAACGCCTCAAGGAGACATCCTCGGTAACCACGGCTGAGGAACGCGGCCTCGACACCCCGCTTGAAATCCTCTCGGCAGCTTTGTCGGATTACCGTACGATTGTACAAATCCTTTACGACGAAGGGTATTTCAGCCCGGTCGTCAGCATCAAGCTTGATGGACAGGAAGCGGCCGAGCTGAGCTCTCTCACGGTGCCTGCACAAATAAACCGTGCTGCGATTACCGTTGAAACCGGGCCAAGCTTCAAATTCGGCACCGCCACTGTCAAGCCCCTGGCCCCCGGAACGGAACTGCCCGAAGACTTTGCCCCCGGGAAACTGGCGACGACCGGTGCCATTCAACAGGCCTCCTCGGCCGGTGTTCAGGGTTGGAGGGACGCGGGTCACGCAAAAGCCGGAATTGCGGGTCAGACAATCATCGCGCGCCACGCCCAGGCCCGCCTGGATGCTCAGATCGACCTTGACCCCGGGCGCAGGCTGACATTTGGCAAGATGTTCATCAAGGGCAATTCAGATGTGCGCCACAGATCCATCGAAAAGATCGCCGGGTTCCCAAGTGGAGAGGTCTATTCCCCTGAGAAAATCCAGAAGGTGGGAACACGGTTGCGCCGGACCGGCACGTTCAACGTGGTCTCGTTGCAGGAACGAGAGACTCCAAACCCCGATGGCACACTGGATTTCGACGCCACGTTCGAAGACCTGCCCAAACGTCGGTTGACCTTTGGTGTCGAACTGGCCTCTCGCGATGGTGTTGATGTGACCGCGACGTGGACCCATCGCAATATGTTCAGGCGCGCAGAACGTCTGCGCTTCGAAGTGGCGGTTCGAAATATTGGCGGTGCAGAGGATATTGATGGCCGGATCGGGTTGCGTCTGGATCAACCTGACCGGCTTGGCCCGGATGACAACACCTTCTGGAGCGCCCTGCTGGAACGCCGCAACACGGAAAACTATAATGTAACGGTGGCTTCGCTGGCCTATGGTGCGCGCCGCACTTTTTCCGACAACTTATATGCCGAGGCATCCGCCGGGTTTCAGCTGTCAGACGCCGACGACGCATATGGCACTGGTCGCAAGTTCAGGTATTTCATCCTGCCCTTCCGGTCTGAATGGGACAAACGCGACAGCAAAGTCAGCGCCACACGCGGATTCTATCTGGACTCGCAAGTCATGCCCTTTATCGGAATATCCGGTACGGATACCGGCCTCCGCCTTTTCTTTGATGGGCGGGCCTATACAAGCCTGGGGACAGGGGGGCGGATCGTTTTGGCCGGTCGCGCGCAGCTGGGATCCGTGATTGGCCCACCTGCCGATGGCGTCACGCCTGACTTTCTGTTCTTCTCGGGCGGTGCGGGAACCGTTCGCGGGCAACCCTATGAAAGCCTTGGCATTCCGGTCGGGACCGGCATCGCGGGCGGCAAGTCATTTATTGGCTTGTCCGGCGAGATCCGTGGCAAGGTTACTGACAGCCTGTCGTTGGTCGGGTTTTATGACTACGGTGTCGTCGATACGTCTTCCTTTGTCGGCAGCGGCGCGCAAGAAGATCACTCGGGCGCCGGTATCGGCGTAAGATACGATCTGGGCGGGTTTGGCCCCTTGCGCCTTGATCTGGCCTATCCTGTCAGCGGTCCCACCGGGGACGGGCTACAGTTCTATATCGGGATAGGACAGGCATTTTGAGACGGTACCTTTCATATCCTCTGCTGATCGGCGCGCTGGCAGTCGTGCCTGTGGCCGGACATCCGCAGGAGGACGAAGGCGGCAGCATGATCGAGCGGTTCCTGCAGGATACCCTGTCGGGCGAGGATCAGAACGTTACTGTCGAAGGTCTGCAAGGTGCACTGAGTTCACGTGCCACGATTGCCGAGATCACCGTTGCCGATGACGAAGGGGTCTGGCTGACCATAAAAGATGCCGAACTTGACTGGAACCGACTGGCTTTGATCCGTGGGCGGTTCTCAGTCAATGCCCTGACGGCGCAAGAGATCGACGTTGCCCGCGCGCCTGGCACCACCACCAAAGACACGCCGCCGCCAACCGCAGAGGCAAAAGGCTTCCAACTGCCTGAACTGCCGGTTGCCATCGAAATCGGTGAAATTCGCATCGACGAGTTGGCTTTGGGCGAGCCCCTGATCGGAGTGGCCGCAGAACTGGCGGTTAGTGGCAACCTGTCACTGGCCGACGGGACGCTGGACACCAACCTTGATATCACACGGCTGGACCGGGCAGGTGATGAAATCAAGTTGACAGCGGGCTTTCAGAATTCAAACAGCCAAATTGATCTTGACCTTCAGGTGACAGAGGCAGCGGGCGGCCTGATCTCGACCGCTCTTAAAATGCCGGATACCCCGCCTATCGCGCTGACAGCGAAAGGATCCGGACCAGTGACCGATTTTACGGCCGATATCGGTCTCAGCAGCGATGGTCAGCCTCGGGTGACGGGTCAGGTTCGGTTACGCTCGGCCCCGACTGCCGCGGCCAGCGCGGAAGAGGGCATTGCGTTTACTGCCGATCTCGGCGGTGATTTGACACCTTTTGTCGCCGAAGAAATGGATACGTTTTTCGGTGCCAAAACACAGCTCTATGTGGATGGGCGAACCCAACCTGAAGGTGCGCTGGAAATTGACGAGCTTGAGATCTCGTCACAAGCACTGAACCTGAAAGGCCAGTTACAGTTGGCGGCAGGTGGGCGATTGCAACTCGCGGCCCTGCAAGGACGCATAACGCCGCCGGAGGGTGAAAGGGTAACTCTTCCAGCTTCGGGCGGTGACACGTCCGTTGGAGCAGCACAGATTTCGGCGCTGTACGACGAAAAAAACGGCAATCATTGGGACCTGAGCCTGACTGCAAACGCCGTACAGGCCGAGCAGGTTGATTTGGAGCGCGCGCAAATTACTGCTCACGGGACCCTGGAACAGGGCGCAGTACTAAAAATCAATGGCAACCTGCAGGCCGCGTTGGACGGTATTGACCTGGCGGACAAGGCCCTGAATGCAGCAATTGGCGACCTCGTCACTCTGGATGGCACTTTCGAATATGGCAGTGACCAATCCCTGAACCTGACCGGTCTTGAACTGGTTGGTGCGGATTACGAATTGGGCGTCGACGCATTGGTCAGCGGCCTGTCCACCGGTCTGGCCGTCGACGGCACCGCCACTTTGGAAGCCACGGATCTGTCCCGGTTTTCGGAACTGGCCCACCTGGAGCTGGGAGGCCAGGTCTCGGCCCGTCTAAACGGCCAAGGCTCACCACTGGAAGGCAGTTTCGACGGCAAACTGGAGGTCGAAGGAACCGACCTCTCGACCGGGCGTGATGACATCGATCCGGTGATCAAGGGCAATACAACAATAACGCTCGACGCCAGGCGCGGCGCAGATGGCGTAACCATCCGAGATTTCACCCTGATCGGTGATACCTTGCGCGCCCAGGCCGACGGCACGGTAACGACCCCTGATGGCAACGTGACGATTGATGGTCAGGCGACGGTCAATTCCCGGGACCTGTCCGTGTTTTCCGGCCTTGCCAAACGCGAGCTTGGGGGTGCAGTGCAAGCGAAACTGAACGGAAAAGGAACTGTTCAGACGCTGGAGTTTGACGGCACGGCCAGCGTATCGGGCCGGAATATCAAAACCGGTCTGGCCGAGATCGACCCTCTGTTGGTCGGTCGCAACGAGATCACGTTCGACGGAGCGCTGAGCCAGGAACAGATTGTGATCCGCGACGCATCGGTGAACGGTTCAGCCCTGACCGCCAAAGCCTCTGTTACCATAGACGACCCAAGGAAAGACCTTGCGATTGACGGGCAGGTCAATGTGAACATCCCGGACCTGTCACCGTTTTCCAGCCTTGCAAAACGCGATCTGGCAGGGGCGATCCGAGCGGATGTTGCCGGCAAGGGCGCAGTCGGCAGCAAGGCGTTCGACGTAAAAGGCAATCTGTCGGCGGACGACATCAAAACCGGGATCGACGCCGTTGACGACCTGATCCAGGGGCGAACGAACCTGACCGTGGACGCGATGAACAATGATGAAGGTCTGGATATCCGCACGTTCCAACTGATTGGAACGGCCCTTTCGGCGAATGCATCGGGCAAGCTGAACCGAGACGCCGGCGGTTTGGACTTTTCCGCCAAACTGGATGACCTTGCCCGACTGTCGCAAACCTTGTCCGGACCGCTGAACCTGAGCGGGAACGTCGCTCCGACCGGCTCTGGACTGGAAGGCACTGCTCGCCTGGACGGGCCTGACAGCTCTTACGCCAGCCTTCAAGGAACGGTCGGCCAGAATGGCTCGGCTGATGTGGATTTTGACGCCAAACTGAACCGGATCGAGCAGTTCGTTCCCGAATTTCCCGGCACTGTGGCAGCAAAGGGAACGGCCAAACGCGATAACGGTGTCTGGACGATTGACGCCAAGGCGCAAGGGCCTGCCGACATTGACACCACGTTGGCCGGCACTTTTGATGAAACCAGCAGTCAGGCGGATCTGAAGGCACAGGGCGGCATCAACCTTGGGATCGCGAATGTCTTCATCACACCCAACAAGATCGACGGTTCGGCGCGCTTCGATCTGGCACTCAAAGGTGCTCCGGCGCTGGCGTCGCTGAGCGGTTCAGTCACCACTTCGGGCACATCTCTTGCAATTCCGGATGCTGGTCAGACCATTACCGGGATCAGTGGTCAGGTGGATCTGGCGCAAAGTCGCGCAAACATTACACTGAATGGCGGAGTTCGGGCGGGCGGCAACTTTACCGTCAACGGGCCTGTTGACCTGACCCCTCCGTTCAACGCCCAGATTACCACCACCCTGAACAACCTAGTGCTGACAGACCGGTTGCTGTATGAAACCACCCTGAACGGTCAGATTGCCATGACCGGGGCGTTGGCCGGAAACAGTTCGTTGGCCGGTCAGATCACGTTTGACGAAACCAACATCAACCTTGCCGCCGCGTCCGGCGCGGTAGGCGCGGCACCTATCCCGGACATCCAGCACATCAACGAAAGTCGCGCCGGTTTCGTCACGCGAGAGCGGGCCGGATTGGTCGTGACCGAAGGATCGGAGAAAAGCGCATCCCGTATTGCGCTGGATATCAGCCTGCTTGCACCCAAAGCGGTTTTCGTCAGAGGGCGCGGGGTGAACGCTGAACTGGGTGGTCGAATTTTCATCGGCGGCACTACTGCCTCTGTCGTGCCGTCCGGTCAGATCGAACTGATCCGGGGGAATTTCGACATTCTGGGCCGCAGATTGGCACTGACCAAGGGGATCGTCACGTTGCAGGGCGACCTGACCCCTTATATCGAGTTCGAGTCTTCAGCCAGCACGTCTGACGGCACCGCGACGATCGAAATTGCCGGCCCGCTGGATTCACCTGAGGTCAATGTGTTTTCCGACCCCGAACGTCCGGCTGAAGAAGCACTGGCAATGTTGCTGTTCGGGAACCGGTTTTCAGAAATCTCGCCTTTCCTGATCGCGCAAATGGCAGCATCACTGGCGCAGCTTAGCGGTGCGGGAGGGGATGCAACCAAAGGTCTCCGCGACTCCACCGGAGTCGACACGGTCGACATAGGAGCTTCCGAAAGCGGCGCGGGCCGTTTGGGCGCGGGCGCGTACCTGGGTGAAAACCTCTATACGGACTTCACCGTGAACACCGAAGGTGACACCGAAGTGAACCTGAACCTCGATGTCACGGACAATTTCACCGTGCGCGGTACGGTCGATGGCCGAGGAGAGACCGGCGTGGGTGTGTTCTTCGAGCGTGACTACTGACGACTGACCAACTGTCACAAAAGAAACCGAGCTGAGCCATCCGTTCATGTCGCCCAAGCAGGTGACGGGTGTTCAAATTGCCTTGTCGGCGCCTGATTCCGATTTCGTTGGTGGTCGCGATGCAATCGCCAGCGCGGAAATTGCGCGGTGCCGCGGCCAAATGAAATCCCGACGATTTGCCGGGGCAGGTCAGACGGTGCAATCGTTTGAAAGACGGCGCGGCAAAGAAAAAGCGGCCCCCTTCCAGAGGCCGCCCTTGTTCAGTCTGGCCGCGATCTTATTCCGCTGCCATCGCATCCTCGATCTTTTCGACACGAATGGCCGAGAATTTGAACTCGGGGATCTTGCCGTAGGGGTCGATGGCCGAGTTCGTCAGGATGTTCGCCGCCGCTTCGACATAGGCAAACGGGATGAACACCATGTCTTCGGCAATGGCCCGGTCGGCGCGCACCATGATTTCAATCGAACCACGACGCGTGGTCAGGCGGATCATTTCGCCCGGATCAATCCCCATCAGCTTCAGCGTGCGCGGGTTCATCGAGCAATTGGCCTCTGGCTCGACCGCGTCAAGAACCTTTGCCCGGCGGGTCATTGAACCGGTATGCCAATGTTCCAGCTGACGGCCGGTGGTGGCAATCATCGGGTATTCATCATCGGGCGCCTCATCAGGCGGGATGACATTGGCCGGAGTGAACCTTGCTTTGCCACCCGCGCGGGGGAAACCATCGCCGAACACAATAGACTGGCCGGGATCGGTTTCGCTGAGCGACGGATAGGTGATCGTCTCGTTTTCCAGCCGTTCCCACGTGATATTGTCAAGCGACTCCATGGTCAGTTTCATCTCGGCAAAGACCTCGGACACATCGGAGTAGTCCCAGTTCAGCCCGATGCGCTGCGCCAGTTCGACCGTGATCTTCCAATCCTCGCGCGCCTCACCCGGAGGCGCCACGGCCGGCCGGACACGTTGCACCTGACGGTTGGTGTTCGAAACCGTGCCGTTCTTTTCATACAGCGCCGAGGCCGGCAGAATGATGTCGGCATAGTTCGCGGTTTCGGTCAGGAAGATGTCCTGCACGATCATCAGGTCCAGCTTGGCCAGGGCCTCACGTGCGTGGCCAACATCCGGGTCGGACATGGCCGGGTTTTCGCCCTGAATGTACATGCCCTTGATGTTGCCCGCATAGGCTTGGTCGATGATCTCGGTGACGGTCAGACCCTTCTCGTTCGAGAAATCATCCGATTTCCAGATATTGGTGAACTGCGCGCGAATGCCGTCATCCGTCACCGTCTTGTAGTCCGGCAGGAACATCGGGATCAAGCCGGCGTCTGATGCGCCCTGCACGTTGTTCTGGCCCCGCAGAGGGTGCAGACCCGCGCCGGGTTTGCCGACATTCCCGGTCATCAATGCAAGCGAGATCAGGCAGCGCGAATTGTCGGTGCCGTGGATATGCTGGCTGACGCCCATGCCCCAAAAGATCAGACCAGCCTTGGCTTGCGCAAAGGTGCGCGCAACGCGACGCAGCTGATCCGGTTCGATGCCGCAGATCGGCGCCATCTTCTCGGGGGTGAACTGGCGCAGATGCTCTTTCTCGGCCTCCCAGTTCTCGGTCCAGCGGTGGATGTACTGGCTGTCATACAGCTCTTCCTCGACGATCACGTTCATGATCGCGTTCAGCATCGAGACATCGGCACCTGGCCGAAATTGCAGCATTTCGTCCGCAAATTTGCGCATGCCGACACCGCGCGGGTCCATCACGATCAGCTTGCCGCCGCGCTTGGCGAACTGCTTGAAATAGGTCGCCGCGACGGGGTGGTTCTCGATCGGGTTGGCGCCGATGATGATCGCCACATCGGCATTCTCGATCTCGTTGAAGGTCGCCGTCACCGCGCCCGAGCCCACGTTCTCGATCAGAGCGGCCACAGACGACGCATGGCACAGACGGGTGCAGTGGTCGACATTGTTGTGTTTGAAACCCTGACGGATGAACTTCTGGAACAGATAGGCCTCTTCGTTGGTGCATTTGGCCGAGCCAAAGCCCGCAACGCTGCGCGGGTCTTGGTCGCGCAGGGCCATCAGTCTCGTGGCCGCCAGATCCATCGCTTCTTCCCAGGTCGCTTCGCGGAAATGGGTCGACAGGTTGCCGGGATCAACGTTCAGACCTTTTGCCGGTGCATCCTCGCGCCGGATCAGCGGTTTGGTCAGGCGATGCGGGTGGTGGATATAGTCGAACCCGAACCGGCCCTTGACGCACAGACGGCCTTCGTTGGCGGGGCCGTTGATGCCCTCGACATATTTGACCTTGCCGTCCTTGACCTTGAGGCTGACCTTGCAGCCCACCCCGCAGAAGGGGCAGACGCTTTCGGTTTCGGAATCGTAATCCTTGCTGTCGCCGTGCTGCTGGTCGTCCAGCACGGTGGCGGGCATCAGAGCGCCGGTCGGGCAGGCCTGAACGCATTCACCGCAGGCCACGCAGGTCGACTCGCCCATCGGGTCGTTCTGGTCGAACACCACCTGCGCGGTATGCCCGCGCCCAGCCATGCCGATCACGTCATTGACCTGTACGTCGCGGCAGGCGCGGACGCAGAGGTTGCAGTTGATGCAGGCATCCAGATTGACCCGCATCGCCACATGGCTGTCATCCAGCAGCGGAATCTTCTCGGGCTCTTTCGCCGGGAAACGGCTGTCGCTGACATCGTTCAGCTTGGCCATGTCCCAGAAGTGGCTCGATTTGTCGTGCGCTTCCGCGGGCTGGTCGGCCACCAGCAGCTCCATGACCATGGCGCGCGATTTCTCGGCGCGGTCGGTGTCGGTTTTCACCACTATCCCGTCAGCCGCCGGACGGATGCACGAGGCGACCAGCGTACGCTCGCCCTCGACCTCGACCATGCAGGCGCGGCAGTTGCCATCGGGTTTGTAGCCCGGCGCCGGTTTGTGACACAGATGCGGGATCACCAGTCCACGGCCATTGGCCGCTTCCCAGATGGTGGTGCCTTCGGGCACGGTGACGTCATCGCCGTTCAGGTTGAAGGTGACGGTCTTGTTTGGGCTTGCATCAAGCATGGCTCTGTCTCCCTCAGATTTCTTCAGCGAAGTGTTTCATAACCAGACGGATCGGGTTCGGGGCCGCCTGCCCCAGACCGCAGATCGAAGCGTCGCCCATCACCTGGCACAGATCTTCCAGCAGATCGGTATCCCACTTGTCGGCCTGCATCAGCTTGACCGCCTTTTCGCAGCCCGCCCGGCAGGGCGTGCACTGGCCACAGCTTTCATCCTCGAAGAAGCGCAGCATGTTCAGCGCCGCATCACGGGCCGTGTCCTGATCGGACAGAACCACAACCGCAGCAGACCCGATGAAGGTGCCCAGCGGCTGTAGTGTGTCAAAGTCGAGCGGGACGTCGTCGATGCTGGAGGGGAGAAGACCTGACGACGGCCCGCCCGGTTGATACGCCTTGAACACATGACCTTCGGCCATGCCCCCGGCTGCATCAATCACGTCAAGAATGGTCGACCCTGCCGGCAGCAGGTAAACGCCCGGCTTGGCCACCCGGCCCGAGACCGAATAGCTGCGCAGCCCCTTGCGGCCATTCTTTTCAACCGAATTGAGGATCTCCGGACCTTCCCGGCAGATTTTGGACACCCAGTAGAGCGTTTCCACGTTGTGCACCAGCGTCGGGCGGCCGAAAACGCCGACCTGCGCCACGAAGGGCGGGCGGTGACGCGGCAGGCCCTTTTTGCCCTCGATCGACTCGATCATCGCGGATTCTTCTCCGCAGATGTAAGCGCCCGCGCCGCGGCGCAGGTCGATATAGCCTTTCTCGACGATCCCGGCCTGTTCCAAAGCCGCGATCTCGCGCCGCAGGATTTCCAGAACGGCTGGATATTCGTCACGCATGTAGATAAAGCAGGTCTCTGCATGAACCGCCCAGGCGGCGATCAGCATCCCTTCGAGGAAAACATGCGGCGTGCGTTCCAGATAGTAGCGATCCTTGAAGGTGCCCGGCTCGCCCTCGTCCCCGTTCACGGCCAGGTAACGCGGGCCGTCGTTCATGCGGACAAAGCCCCATTTCTTGCCCGACGGGAAACCTGCGCCGCCCAAACCGCGCAGGCCCGAGGCCAGAACCTGTTCCTGAACCGCTTCCCAGTCGCCGCCCTCGCGCAGCTCTTTCAGCTTGGCGTAACCGCCGTTCTCGACATAGGTCGCGAAGGTCTCATAGTCGGGCAGATGGGCATGAGTGTCGCCCGCAGCAATCGAAGCCTGCACCTTTTCAGGGGTCGCGTGGTCAATATGGTTGTGCCCGATTTCCAGCACCGGTGCCGTGTCGCAGCGCCCCATACAGGGCGCGCGCAGAACGCGCACTTCGGACGGGTCCAGCCCATCCTCCAGCGCTTTTTTCAACTGCTGCGCACCAGCCATTTCGCAGGACAGGGAATCACAGACGCGAATGGTCAGCGCGGGGGGCGGTGTTTCACCTTCTTTCACCACGTCGAAATGGGCATAGAAGGTCGCGGTCTCGTAAATCTCGGCCTGCCCGATCCGCATCTCGACGGCCAGCGCGGCGATATGGTCGGCGCTGATATGGCCGTGCGTGTCCTGAATCAGGTGCAGAAACTCGATCAGCAGGTCGCGGCGGCGTGGGCGGTCGCCCAGCAGGCGCGCAATTTCGGCCTGCGCTTCATCCGTAAACTGTCGGCCCTTGGGCGTGTGCCGCCCCTTGCCTTTACCTGACTTCCAGACGCCCTTGGGTGCGCCTGATGGCTTGGTGTCTAATGGTGCCATGATGCCCTCCGATTCAGGCCCCGTGTCTCATCAGGCTAGCATATCGTCAAATCGCTTTTTGCAATCGCACGATAACGACATCTTATCACCGCAAAGACGTCACCACAGCGCGCAGTGCCTGCACCGTGGGCAGTTCAGGATCTCGGCTCAGGGTGGCCAGACAGATCGGTTTACTTACAATCGGATCGACCAGCGGCAGCACCTTTGTCCCCTGCAACTCGCCCAATGCCCGAATAAGGACACGTGGCACAACCGTGGCAGCCAGCCCCTCGCGTGCCATCACCATCGACGCGGTGAATCCGCTGGTTTCGGCGACCACGTCCGGGTGCAGCCCCTGTTCGGCAAAGATACGGTCCAGAATACGCCGGTTTTGCATCTGCGGCTCGAGCAGGCTCAGCGGAAATTCAGCCACGCGCGCCCAAGGCAAGGGGCCGGTTTCGTCCGTCATATGCGACGGAACCAGCAGAACATAGGTTTCCTCGTACAAAGGTTGCACCTGTCGCAGATCAGTCCCGATGCTGTCGCCATATGTTATCCCGGCGTCCAGGCTTCCTTCGTCCAGCCGGTGTTGAATGGCGGTGGCAGACATGGTTTCGATGCGGGTAACGATGCGCGGATGGGCTTGCCGAAAGCGTTTGGTGAGGCGCCCGGTAAAGGCGATGGCCGTCGGTATCACGCCAAGGATCAGCGTGCCGGTGATCTCGCCCCTGGTGGCCAGCACCTGCTGTTCCAGTGCTTTGGTGTCATCGAGAATACGCCGCGCCCGTTGGACGATCATCTCGCCCTCTTCGGTCAAGCCCTGAAACCGGTTGGCGCGGCGGACGATGGACACGCCCAGCCGATCCTCGAGGTTGCGAATGCGCATGGAAAAGGCGGGCTGCGAAATCCCACACTCTTCGGCGGCCTTGGCGAAATGGCGGTGCCGCGCCAACGCGCTGAGCAGTTGCAGGTCGCGGATTTCGATCATGATTCAAATTTCCAACATCAGGCCAAAGACCACTCTAACTGCATTACCGCACAGAGAAAGCACCGTCTTTCAGCGCGGGCGCGTCGGAAACTGGTGCTTTGTCGTATAAGATTGCCCACCATTAATGGGCGCTGGGAACAAGAAGGCGAGGTACCGCATGACCGCTGTAGACGTATTTCAAAAACTGTTTGACGCGTATGTCGGATGCTACCGATCCCGAAACGCAGCTGGGTGCGCATCGTTTTTCGCCAAAGACGCAGAGCTATACTCACCTTTTGGCCCCGCAGCCAAAGGACGAACAGCCATTGAAACAATACATTCGGAATGGCTGGAGGAAGGTGGCGAGGACAAAGTCATCGAAGTTGTGCAGGCTGGCATCGACGGCCAAATCGGCTGGTGCCTGGCGACTTTCCGCGAAGGAACAACTGATGACGGCACCTCTCTCAACGTTTTGTACAGACAGCCGGACGGCGGGTGGCTGATCCGACAATGCATCTTGAACGAAACGCCCTGATGTCGGCACAAGGCAAATGGCGTCAGGTGTTGAACAGGAAATGCATCACGTCGCCATCCTTGACGATATAGCTTTTCCCCTCGGCCCGCATCTTGCCTGCCTCTTTCGCCCCCTGCTCGCCGTTGCAGGCGATGAAGTCGTCATAGGCGATGGTCTCGGCGCGGATGAATCCCTTTTCGAAATCACCATGAATGACACCAGCCGCCTGCGGTGCAGCGGTGCCGGTGCGGATGGTCCAGGCGCGGGCCTCTTTCGGGCCGACCGTAAAATAGGTTTCCAGTTTCAGCAGGTCGTACCCGGCACGGATCAGACGGTCGAGGCCGGGCTCTTCCAGACCCATTTCCTCAAGGAACATCTGTGCCTCGTCCGCTTCAAGCAGGCTGATCTCTTCTTCGATCTTGGCGCTGATGATGACGTGAGAGTTGCCTTGGGCGGCAGCCATCTCGGCAACTTTCGCCGAGTATTCGTTGCCTTCAGCGGCTTCTTCCTCGGACACGTTGCAAACATAAAGAACCGGCTTGGTGGTCAGCAGCTGCAACATCTTCCAGGCCTTGGCGTCCTCGTCCGAAACCTCGACCAGTCGTGCAGGTTTGCCGCTTTCCAGCATCTTTTGCGCTTCGGCAAGCAGGCGGTCCTGCTGTTGGGCCTCTTTGTCATTGCCTTTCAGCTTGCGCACCAGGTTGGCACGGCGCTTTTCGATGCTTTCCAGATCGGCCAGCATCAGCTCGGTCTCGATGGTCTCGGCGTCGGCCACAGGATCGATGCGGCCTTCAACATGGGTCACGTCGCCATCTTCGAAACAGCGCAGGACATGGGCGATGGCATCGACCTCGCGAATATTTGCCAGAAACTGGTTCCCCAGCCCCTCGCCTTTCGAGGCCCCCTTCACCAGACCGGCGATATCCACGAATGTCATGCGCGTCGGGATGATCTGTTTCGACGACGCGATTGCCGCCAACTTGTCGAGCCGCTCATCCGGCACGGCCACATCGCCGACATTGGGCTCAATCGTGCAGAACGGGAAGTTCGCGGCTTGCGCGGCAGCGGTTTTGGTCAACGCATTGAACAGGGTCGACTTGCCCACGTTTGGCAGACCCACGATTCCCATCTTAAAGCCCATAACGGCCTCCTGCATAGAATACGAACGCAGCTTCTATGCAGGTCCGCATCAATGCGCAAGTGATTGCCGGGGCTACTTTGTTTGAGTCCCTTCGGCCACATCACGAAATTGTTCTCAAATCGTGTTCTTGTCGGTCCTGAAAAACGAAGGGTAGGATGAACAATTAACATAGCGCGACCAAATTAAATGGCAGAATATAATGGAAAAACTACTTCTTGCAGCCGTACTGACGGTCGCTACATTTGCTACAGCCCAAGCTCAGACGGTTGTTTTTGGTGCCGGGTATTCAGATTTTTCCGAGGCGACGTCCGAAGATCAGGCACTGATCGCTCTCGAGTACCATCACACTCCTTTTCACCAGGCAACTCGGTTCAGTGCTGGCTGGGGTGCTGCGTTTTCTGTGGACGAAGACGGGGATACGCATATCGGTGTGGGGCTGGTCGGGCTGTATTCTCTGGGTGAGCGCTGGTTCGTCGAAGGCAGTGTCATGCCAGGGTACTTCAATGCCAGCAACGACCAGAACGACCTGGGCGGAGACTTTCAGATCCGCAGCCTTTTGGGTCTTGGATATAACCTGAACAACGGCAACAGAATGTCAGTTGCGATCACGCACAAATCGAACGCCAGCACCAATGATGAGAACCCTGGTGTAAACGCGGTTCTGCTGCGGTACCATCTGGGCTTCTGAGCTATTCCTGCTTTGGCGGGATTGATTTTCGGTCAAAGTTTCTGCACACGGGTCCAAACCCGATTGCAAGGACATCCGATGACCCGTATCGACGCCAAGTTTGCCGCCCTGAAAGCCGAAGGAAAGAAGGCTTTTGTTGCCTATGTGATGGCAGGGGACCCAGACTATGACACCTCGCTCGACGTGGTCAAAGGCCTGCCCGGCGCGGGTGTGGACATCATCGAACTTGGTTTGCCCTTCACTGATCCGATGGCGGATGGCCCCACAATTCAGGCGGCGGGCCAACGCGCGCTGGACGGCGGGATGACGTTGCAGCGCACATTGGATCTGGCGCGCGCGTTCAGGGAAACAGATGACACGACACCAATTGTCCTGATGGGGTACTACAACCCGATTTACAGCCGGGGTGTCGAGGCCTTTCTGGCCGATGCCAAAGATGCCGGTATTGACGGGCTGATCGTTGTCGATCTGCCGCCCGAGGAAGACGAAGAGCTTTGCCTGCCTGCGCAGGCGGCCGGGCTGAACTTCATTCGTCTTGCAACACCTACCACGGATGACCAGCGCTTGCCGCGCGTTCTGCAAAACACCTCGGGCTTCGTGTACTACGTCTCAATCACTGGCATCACCGGCGCGGCCGAGGCGCAGGCAACGGATGTGGCCCCCGAGGTTGCCCGCATCAAGGCCGCTACCGAGCTGCCGGTGATCGTGGGCTTTGGCATCAATACGCCCGAGAAATCCCGCAATATCGCGTCCGTGGCAGATGGTGCCGTAGTCGGATCGGCGATCGTCAGCCAGATCGGTGCAGGCGAACCGGTCGAGGAAGTTCTGGATTTTGTAAAGTCCCTGTCGGATGGCGCTCATAGCGCCTGATCCGGCAGATAACACAACACACTCGAAAGCCTGCCGCAGACTGTTCTGGGGCAGGCTTTTTTGACTGCCCGCCGCCGGGCCAGATCATTGCAGGCTTTGACATGCATTGGTAAGGAAAACGAACCAGTAAGTTCGGAGGTCTGAGTCATGCCTGTGATAACCAATATTGAAGACCTCAGGCGCATTTACGAGCGTCGCGTGCCGCGGATGTTCTACGACTACGCTGAAAGCGGCAGTTGGACGGAACAAACATTCCGCGAAAACAGTTCCGATTTTGAAAAGATCCGCCTGCGTCAGCGGGTTGCCGTTGATATGTCCGGGCGTTCGACGGCCTCGGAAATGATCGGCCAGAAGGTGTCGATGCCGGTCGCGCTGGCCCCGGTCGGGTTGACGGGGATGCAGCATGCGGACGGAGAGATGAAGGCCGCCAAAGCCGCCGAGGACTTTGGTGTGCCCTTTACCCTTTCCACAATGTCGATCAACTCGATCGAAGACGTGGCCGAGCACACCGACAAGCCGTTCTGGTTTCAGCTCTACACGATGAAGGACGCTGACTATGTCAGCCGCCTGATCCAGCGGGCCAAGGACACCAGGTGTTCGGCGCTGGTGATTACATTGGATCTGCAAATTCTGGGCCAACGGCACAAAGACCTGAAAAACGGCCTGTCCGCACCACCCAAGCTGACCGCAAAGACCATCGCGAACCTGATGACCAAATGGGCCTGGGGCATTGAAATGCTGCGGGCCAAGCGGCGCGAGTTCGGCAATATAGTGGGACATGTGCAAGGTATCTCGGACGCGTCTTCACTGGGGGCCTGGACCGCTGAACAGTTCGACCCCACCCTCGACTGGAGCAAAGTCGAAAAACTGATGGAACAGTGGGGCGGAAAGGTGATCCTGAAAGGGATACTCGACGCGGAAGATGCCAAAATGGCTGCCAAGCTGGGAGCGGATGCCATTGTCGTGTCGAACCATGGCGGGCGTCAGCTGGATGGTGCGCTCAGCTCGATCCGGGTATTGCCCGAAATCATGGACGCTGTCGGCAATGATGTCGAAGTGCACCTGGACAGTGGTATCCGCTCGGGTCAGGACGTGCTCAAGGCATTGGCGCTGGGGGCCAGGGGGACGTATATCGGACGCGCATTCGTTTATGGGCTGGGCGCCATGGGTCAGAAAGGCGTCACCACCGCGTTGGAAGTGATTCAGAAGGAACTTGATACAACAATGGCGCTGTGCGGTGAAAAAACCGTTAGCGCACTGGGGGCGCAAAATCTTCTGGTACCAGAAGATTTTGGTGGTCGCTGGCAAGGCTGAGCCCGCGGGAGATTTGGGGCTCTGCCCCCGCCGCCCGTTCCGGGCGTCTCCCCCGGGATATTTGTGGCCAGATGAAGCAGCGGACCCTTCACTGATCTGGCGAAGAACACTTCGGAGCGCGCGGCTGAGCCCCACAAAACGGCAAGCTGTGAATTACCCCTTTCCAAACCGGATGAATCGAGATAAGGACGCGGCTTCACGCGGGTATACAGCCTTGGAGGATACCCGCCCTAACATTGGAGAATTATCATGGCTGGAGAGATTCCTGATCTCGTAGCTCTGGAACGGACGGGGACAGGCAAGGGCGCCGCTCGCAAAACTCGCCGCGAAGGCATGGTTCCGGGCGTAGTGTTTGGCGGCGACAAAGATCCGCTGCCGATTCAGATTCCGTTCAACGAACTGTTCAAGCGCCTGAAGGCCGGTCGCTTCAAGTCGACCCTGTGGAACCTGAAGGTCGAAGGCCATGAAGACGTTCGCGTCATCTGCCGCGACGTTCAGCGCGATGTCGTCAAAGACCTGCCGACACACTTGGACCTGATGCGCCTGCGCCGGACCACCAAGATCGCGCTGTACATTCCGGTTGAATTCATCAACGAAGATGAAGCCCCCGGCATCAAGAAGGGCGGCGTGCTGACCGTTGTCCGCCCGGAAGTCGAGCTGTTGTGCACCGCAGGTGACATTCCTGAGAAGATCACCGTTGATGTGGCCGGAATGAACATCAACGACGTTGTCACCATTTCGTCGGTTGAACTGCCCAAAGGCACCAAGCCGACCATCGACCGCGACTTCGTGATCGCAAACGTCTCGGCACCGACCGGTCTGTCGACAAGCGACGACGAAGAAGGTGAAGAAGCAGAAGTTGCAGTCGACGAAGTCGAAGTCGTCGGCAAAGAAGAAGAATAAATCCGGATCAAACGTCTGGATTTTGAAACGGGGTTCTGACGAGCCCCGTTTTTTTATGGCCAAGACGCGCGGCGCTGGCTGGATTTCCATGGCAATTCCGGGCATCACATAGCCTCGAGGCTACAAAGGCGGAGCTTGGTAATGAAACTCTTTGTCGGATTGGGAAACCCGGGGCAGAAATACGCCCGGAACCGGCACAACATCGGGTTTATGGCCGTGGACCGGATTGCGGAAGACCATGGGTTTGGCCCATGGAAATCCAAGTTTCAGGGCGAAATCTCGGAAGGGCGGTTAGGGTCTGAAAAAACCCTTTTGCTGAAACCGCAGACCTTCATGAACCGGTCCGGTCAATCCGTGGGTGAAGCGATGCGTTTCTACAAGCTCGAGTCCACAGATGTTGTCGTGTTCCATGACGAGTTGGACCTCGCCCCGGGCAAAGTGCGGGTAAAGGTGGGCGGCGGACACGCTGGGCATAATGGTCTGCGTTCGATCCACGACCATATAGGCGCAGCCTATGACCGTGTCCGGCTTGGGATCGGACATCCCGGCCGCAAGGAAATGGTTTCGGCTTATGTCCTGAGCGACTTTGCGAAATCCGAGAGTGACTGGCTGGACGACGTTCTTCGGGGTGTTTCGGATGGCGCGCCCCATCTGGCCCGGGATGATGGTGGAAAATTCATGAACGCGGTGGCCCTGCGCACTGCTCCGCCCCGGTCGTCCAAGACGGCCGCTCCGAAAGCTGAAACCGCATGTAAGGCACCTCCGAAGCCACCGGCTGACGAACGGTCGGCCATGCAGAAACTGTTGGACAAGTTCAAATAACGCCCCGCCCTCTTTCCGTTACGTCGGCGTTGCGAAAGAGGGATGTCCGCGTTCCAATACACGCAAACAAGGGAGGCTATGCGATGCGGTCCATACTGAAGTGGGTTCTGCGCATTGTGCTGGCGCTGGCTTTGGCCGCCGCTGCTGTTGGGCTTTGGAAACGCGAAGAGTTGCAGCGCCTGATGGCGGTGAACTCTCTGTTTGCCGAGGACAAGATCGTTCACAACTTTTCGCATATGGATGAAGCCTTTCTGACCGTGGATCTGCCGCGTGGAAACGCCCCGACGTGGGAGCTGCCCTACGGCGAAGGTTTCGATCTTCCGGAAGGCACCGACACTTGGATCAATGAACGCTCGGTCACTTCTTTGCTTATCATGCAGAACGGCAAGATCCGGTTCGAGGAATACTATCTGGGCACCGGTTCCGATGATCGTCGGATTTCGTGGTCAGTGGCAAAAAGTTATCTGTCGGCGCTTTTCGGCATTCTCCTGCAAGAGGGCGCAATCGATTCATTGGATGATCCCGTCGTCAAATACGCCCCCAAACTTGCAGGCAGCGCATATGACAGGGCGACAATTCGGAACGTTCTGAACATGGCCAGCGGCGTCACGTTTGACGAAGATTATCTGGACCCGAAATCTGACATCAACAGGATGGGCCGTGTGATTGCCCTAGGCGGTGAACTGGACGATTTCGCAGCCTCATTGCAGGACAGTTTCGCGCCCCCTGGTGAAACCTGGCAATACGTTTCCATAGACACGCATGTATTGGGCATGGTGATACGCGGGGCGACCGGTCGCAGTGTCGCGGATCTTTTGACGGAAAAAATCCTTCAGCCGCTGGGCCTTGAGCGGGACGGGTATTATGTCACTGACGGCGCCGGTGTCGCATTTGTTCTGGGCGGATTGAATTTCACGACACGTGACTTTGCACGGTTCGGGCAAATGATCCTGCAAGATGGGGAATTGAACGGCCGGCAAGTGGTGCCCGCCGACTGGATATTCGAGGCAACTCAACCCAGCGCCCCGACCGCTCGGGGGAAGATTGGATATGGGTACCAGTGGTGGATCCCGCGCGGCGCCCATGAGGGAGAGTTTCTGGCCCGGGGCGTGTATGGGCAATACATCTATTTCAACCAACCTCGCGGCGTTCTGATTGTGTCTACCGGCGCTGATCGGAAATTCCGCGACACTGGCGTAAACGACCAGAATATCGAAATGTTCCGCAAGATCGCAGAAAGCCTGTAAGGTGTGTTCATGCAGAAGCAAGAAAGTATCAATGTACTCGGCGGCGTTCTGGCGCCCTGCTCACGCGATCCTCTGACCGGGTTCTTTCGGGATGGTGCGTGCAATACCTGCCCCGAGGATCAGGGCAGCCATACCGTATGTGCCGTGATGACGGCCGAGTTTCTGGCATTCTCGAAATACGTCGGCAATGATCTGAGCACGGCTCGGCCCGAGTTCGATTTCCCGGGCCTCAAGCCCGGTGACAGCTGGTGTCTGTGTGCCGGCCGGTTCCTACAGGCCCATGACGAAGGATGCGCCCCAAAGGTTCACCTGGAGGCGACCCATCAACGCGCGCTCGAGATTGTGCCGCTTGACATCTTGCTTCAGAACAAGGCGAATGCCTAGACAGCCATTGCGCCTGGGGCGAGACCTGATCCACGATCCAGTTTCGCCCCAATGTCAGAATGCCATTTGCCAGATCAGGCTGATGCTGTAGTTTTCGAAACCGCTTTCACCAATGCCATCGTAGAACACGTTTGCTGCAAGCAAGCTGTTGTTTTCCAACCGATAGTCGAGGCCCAGATCCGCACGGGCACGAGCGGTGTCGCCAATCGGTGTCACGCCCGGGGCGGTGCCGGTACCCGAAGTCGTGCTCCAAATCCCAGAAAGCCCGCCCGTCAGCATCATCTCTCCTCGTGACACTTGCAACGGGTGGCTGAAATCCACACCCAACCGTGCCGTCGTCAAACTGAAATCCTGCTGTGGAATCAGATTACCCAGGCTGTCGGTATAAGCTTTCTGATCGTCACTGGCATAGCTTACGTCCAGCAATGGCATCAATGTCAGGGCGCCACGCTTTATCTCACCGGTTACGCGCGACTGGACCAGCCAACGGTCACTGTCGAAACTGTCCTCGTAGGTGCCAAACGGAGAGATGTTGTTGTCGGCCTGACCATAAAGAACGCGCCCTTCAAGAAACACCGAATGATTGGGCAATTTTGCCACCACATAAGGACCAACCAGCCAGCCCGTACCGTCCACGCTGGCCGGGCCGTTTTCCGTTTCGGCATAGTCGAATTGAAGCATGGCACCGATCAACAGGTTCGAATTGATCTGGCGATGAGCCCCGACAACTGCCAGTGCATAGGAGTTGTCAAAATCATCCTGCGAACTCCAGTTGCCGGTCACACTGAACCAGACGGGGCGCGCCGGATCACTGGCGAAATTCAGATACCCCGAGCCCTGCGTGACCGAAGCGTCCAGAACACCCGACCCCGAACGTTGCAGAAACTGGGTCAGTTTCGGCTGGTTCGTCACAAGGCTGTTGGCCCGGGCGTTCTGGAACGCCTGAATCTGACGTTGAGCATTTGTCACGGCCTGAAGCGTGCTGACCCTGTTTGACTCAAGGTTCAGATTCCCAGCCGCGTCCGAGAACACCCCTGCCGGAATGAAAAGCTCGATGGTGCCGTTGTTCTGGGGCGTCAAAGTGGCGACATAGCTGGTGCCGGACCCGGTCAGAGTGGCCGTTGCATTGGTGACAGACAGGTCGCCCACGGTGAAATCGGTGCTTGGTTCGCTCAGGGTAATGCTTGCTTGAAACGTTCCGCTGCCGGTCGGCGTCAAGGCCCCGATCGTTGCAGTTGGCTGTGTCGTATCCACCAGAACGCGCGTGTTGACGATTTGAGTGTTCGTTACACCGGACAACGCGATCTCATAGCGATAAAGCGGCCCTCCAACGGTTTCGCGCGCAGTGAACGTAATCCCCATGTACCCGTCTGCCGCATATGTGGAATCCGCGCCATCCTGACTGAGAATGGTTGCGCCGATATAGCCAAGGGAAGCAAGGCCGGCAGGCGTGATCGCACTCTGGTTCAGAATGCCGTTGTTGAAATAGAAACTGCCGCCGGGAACCTGCCCCGACCCTCCCAGCGAAACAAAGGCCGTTCCGGTAAATGGGATATTGTTGAAAAAGATGCTTCCCCCGTTCGGCGTCGGAACCGAGGTTATGATGAAGCCGCCCCCAAGAGCCGAACCCTCTTTCGCGCTTCCGATCATGAGTGCTGAAATCAGAAAACAGAGGCACAACAGCCTCGAAATAACGGACCTGACCATTTTACCTCCTACAACACCGCAAGGGCGCTAAACACCAGGGCGCCCGGGCAAAGATACTTTGCCCCGAACCACGTCATCCATTGTCCCATCCATTGCAGAGACGTCCCCTGAACCGGCGGCAACTACGCCAGTTATCCAATAGTTAATTCAATTTGGAGACACTGTATAGAATTGGAAGCAACTCAACTTTGGCGTGCGGGCCACATGGCCATGCACAAACCGCAAGGCAAAGGCGAAAAATGCCGGAAAGCACTTCGAAGCACGTTGTTTTCAGGGAGCCTTCTCGGCAAGACGTCACAACAAGCCGTGACTTTGCAAGTCACGTGCTCAAAATGTGCCGGTTACAAATTCTCGGCTTTGACGGGATATTCGCAACAATCCCAGGCAGAGATCGCAACTGGCAGTTGTCGGGAAACAAATGCAGGCACAATGATCCAGGTTTCACAGCAGCCGGCGATTCCTCGGGCTTCTGTGTTGTCCTCACATGCGCATTGGCGGCGGCCCTTTTGCAGGGCGCCTGATTTCGGCGGATATGTCACATGTTTGACTATCCCGCCTGTCCTGCCTTGGAATTATCGCTTTCAGGACTGCTTGAGCCATCGACCCCAAGACAGAGCAACCGGGACATGCCGCCCCGGTTCACACTCAGTCCGCCGTACGGCCTTCGGTGTCTGACATATCGAAGTTCAGATATTTGGCCACGGTCTGAACGTCCTTGTCTCCACGGCCGCACATGTTCATGCAAATCAGGTGATCCTTGGGCAATTCCGGTGCGATCTTCATCACATGGGCCAATGCGTGGCTGGGTTCCAGCGCCGGGATGATCCCCTCGGTGGCGCAGCACAGTTGGAACGCCTCGAGCGCTTCCTTGTCAGTGATCGAGACGTAATTCGCGCGTCCAATTTCGTGCAGCCAAGAATGCTCCGGCCCGATGCCCGGATAGTCCAGCCCGGCCGAGATCGAATAGCCTTCAAGAATCTGGCCATCGTCATCCTGCAACAGATAGGTCCGGTTGCCGTGCAGCACGCCCGGCCGACCGCCGGTCAGCGAGGCGCAATGCTCCATTTTCTCGTTCACACCTTTTCCGCCCGCCTCGACGCCTATGATGTTGACGTCCTTGTCGTCGAGGAAGGGATAGAACAGACCCATCGCGTTCGAACCGCCGCCGATTGCCGCGATGATCGTATCCGGCAAACAGCCTTCAGCCTTCATCATCTGCTCTTTTGCTTCCTTGCCGATGATCGACTGGAAATCGCGGACCATTGCCGGATAGGGGTGCGGCCCAGCCACGGTGCCGATGCAGTAGAACGTGTCGCGCACATTGGTCACCCAGTCACGCAGCGCGTCATTCATCGCATCCTTGAGCGTCCCACGACCCGAGGTCACAGGGATCACCTCGGCCCCAAGAAGACGCATGCGGAATACGTTCGGAGCTTGCCGCTGCACGTCGTGCGCCCCCATATAGACAATGCATTTCAAGCCAAACTTGGCACATACGGTGGCGGTGGCCACGCCGTGCTGCCCTGCCCCGGTTTCAGCAATGATCCGGGTCTTGCCCATACGCCGCGCCAGAATGATCTGACCCAGCACGTTGTTGATCTTGTGCGCGCCGGTGTGGTTCAGCTCGTCACGCTTCAGATAGATCTTGGCACCCCCCAGATGCTCGGTCAGGCGTTCCGCAAAATACAGCGGCGAAGGACGACCCACATAGTTTGCCCACAGGTCATCCATTTCGGCCCAGAACGTCGGATCATCTTTGGCCTTGTTGTATTCCTCTTCCAGCGACAGGATCAGCGGCATCAGAGTTTCACTGACAAAACGCCCGCCGAAGATGCCGAAACGTCCCTGTTCGTCAGGGCCGGACATGAAGGAATTGAAAAGATCGTTGGCCATGGGTGTCTCCCTCGTCGTATCTGTTGTTCATAGGTGGTGGCAGCGGGATTTGCCATGGGCAAAACGCATCATTCCACAACCTGCGTGTTTTGACGCCAGACCTGAATCGCCTGTTCCGGCGAGGGCACACCAATGCACGGAAAATGATGAAACCTGTTCACATCCGCCAAACGATCGGCCGCCAACACGGCACGCCTGTGGGGGCCGGATTGGGAAAATGTCAGCATTGCTTCAATGTCTTGCCAGACACTGAATGAAAAATAGATGCCATCCTGCCTGAACAAGTCAGCGTGCAGGCACAATGGGTCGCCTTGCGCCTGCCGACAGGCCTGTCCCGCGCGCCAGAAAAACTCCGGCGCATGGTACCAATGTTTCAAGGAAACGCCCCCGATTGCTGCGAGCATGCTCAACCCCTCTGTTTCGAGGGATACGCAGCAAGATCTTTTTCAGATCACCTGAGAGCCGATGCAAAGTCGCGGATCAGGGCCGCATCTTTCACGCCCGGCGCGCTTTCGACACCGGATGACACATCCACCTGCCGGGCACCCGTCATCCGGACTGCTTCGGCAACGTTCTGGGGTGTCAGGCCACCGGCCAGCATCCAGGGTCGCCGCCAGTATTTCCGTCCGGCCAACAGCCGCCAGTCAAAGGCCAACCCGTTGCCGCCCGGCAATTCAGCCTCTCTGGGCGGTTTCGCATCGATCAGCAGTTGATCGGCCACCTCCGAGTAAAGATCGATGGCCGCCAGATCCTCGGCCTCGGCCACTCCTATGGCTTTCATCACCGGCAAACCAAATCGCTCGCGAATTTCGGAAACCCGTTCGGGCAATTCCTTGCCATGCAGTTGAAGCATATCAAGCGGTACAGTCGAAACGATGCCGTCCAATTCTTCGTCAGTGGCATTCACCACCAAAGCCACCTTGGCAACGCCAACTGGGACCAGATGCGCCAGTTCTACGGCCCGCGAAACATCCAGATTGCGTGGCGATTTCGGAAAGAAAACGAACCCAACATAGCCTGCCCCGGCGTCTGCCGCAGCGCGCACGTGATCCGGTGCGGTCAGACCGCAGATTTTGAACCGAACATCAGGCATAGCGGTCAGGCTCAGCTCGCCTCATCCAGAATGGCGAGTACGTCGTCCTTGCCTTCGTTTTGCTTTTTCTTGAGTTTCTTGACTTCGCGCTCAAGCTTGCGCACTTCGGTTTTCTTCACTGTCGCGTCGCGGCGGTGCTTGTGTTCCCGCAGCCATTCCCACAGGAAACCAATAACCAATCCTGCTGCAACACCCCCTAAAACCACCAGAAACAGCGGCAGTGACGCGCTGAGGTTAAAACCCAGAAGCTCGGCCAGAGCATCCGGCATCAGTTTCAGTTCAACGGACTGAACATTGGCAAGAGACACGGAAATCAGGATGATCCCGAGAGCCGCCAGAAAAGCATATCGAAGGTAACGCATCATGGTGTCAGGCTTTACCGTTCAATCGATCCCTGAGCAACTTGCCAGTTTTGAAAAACGGTACACATTTTTCTTCGACCTGCACTGTCTCGCCCGTGCGCGGGTTGCGCCCAACACGTGCGTCGCGTTTCTTCACGGAAAAGGCTCCAAAGCCCCGCAGTTCGACACGGTCACCGCGCGCCATGGCGTCTGTGACTTCTTCGAATACAGTGTTCACGATCCGCTCGACATCACGCTGATAGAGATGCGGGTTTTCGTCAGCGATTTTCTGAATCAATTCTGAACGGATCATGCGTGATACCCTCCCAGGCAGCCGGTGTGACAGGTCTACTGTTTTGACAGTATAGGAAAAAACCCGGAAGGGGGGAACGGATACTCTGAGTTTTGAGGCTTTATTTTGCCACATTCTCGCGCGAAATTTTATCCGTCAGGCCAATTTCCACACTTAATGCGCGATCAATCCCCTTATTAACCCTGCGGTTCGGAACATATTGATTCGCAACAAAAACGGCCCCGCACTGTCGTGCGGGGCCGAAATTCATGCTTGGGATACTGCCTCGGCTCAGTCGCCGGATTTCAACGCCGCACCCAGGATATCGCCCAGCGATGCGCCCGAATCGGAAGAACCGTACTGTTCCACGGCCTCTTTCTCTTCGGCGATCTCGCGCGCCTTGATCGACAGGCCCAGACGACGGGTCTTGCTGTCGACGTTGGTGACGCGGACGTCGACCTTGTCGCCGACCGAGAAACGCTCGGGGCGCTGTTCGGCACGGTCACGCGACAGATCCGAACGACGGATGAACGACTTCATGCCTTCGTATTCGACCTCGATGCCGCCATCTTCGATCGCGGTGACTTCGACGGTGATGACCGAACCACGCTTTACGCCGCCCACGGCTTCGGCGAACTTGTCACCGCCCAGGGCTTTGATCGACAGCGAGATACGCTCTTTTTCGACGTCAACTTCCGAGACAACCGCCTGAACGACATCGCCCTTGCGGTAGTTCTGGATCGCATCCTCGCCACGCTCGTCCCAGGACAGGTCGGACAGGTGAACCATGCCGTCGATGTCGCCTTCGAGGCCGATGAACAGACCGAATTCGGTGATGTTCTTGACTTCGCCTTCGACCTCGGTGCCCTCGGGGTGGGTTTCTGCAAACACTTCCCACGGGTTGCGCTGAGTCTGCTTCAGGCCCAGAGACACGCGACGCTTGGCGCCGTCGATTTCCAGAACCATGACGTCGACTTCCTGGCTGGTCGAAACGATCTTGCCGGGGTGGACGTTTTTCTTGGTCCAGGACATCTCGGACACGTGCACCAGACCTTCGACACCGGCTTCCAGCTCGACGAACGCGCCGTAGTCGGTGATGTTGGTGACGCGACCCTGATGAACCGAGCCCAGCGGGTACTTGGCAGCAACCAGATCCCACGGATCTTCCTGCAGCTGCTTCATGCCCAGGCTGATGCGGTGGGTCTCTTTGTTGATCTTGATGACCTGAACCTTGATGGTTTCGCCGATCGTCAGGATCTCGGATGGGTGGTTCACACGGCGCCATGCCATGTCGGTGACGTGCAGCAGGCCGTCAACGCCACCCAGGTCAACGAATGCACCGTACTCGGTGATGTTCTTGACAACACCCTCGACGGTCTGACCTTCGGACAGGTTACCGATGACTTCGGCACGCTGTTCGGCACGCGATTCTTCCAGGATGGCGCGGCGCGACACAACGATGTTGCCACGGCGGCGGTCCATTTTCAGAATCTGGAACGGCTGCTTCAGACCCATCAGCGGGCCGGCGTCGCGCACGGGGCGAACGTCAACCTGCGAGCCGGGCAGGAACGCAACTGCGCCACCCAGATCGACGGTGAAGCCACCTTTGACGCGGCCAAAGATAGCACCTTCGACGCGCTGGTCGTCGGCATATGCTTTTTCCAGACGGTCCCATGCCTCTTCACGGCGGGCCATCTCGCGCGAGATGACGGCTTCGCCACGGGCGTTTTCTGCGGCACGCAGGTAAACTTCGACCTCGTCACCAACAGCGATTTCAGGGGCTTCGCCGGGATTTGCGAATTCTTTCAGATCAACGCGGCCTTCCATTTTGTAGCCTACGTCGATGATGGCTTGGCCGGCTTCGATCGCCAGAACCTTGCCTTTGACAACAGACCCCTCTTCGGGTGTGTCCATTTCGAAGCTTTCATTCAGGAGGGCTTCGAATTCCTCCATGGATGCGTTAGCCATGTGGCGTTGTTTTCCTTTACAATACGTTTTTGCTGGCCGAGCGGTTGTCTCCGCCGGTCTTGTTTCATGATGTCTTCAGGCGTGATCCGGTGCGCCCCTGAGCAAACAAACACAAAGGGCCGAGGTAACCCGGCCCTGCTCAGAAACGTCATCCGGACGTTGACCGCCCTTGTATCGACAGCGCGCGTATAGGCGGATTCCCCGGTATGTGCAAGGGCAAAGCCCATATTTTCAAGGTTTGGCGGCTCTGTGCCCAGGCGCGTTGCCGGTTTTGAAGGTCCAAACCCCGGCATCGCGCCGCAGCATGGCCTGTTCAATTGCGTCAAGTCGCATCAACGCTGCGGATGGGTTGCGCGCACCTCCGGCCCGGTTCCAGATTTTTTTCGCAGAAACGGGGCTCCACGGCAAGCTTGCCGAGGCCAACCACAGGCGCAGCCCTGACGGCAGAGAGTCGTAGACCTGCATAGGCGCCGCCTGTCGTCTCCGACGTTTGAGGGTACTCCGCAAGTTCCGACCCCTTGTTTGCCCTTGTTTCTTCTGTTGTTGCAATACGGTCGCCTTTCGCAATATGTATGTAATTACATTACATATCAACAAAGCACACGGAAGTAAAAAAGACGGGGAGTTTGCACCCCGCCTTTCCTGCAAACATTCCCTGCGCGACGGGCAGGAAGCAGTCAGAACAGTTGCAGATCCTTTTTGCCGCTTTGGATTTCAGCAAAGTTCGGCATGTTCTCGATGACAACAGGGGCTGGCGCCGTGCCCGGCATCGCCACTGTAGGCTTCATTGCCGCCGCCATTCCAAAGGCAGGTTGATCAAGTTCCCCCCGGATATCGCGCAACAGTGTTTTGTGATCCGGCATGGATTTAACGATCTTCGCCAGATCCATTTTCGCGTTCTTCATACCCTGGAACCAAATCGGTTTCTTCAACGGTCGAAGACGATCACGGATGCCCGAACCATAGCCCGTATCATAAACCTGTTTTCCCAACAGAACGGTCTGATAAACGCGGCTGTCAAACAAAGTGGCGAACTCGATATCGTGATCCATCGGCAGGCGATACTGCCACAAGTCAAGATTTTCGGCCAACCGATCCGGTATCTTCATCTCGGTGCGCGCATCGATCCAGTATTGGTCATCGGTACGGTTGCCCAACCGATAGTGCAAACAGATGAATTCCAGAACCTCATTATAGAGCTTGTCCATCTGTCGATTGTATCTGTCCCTCAGCGAAGGCTCGATGTCTCGAGTGGGCAAATGCTCGGCGAACCAGCGTATCGCATGGTCAATCATGTGGATCGCCGTGCTTTCCAGCGGTTCAATGAACCCGCCGGACAGGCCTATGGCCACGCAATTCTTGACCCAGGCATTGCGCACGCGACCGACGCGCATCGGGATCACGCGCGGTGTCAAACCTTTGCCGCTGTCACCCAGCCACTCAAGGTATTCGTCCGCTGCCTGATCATCCGTGCGGTGTGCCGACGAATAGACATATCCTGTGCCCACACGGTTAAAAAGCGGCACGCGCCACGTCCAACCTGCACCCAAGGCAGTGGATCTGGTGGCGCTTTCGATCTTGTCAGGATCCGGATGCTCGATCTGCAACGCCATGGCCCGATCATTGGGCAGGTAGTCAGAGTAATCCAAAAATGGCTCACCAAGTGCCTTGTTGATGATCAGCCCACGAAATCCGGTGCAATCCACGACCATCTCAATGTCATGGCGGCCTTTTGCCTCGAGCATGAGATGACTGACATTGCCCTGTTCATCCAGTTCAACCGTTTGCACCTCATCCCGGATATGCTCCACTCCGCGCTTCGTGCAGACCCTGGTCAGCATGCCTGCAAACTTTACGGCATCCAGATGATAGGCATAACCAAACCGTTGTTCGAATTCCGGCTGCCCCAACTGACGCGCGCCCTTGCACAAACGGGCCAGATCATCATGCGGCGATATGGACTGCGTGAAATCCCTGTCGCCATTGCCGAAGCGCAGGAAATACTCGGCGGCCTCCAGCCCCTCAAGCATCTGGCCGTGCGCAAAGGGGTTCATGTAGTCGATGCGATTGCCCTTGGCGTCATTGTTCCAATTGCAGAACTTCACACCCAGCTTGAAGGACGCGTTGGTCTCGCGGAAGAAACTCCGCTCTGAAATACCCGCCTGACGCAGCGTGACAGGCATCCGCGGAACCGTGGCTTCACCCACCCCCACGGTCGAGATGTTCGGGCTTTCGATCAGGCAGATTTGCGGTCGATCCTTGGGCGCTGACGTGCGGGAAAACACCATGTCCAGGATCAGCGCGGTCATCCATCCAGCCGTACCGCCACCCACGATGGTGATTTTGTTCAAACGATTGTTCATGTAGTTTTGTCCCTGTTGGCTTGGGAATTTTTTGCTGCGCCCCTGCTTTTTTGCGGGTTGTGTCGCAGCTTTCCCTTTTCGCTGGGAAGAAACTATAACAGCTTTCCTGAATCCATCTAGGGTCTATGACGCACCGGCCTGAAGGCCCGTCCGCGCAACGTCGGCCAACCAGCTGGCGTCCCGCCAGTCCCATATTCACGGTGCAGGTCAGATCTCTTCGCCTTTCTTCAGCAGTTCCTCAATCAACTCACGTTGCAGATCGGTGCTGTCGCCACCTCCGAACTCTGCCGCGCCGCCGGAATACAGGGTGCCATATGTCCTGGCGATGTTCACAGTCTGGGCCAGCCCCGAGATCAGCTGGTCTTTTTCCAACAGGGACAACGGGTGGATAAACGCAGCCCACAAGGTGCCATTGGCAATCGCATAGCGGGCATCCAACGTGCTGTCGAAATTGGCCTGCATCATTCGGATCAAGTCTTCCTCCGACAGCGCCTCGGCGCTGCGGATCGAGACCATGGCCCGCATCCGATCCGCATTGGTGTCGGTGATGACCAAGACCTGCACCCCTGCAATCGTCATTTGAAACCCGGGGCCGCTCGGCTCTGCTTCGGGGTCAAGCGCAAAAAGAATGTTGCCCAGCCGTTCATACGTCATGGGCGGCTCGGCTTCGGGTGGGCTTTGCACGGGCTCTTGCGCGGCAAGGCTTCGGGCAATGAAAACAAGAACGAGGGCTAATCGGATCATGATGGCACTCCTGCGGGCATTCTTTCAGCATAGGTACGCAAATCCACACTGACCAAACAAAGCTTGGTGAACGCGCCTTCTGGCCATTCAGATACTTGTACGATCTGCAATATCTGATGGCCTATCTGCGATTACACGTCCAGCTTTCATCCCCTAACTATGTTTCACCGGTCGACAATCCGATCGACCCGAACCCAGAACCAAGAGGAAACGTGTAATGAAAACTATCGTCTTCACCGCCCTGGCAGCCGCCATCGCCCTGTCCACTCCGGCTTTTGCCGCGGACGAAATCAACGTGTCGAACGGCATCTCGGCCGCAGGTGCCCCGCTTGCCGCACATGGGGTCGATCTGGTTGCTTTGGTCAATGATGGCAACCCGGTCGAAGGCTTCGCCACCCACTCGGCGACCTATGACGGCGCATCCTATTACTTTACCACCGCCGCCAACCTCGAGGCGTTCGAGGCGAACCCCGAGGCCTACCTGCCGCAGCATGGTGGGTTCTGTTCATTCGGCGTATCGGTCGGCAAGAAGTTCGACGGAGACCCGGATCAGTACCTGGTGGCAGATGGAAAACTGTACCTGTTCCTGAACGCCGAAACCCGCGCGGCCTTCCTGAAGGACGTTCCCGCCACCGCAAAAACGGCGGACGAACAGTGGGCAAACATCAAGAGCATCGCCGTAGGCGAGCTGTAAACTCCGCCCCTGCCTGCGACGTCAGCGCGTCGCGGGCAGTTTTGCGCTTATGATTTCAAGCGCTTTGGCCAATGCAGCCTCGATACTGAGGTCCGTTGTGTCCAGTTGCACTGCATCCTCAGCTGGCTTCATCGGCGCAGCGCTGCGCTCTGCGTCGCGGGCATCCCGCTCTTTGACATCTGCCAGAACCTGTTCGCGCGTCACGTCAGCACCTTTTGTACTAAGCTCCAGAAACCGGCGTTCGGCTCGCACCTCTGGGCTGGCTGTTACAAACAGCTTCACCTCGGCATTGGGACAAATCACCGTCCCGATGTCGCGCCCATCCAAGACGGCCCCGCCCGACCTTCGGGCAAAGGCGCGCTGAAAATCCACCAAGGCGGCGCGAACCTCGGGGATCACCGCCACTTTGGATGCGGCCTGCGCGATTTCAGCCGTGCGCAGATCACCCTGCTCAAGCTCTTCGGCGGTCAGGGCCTGCGCTGCTTCAAGCGCGCCAAACCCTTCAAGAGTACGCCGCCCAACGGCGCGATACAGCAAGCCGGTGTCCAGATGCGCGAACCCGAAATGCGCCGCAACGGCCTTGGAGATCGTGCCCTTGCCCGCAGCCGCAGGTCCGTCAATGGCGACAGTGAAGCTCACCTGCGCTCTACCTTTGCACCAAGCAACGCCATCAACGGTTCAAAAATCGGGAAGGATGTCGCGATCGGACTACCATCATCCACGCTTACCGGGTTCTGCGCGCCCATGCCCATCACCATGAAGGACATGGCAATGCGGTGATCCAGGAAGCTTTCGCACGTCCCGCCGCCCGGAACCTTGCCGATACCCAACCCTTCGACCGACCACCAGTCGTCACCCTCGTTGACCGTGACGCCGTTGGCGCGCAGACCGCGTGCCATGGCATCGATGCGGTCGCTTTCCTTCACCCGGAGTTCCTTCACTCCGCCCATCATCGTGGTGCCCGTGGCGTTTGCGGCAACCACGGACAAAACGGGGTATTCGTCGATCATCGAGGCCGCGCGTTCAGGCGGTACGTCAATACCCTTCATGTCTGGCGAGTATTTCGCGCGCAGATCGGCAACCGGCTCGCCGCCCTCTTCGCGCTCGTTTTCATAGGTCAGGTCGGCGCCCATCTCGCGCAGCGTCGTGAACAGGCCCGCGCGCGTGGGGTTCAGACCGATACCCGGCACCAGTACGTCCGAACCGGGCGTGATCAGCGCCGCGCAAACCGGGAAGGCCGCGCTGGACGGGTCGCGTGGAACGGCGATGACTTGCGGCTTCAACTCCGGGCGACCCGTCAAAGTGATGACCCGGCCTTCATCAGTGTCTTCCACCGTAATTTCGGCACCGAAACCGGACAACATCCGCTCGGAATGATCGCGGGTTGCCTCTTTCTCGATAACCACGGTTTTACCGGGGGCATTCAGCCCCGCCAGCAGAACCGCTGATTTCACCTGCGCCGAGGGCACCGGAACTTCGTACCGGACCGGAGTCGGGTCCGACGCACCGACGATCGTCATGGGCAAACGCCCCCCCGAGCGGCCCACGGCCTGCGCACCAAACAACGCAAGCGGATCCGTTACCCGCGCCATGGGGCGTTTGTTCAGGCTGGCATCGCCGGTAAAGGTTGCCGTAATCGGCGAGGTCGCCATGGCACCCATGATCAGCCGGACTCCGGTGCCGGAATTGCCGCAGTCAATCACCTGATCCGGTTCGGCAAACCCGCCCACGCCCACGCCATGCACGGTCCATTCGCCGCCGCCATGATCTGTGACTTCTGCCCCGAACGCCCGCATTGCCTTTGCGGTGTCCAAGACGTCCTCACCTTCGAGCAACCCCGAGATCCTGGTCTCGCCCACAGCCATCGCGCCAAGGATCAACGACCGGTGCGAAATCGACTTGTCGCCCGGCACCTCTGCCGTGCCAGTCAGCGGGCCGCAGGGATGCGAAGTCATTGGGATGGGCGTTCCGTGTCCGGACATGGGGGCTCCTTTTGCGCTATCAGTGCTCAAGCCGATTAGCGAATTGGCACCGGTTGGTCCAGCGGCAATCAGTCTTTGCGGCGGAAGGTCAGGTAATGGGGCGTGCGACCTTCACGCAAGGCTTTCTGCTCGTAGCGTGTGGAAATCCAGTCGTCCCACGGCTCGCGCCAATCTGCGGGGCGTTCGGCCAGCCACTCGAACCCGGCGCGGGGAACTTCCTCGAGAGTCTGCCGCACATAGTCGGGGATGTCCGTGGCGACTCGGAAGATCGATCCAGGCTTCAAGACCTTTGCCAAGGGTTCAAGATGTTCCGGCGTCACGAAACGGCGACGATGATGCCGGGTTTTGGGCCACGGGTCAGGATACAGAAGGAAGGCGCGCGATATGCTGGCCTCTGGCAGCACGTCGAACAGGTCTCGGGCATCGCCGGGATGCACAGCAAGGTTATCAACCCCCGCCTGCCGAATTTTGCCCAGCAGCATGGCAACACCGTTGATATAGGGCTCGGCCCCGATGATGCCGATGTCGGGGTTGCTTTGCGCCTGATGAACCAGGTGTTCGCCGCCGCCAAAGCCGACTTCCAGCCAGACCGGCTTGCCGCCGAACAACGCGTTCAGGTCCAACGGCCTGCGTTCGGGGTTTGTATCCCAATCCACCGCACCGGGCGACAAAGCCGCCAGATCTTCGTTCAGATAGGTCTTTTGGCTGGGCTTCAGGGTCTTGCCCTTGAAGCGGCCATAGAAGTTTCTGCGCGGGCGTTGTGGGGTCTCGGTGCTCATGGCGGTCGCCATACTGCGCGCCAGAGAACGTTGCAAGGGCGCGCGGTACGCACAAGGAAAAAGCGCGCCCTCCAAGGCGCGCTTTGTGTTGTTCAGATCAGACTGCGGCTTTCAACGCATCGACCAGATCGGTGCGCTCCCAGCTGAAACCCCCATCATCGCTCGGCTGGCGACCAAAGTGGCCGTAAGCAGCTGTGCGCTGATAGATCGGTTTGTTCAGTTGCAGATGCTGGCGAATGCCGCGCGGTGTCAGATCCATGACCTCACCCACAGCTTTTTCGATAACCGCATCCGCCAATTGGCCGGTTCCGTGCGTGTCGGCATAGATCGACAGCGGCTTGGACACGCCAATCGCATAGCTCAGCTGAATCGTGCAGCGTTCGGCCATGCCCGCCGCCACGACGTTTTTGGCCAGATAGCGTGCTGCGTATGCTGCCGAGCGGTCAACCTTGGTCGGGTCTTTGCCCGAGAACGCGCCGCCGCCATGAGGGGCCGCTCCGCCATAGGTATCCACGATGATCTTGCGCCCGGTCAGGCCCGCGTCACCATCCGGTCCGCCGATAACGAATTTGCCGGTCGGGTTGACGTGCCATTCGGTTTCGGCCGACAGCCAGCCGTCAGGCAGGGTTTCGCGGATATAAGGCTCGACGATGGCGCGGATATCATCCGAAGACAACGCTTCATCCAGGTGCTGCGTAGACAGAACGATCGAGCTGACGCCGACCGGCTTGCCGTCGCGATAAACGACTGAAAGCTGCGACTTTGCATCAGGGCCCAAAGCAGGTTCGGTACCATTCTTACGTACTTCCGCCAGTCGCCGCAGGATAGCGTGCGAATACTGGATCGGTGCGGGCATCAGCGCCGGAGTTTCAGTCGTGGCATAACCGAACATGATGCCCTGGTCGCCGGCACCCTCGTCCTTGTCGTCCGCAGCGTCAACGCCCTGAGCGATATGGGCGGATTGTTCGTGCAGCAGGTTGGTTACTTCGACGGTTTCGTGGTGAAACTTGTCCTGCTCGTAACCGATGTCTTTGACACAGTCGCGGGCGATCTGTTCGATGCGACCCATGTAATCGTGCAGCTTGTCTTGATCAGACAGACCTACTTCGCCACCGATCACAACCCGGTTGGTCGTGGCGAAAGTTTCGCAGGCCACACGGGCTTCTGGTTCTTCATTGAGAAATGCATCAAGGACAGCATCCGAGATGCGGTCACAGACCTTGTCGGGATGCCCTTCGGAAACGGATTCCGAAGTAAATGTATAGTTCTGTCGGGACATAAATGCGCTCCATTAGGGGTTTCTCCGCCACGCCAGGAAGCCGTTGTGACAGGTCACAGACGCATACGCTCGCTTAAAGATGGGGTCAATCTTAAATTATTTGGTCAGGCGACGGATGTTGAACCACGCCAATGCAGTAAGAAACAATAGCAGTCCAAGAACAGGGCTGTCCCCGATGCGGGAATAAACTGTTGGCTGATGTGGCTGCGGCAGGATCGCATCCACATATCCCGCCTTGCCCAGCGCCAATGAGGCCGTGACCTGACCCAATGGGTCAATCATGGCCGATATGCCGGTATTGGCCGAACGGATCATCGGCAGACCCTGTTCAATTGCCCTCATCCGGGCCTGTGCCAGATGCTGAAACGGTCCCGAACGCGTTCCGAACCACGCGTCATTGGTGATCTGCAACAGAAAGTCCGCCCGACCCGCCGCCCCGTTCACATCCTGCGGGAACACGGCTTCGTAACAGATCAGAGGCAGCGCCTTTCCCAATTTGCCAAGGCCCAAGAGCTCGGGCCCCGGCCCTGCGCTGAATCCATGCCCCGTTGTGGCCGCCATCCCATAAATCCCAAAACGGCCCATCAACTCGCCAAAAGGCAAATATTCTCCAAACGGGGCCAGATGGTGTTTGTCATACAGACCGCCCTGCTGCCCGGCTTCATCCAGATAGACCATCGAGTTGAAAATCCTCGGGCCGTCTCCGCGCTGGATCCCCAAAACCACGGGCGTCCCCTGAGCGGCATCCGCAATGGCCGTCAAATACGGTTGCGCGCTGCCCAGCCAGGCTGGAACTGCGGTCTCGGGCCAGACGATCAGGTCCGGTCTGGGCAAAGCGGCGGAATATTCAATCTGACGGGCAAAGAACAAGGGCGCATATGCCGGGTCCCACTTTTGGTGCTGCGGCGCGTTGGGCTGAACAACACGAACTGTGTGCGGGCCTTCCTGCACTATTGGCCGCATCGACGCATAGCCAGCTGCCAGCGCCGCCGCCGCAGATGTAAATCCCAGTGGACGGAGCAGTGCCCGCAAGCGTCTTTCCTGAATCAGTGCCGCCCCTATCGGAAACGCCACGGCAAATGTCAGCGCATTCAGGCCATACGGCCCTACCAGAGACAGCACTTGCGCCACGGGCGTATTCACCCAGATTTGCGCCACTCCGCCCCAGGGGAACCCGGTCAGCACGTATCCCCGTGCCAGTTCAGCCAGCGACAGCGTTGCGATCAGCAAAACGCTTTGCTGCATGGCGGTCGCGCCAACATGCCGCGCCAGTCGAAACGCAACCGCCCAGAACAGGGCGAGCCCGCCGGCCATAAACACCAGCGCAAACGGTGCCATCCAGGCGTGGCGCTCTGCATCCACCTGGAAGGGCTCGATGATCCAGCTGAGCGCATGGGCAAAATAGCCGGTGGCGAAGAACCAGCCGATCCACCCCGCGCGAGCACGAGTTTCACTGGCGAGGAACACCGGAACGATCAAAACCAGTGCAACAACCGTAGCGCCCCAATACCCATGCGGTGCCTGACCAAAAGCGCCGAAGGCGCCCAGTGCGGCGGCGGCAAACAATCTCAACGATAACGGCCAGCCCCGGACAGGCGTCATGCAGCGACGTCCGGCAGCATGACGCGCAACCGTTTGATGCGTCGCGGGTCGGCTTCGATCACTTCGAATTCCGGCCCTTCCGGATGAATCACGACCTCACCCCGTGCCGGAACACGCCCGGACAGCATGAACACCAGCCCCCCCAGCGTGTCGATGTCTTCTTCATCCACATCCTCGTGGCTGGTCAGGGATCTGCCGATCTCGGCCTCGAAATCCTCAAGCGGCACACGTGCCTGCACAACGTAACAACCCGGCTTTTCCTGCACCCAAAGCTGATCTTCGTCTGCATCGTGTTCGTCCGCGATCTCACCCACGACCTGCTCGATCAAGTCTTCGATCGTCAGCAGCCCGTCGACGCCGCCATATTCATCAATCACCAACGCCATATGGCGACGTTCGGTCTGCATCTTGGTCAGCAGGACACCGATCGGCATTGAAGGCGGCACGAACAAAAGCGTGCGCAACATGGATTTCAGGTCAAACTTGTCTGCACCGCCGTTGAAACCATGGGTCAGTGCGAAATCCTTGAGGTGAACAAAGCCCAACGGCGTATCCAGCGTTCCTTCATAAACCGGGATTCTGGACAACCCACTGTCCCGGAACACGTCGGCCAGTTCATCCTTGGTGATGGTGGAAGGAACCGCGATGATCTCGGCCGTGGGAATGGCCACGTCTTCGACGCGCATCCGGCGCAGGTTCATCATCCCGTGAGGCCGAGCGGCCGCTGCGCTCTGCCCATTCATCCCCGGGTTTTGCTGAGTCTCATGACCCGAAAACGCGTCGAAAATGCGGGAAATAAACCCGCTTTTCTCTTCTGTATCATTGCCGCTGTCCTGAGGTTGCGCGCTTTGCGCCGCCCTAGAACTGCCGTCTGTTTCGCCCATTACCTTGTTCCAACTGATCGGGTCACATGACCCACCTTATACCTTATATGGGTCATCGATACCCAATTTGCCAAGTATCTCGACCTCAATCCCTTCCATCAAAGCGGCATCGGGGTCACGAATGTGATCATATCCCAGCAAATGCAACGTTCCGTGAACAAGCAAATGGATGACGTGATCATCGATGTCCTTGCCCGCCTCATCCGCCTCACGCGCGCAGGTGTCGAAGGAAATCGCAATATCGCCCAAAGGAATTTCACCGGTGAAATCCGGCTGTGGCGGATGGGGCGCTTGCCCGGCTTCGTCCGGGGCCAAATCTTCTACCGGCCAGCTCAGAACATTGGTGGCGGCTGGTTTGCCGCGAAACTCGGCGTTCAGCTCCGAAATGCGCGCATCATCGCATCCCAGAACGCTGATCTCGCAAAGCTCAGGGTCCAGTTCCGCATGGGACAGGACGGCGGATATCGCTTGCCGCGACAAAGCTTCAAGCCCTTGCCACCGGTCGTCTTCGACAGTGAGTTCCAGATTCATCTTATCGCACAACAGCCCTGTGAATGAGCCTTGCAATCAACTGGTTTCGCGGCCCGCATCCGCCTCATACGCCTCGATGATCGCGGCCACAAGCGGGTGGCGAACCACGTCCTTGGACGTGAAATAGTTGAAACTGATGTTGGGGATCGTTTTCAACAGTCTTTCCGCATCCTGCAAACCCGACTGAACGCCGCGTGGCAAATCCACCTGAGACCTGTCGCCGGTGATTACCATGCGGCTGCCTTCGCCCAGACGAGTCAGGAACATCTTCATCTGCATGGTCGTGGCATTCTGTGCCTCGTCCAGCACCACAAAAGCATTGGCCAACGTGCGTCCACGCATGAACGCCAGCGGCGCTATTTCGATTCGCTTTTCCTCGATCAGCTTGGCCAGCTGCTTGCCGGGCAGAAAATCATTCAGCGCGTCGTACAGCGGCTGCATGTAGGGGTCGACCTTGTCCTTCATGTCACCAGGCAGATAGCCCAGTTTTTCACCCGCCTCGACCGCCGGGCGGCTGAGGATGATTCGATCCACGTGCCCGCCAATGAACATCGACACGCCCACGGCGACAGCCAGATAGGTTTTCCCCGTGCCAGCAGGCCCGATGCCAAATGCAAGCTCATTTTGAAACAGTGACTGCACATAAGCCTTCTGGGCGTCCGTGCGCGGTTCCACCAGTTTCTTGCGGGTTTTGATCTCGACTGAACCGCCCTTGAACATTTCCAACTGATCGCCGTCGCGGCTGCCGGTCCCCTGTTCCGAACCACCCATCCGCAGCTCTCGGTCCACGTCCGCGGCCTCGACCTCGCGCCCGCCTTCCAATCGCGTGTAAAGCGATTGAAGCACCTCAATAGCCTGCTTCTGGGCGTCTTCATCGCCCATCACGACAAGCTGGTTGCCGCGGCGTACGATCTGGACGGAAAGCTTGCTTTCGATGTCGGTCAGATTGCGGTCGTATTCGCCGCACAGGTCAATCAACAATCGGTTGTCGGGAAACTCTAAAAACGCCTCGCGTTGGGGCATTTCGTCTTGCGGTGGGGTCAGGGCACCGATGGCCAATCCGTTCTCCTGTCTTGGCGGTTCACCCTGAGCGTAGACAACAAATCTCGGTGGGCGCAAGCCACAGTTTCAAAAATAAGCCCACAGATGACAAAAGCGCCGATCATACAAAAGAAAAAGCCTGTCAGACGCGCATCAGAACGTATAGTTCAGCCCGAATCTCAAGCCGCCGTATTTCGGTGTGGACTTCGTGGAAAAGCCCGAACCGAATTGAACGTCTTCGGATTTGAACTGGACGTATTCGTATTCGCCGGTGACCGACCAATTGTCTGTCAGCTTGTGTTCGGCACCGATGCTTGCGGTATATCCGCCCCGCCGATCCGATGCCGAAAAGCTCTGTACTGTAGTTCCGGATGTGATGCTGTTGGTTGTTTCAACATCGCCCCACAGGTAACCGACGCTGAAAAAGTACAGAACTCGACCGTTTCGGCTTGTCAGGCCGCTCCGATATTTGAGGGACAAAACGTCAGATATCTCTGCCCCACCCTCAACGTTCGAACCGCCGATCTGGGTCCTGACGCTGTCGTCCAAGGATCCAAAATCATATCCCACTTCAAAACCATAGACGAAATCACGCCCCCACCTTGAAGGCAGAACACCACGCCAACCACCACGAAAGCCACCGTATGCGCCGGATACGTTCAGGTCGCCAATATCAAACAGTCCGGCGGGCGTTCTCAGACCAAATCGATCGTCCCAGCCAGAGGCGTAGCCGCCAGCAATCCCCAGGTAAAATGCACTGACGTCACTGCTGAACTTTTTGGGGCTGATAACGACAGGATCGGTTGTCGTGCCCTTCAGGTCTCCGGCAATCGTCGCGCTGGCAAAAAAAGTGACAACCGAGGCCAAAGGCAAGGTTTTCACTAGGCTCAGGGTCCTGAAGCTGTTCAAGATTGGCACTCGTACCTCCATCACTCCGATCTCGGGATCGGCGAATAATCGTTTTTTTGACGCAAAAACGGCGCCTGAAAAAACATGGCTCCTCTCCGAGCATAGTTCCAAGCAATAAATCAAGGGTAAATTTTCGAAACAAACACCAACTATGGTGTCTGAACGGCGGAATCTTACCGACTCAGAGCAGCTCACCCGCCAAAGAATTGGCGCCCGAGTCGGTGATCCGGACCTCTTTCAGATCACCAACGGCAATCCCGGTGCCCTTCACGTGCACCGAATGCAGATACTCGGATTTTCCGACCATCTGGCCCGGCAGGCGGCCCGGTTTTTCAAACAAAACGCGGACTGTAAGACCGACCATACCGTCCTGAATTTCCCTTTGGTGTCTTGTGATAAGGGCCTGAAGGCGCTGCAATCGATCATCCGCCGCAGCCGGATCAACCTGAGCCCGCTCGGCCGCCGGTGTTCCCGGGCGTGTGGAATACTTGAAGGAATAGGCGTAGCCGTATTTGACCTCTTCAACCAAATCCATCGTTGCCTGAAAATCCTCTTCGGTTTCTTCGGGGAAGCCGACGATGAAATCCCCTGACATCACGATATCCGGGCGCGCCGCACGAATGCGTTCGATTAGGCGCAGATAGCTTTCTGCCGTGTGGCTGCGATTCATTCGCTTGAGGATACGGTCCGAGCCCGACTGAACCGGCAGGTGCAGATATGGCATCAATTTCTCACAGCTGCCATGCGCCTCGATCAGGTCGTCGGCCATGTCATTGGGGTGCGACGTGGTGAAACGAATACGTTCCAGCCCGTCAACCTTGTTCAGTTCCCAGATCAGCCCTGCCAGGGTCATGTCTCCGTCGGGGCCGGCCCCGTGATAGGCGTTCACGTTCTGGCCCAACAGCGTGATCTCGCGCACGCCGCGTTCAACTAGATCATGGGCTTCGCGGATGATGCGATCCGCGGGGCGGCTGACTTCGGCCCCACGCGTATAAGGCACCACGCAGAAGGCGCAGAACTTGTCGCACCCTTCCTGAACGGTCAGAAACGCCGTCGGGCCGCGTTTGGCCTTGGGACGGTTTTTCAGTTTTTCGAACTTGTCTTCCTCGGGGAAATCGGTGTCCAACGCCTTTTCGCCCGCACGGGTCTTGGCCTCCATCTCGGGCAAACGGTGATAGCTTTGCGGACCGACGACCAGATCGACCAGCGGCTGGCGGCGCATGATTTCTTCACCTTCGGCCTGCGCAACACAGCCTGCCACACCGATTTTCAGGTCAGGCTTTTCGGCCTTCAGACCCTTGAAGCGACCGAGTTCTGAATACACTTTCTCAGCCGCTTTTTCGCGGATGTGACAAGTGTTCAGCAGAATCATGTCGGCATCGTCAGGCGTTTTGGTTTCGACATAGCCCTGCCCGCCCAGCGCCTCGGACATGCGTTCACTGTCATAGACGTTCATCTGACAGCCATAAGTCTTGATAAACAGCTTCTTCGGTTCGGACATGGGACGGGCCTTTGCATTCGCTGGATCGGCGTCATCTATACGCTTCGAACGCCGCTTGCAATGCGGGCGCAATTACCCGAATTTGGCAGGACTTTCCAGCAAGACCGGACCAAAAAGCACCCGATGACGTACGATTCCCTCGACCATTTCCTGAAATCGGGACAGGCCGCACTGTCCAAAGGCCCCGTAGCATTGATTTTTGCCGAGGACGACGTAGAGCTGGCCAGCACGCTGCACCATCATCTAAGGCTCGACTTCAAATCCGTGATCGTCTTTGCCCCGGACGAGTTTCACCTGACAGAGGACCTGTCCGCCAAGGTGCATCGGGTCAATTTGAAATGTGTTCCCCGGCTGGTTGTGTTCGAAACCATAAACAGGATCATTCAGGCCGCACCCGGCATCTGGATGTATTATTGTTACAACGCCGAATACCTGTTCTTTCCCTACTGCGAAACGCGCAGCGTGGGCGAGATGCTTGTCTTTCATGGTGAAGAGCGTCGCAATGCGATGCTCAGCTATGTCGTTGACCTATACGCCGAGGATCTGACCGCACATCCCAATGGCGTGGCCCCCGATCAGGCCATGTTCGACAGCGTTGGCTATTATGCCCATACCCGCCACGACCCAAGCGGCCAACCGCTGGACCGTCAGGTGGATCTTTCCGGTGGGTTGCGATGGCGGTTCGAGGACCACGTTCCCTACGAACGTCGCAGGATCGACCGCATCGCATTGTTCAAAGCGCAAAAAAACCTGGTGCTGAAACCCGATCACACCTTCAACGAACCGGAATACAATACCTATTCCTGCCCCTGGCATCACAACCTGACGGCAGCCATTTGTTCCTTCCGTGCCGCGAAGGCTCTGAAATCCAATGCGGGGTCAACCTTTGACATCCGAAGCTTTCGCTGGCGCAACTCGGTGCCGTTTGAATGGCAGTCCCGCCAGCTGCTGGATCTCGGGCTGATCGAATCAGGTCAGTGGTTCTGAGCCGGCCTGGCGCTGCAACAAAATCGGAAACCAATCCTCGCGCAGGCGCTGTCCCGGCGTCATGTCATGACCGGGAAACGGGGGCGAGGTTCGGCCGGGGCGCTCTACATACCGGGCATCGTCGCCCACCAGCCGCAGTGAAAAGGCGCGGCGACGGCTGTCCGACTGGTTTCCGCGCGCACCGTGCAGCGTGCGATAGTTGAAAGCGACGGCATCGCCGGGCTCCATCTCGAATTCGACGATCTTCATACCTTCGGCATCCGGATCCGGCACAGGGATGTACTGACCTTCATCCGGGAAAAAGCCGTCCTCGGAAACCCATCGGGTCGGCAGAACTTCTTTCTCCCATCGGTGCGACCCGGCGACACACCGCAGCGTCGCCTGCCTGACCGGATCAAGCGGAGACCAGAAGCTGATCGTCTGCTGACCCTCGACGAAATAATATGGGCCGTCCTGATGCCACGGTGTCGCCATCGACGTACCGGGTTCCTTGACCAGCACGTGATCGTGAAACATCTGAACGCGTCTCGATTGCATCAGATCCGCGGCAACCTCAGCTGCGGGAGACGTCTCGATCACGTCGCGGAACTGCGGAATCCGAGTCCAATTGCAGTAATCATCAAAGAAACGACCTGTTTCACCCGCCTTCTTGTTTTCCGAGGCATAGGGACCGGGATCGGCCATATTCACGGCCACACCATCGCGCAGTTGATCCACGTGATCCGCAAACAGCCCCTTGACCAGTACGACACCGTCGGCCTGATAAGTGTCGATCATCTGCTGAGAAACAAGAGGGTGTGGCATCGGAAGCTCCTGAAGTTTTTTTGTTTTTGCCCGGAACAATGTATTCTGTTCAAATCATATCTTTCGAAGTTATTATTAAGCTCATGTTATATATTTCGCTGCGCCAATATGAATATATCTGTGCAGTCGGGCGTCACGGCAGTTTGTCGGCGGCAGCCCAGCATCTCAATGTTTCGCAACCGGCCTTGTCCACTGCGCTGACGCGTGTTGAAGCCCATTTGGGGTATCCGCTGTTCGTTCGCCGCCGAGGTGCGGCCATGGCACTGACACCTCAGGGACGTATGTTCATAGACCAGGCCGAGGTCCTGCTGAAAAATGCCGCCCGAATCGAGGCGTCCGATACCTCCGTACCGGAAACAACCAAACTGAGATTGGGCTGCTTTACGGACCTGGCGCCCTTCCTGTTGGCTCCGGCCCTGCAACTTCTTCGCGACACATTCGCCGATATCAACCTTACGTATGTGGCCGGGTCCTTCGAAGGGCTGCTGAATGGATTGATGGATGGCCAGATTGACATCGCAATCACATACGACCTGACCATGGATGCGGGGTTCGCCCGTACAAAGCTGTTCGACAGCAGACCAAAGGCCTTGATGTCCCCGGATCATCCGTTGGCGGCAACCACAGAAGTCACCCTTGCAGCGCTGGAAGGTTATCCGCTGATTCTGTCTTCGGAAGGATTGTCCGCTCAACACATTCTCGGCCTGTTCCGCCAACACGGGCTGCGCCCTACCGTCGCGCACCGGGCCGCATCCCTTGAGATTCAACGCAGCCTTGCGGCTCATGGTGAGGGAATCGGGATCAGCTATGCCAGCCCACCCAGCAGCTTCAGTTATGACAACAAGCATCTGGTCAGCGTACCGATTGCCAATCCGGACACAGCAGAATCCGTCGTTCTGGCACGGCACGGCACAGGGCCCCCTGACACGGTCATAGAAAAGGCCGAACGTGTTTTGGTGGCCGGGCTGACAGGCGTTTAAGGTCTGTTACTTCTTGCGCAAGCGAATGACGACATCGACAGACGCGATTTCGACACCTTCCGGCGCCTCGGGTAGACGCTGAATGACCAGCTGATCCGACGGCGCATCGCTTAGCCTTGCGTCGTCTTCCCAAAAAAAGTGGGGATGATCATGCGTGTTCGTGTCGAAATAGCTTTTCGATCCGTCCACTGTGATTTCTTGCAGCACACCCGCATCGCAAAAAGCGCGCAGAGTGTTGTAGACCGTTGCCAGAGACACCGCATCCCCGTTCGCCTTTGCCGATTCAAAAAGGCTTTCTGCGGTGACATGGCGATGGCGGCCGTCGCCCACCAGAAGCTCGGCCAGCGCCACGCGCTGACGCGTCGGTCGCAAGCCGGCATTCACCAGCCAACCTGTTGCGATTTCGCGGCTCTGAGGTGTCATCAATCCGATACCCATTATTGCTGCCTTTATATATAGGGGCGCATCACCGGCAATTACAAATGAAATTCATTCGCAAGATAAGAACCAACACAACATGATGTGGCGCGCCGCTCTTGCAGGACCTTGCAAACGGGTGTTAGACGAAGCCAGATGTAAAGACAGACCCCCGGCAGGAAAGGTGGCAGAATGGCCCAGTTCCCTAGCAGTTTTGACAAAGATGATCTGCTGAAATGCGCTCGCGGTGAGTTATTTGGCCCCGGCAACGCACAATTGCCCGCCCCGCCGATGCTGATGATGGACCGGATCACCGACATCTCTGCCGATGGCGGCCTGCACGGCAAAGGCCATGTGCTGGCCGAATTCGACATCACACCCGACCTTTGGTTTTTTGAGTGCCACTTTCCGGGCAATCCGATCATGCCGGGCTGTCTGGGGCTGGACGGGCTTTGGCAACTGACCGGTTTCAACCTTGGCTGGCGTGGATGGCAAGGGCGCGGCATGGCCGTTGGCGTCGGCGAAGTAAAGCTGACCGGCATGGTGCGCCCGGACCGTAAGATGCTGACGTATAAAATCGATTTCAAAAAAGCGATTCAAACGCGCCGCCTGACAATGGGTGTGGCGGATGGCATTGTCGAAGCCGATGGCGAGATGATTTATGATGTCAAGGACATGAAGGTCGTTCTGTCCGAGGCCTGAGCCTGAACGGTCTGAAACAAGGAGTGCGCACATGCGTCGAGTAGTCGTCACCGGTCTGGGGGTTGTGTCCTCGATCGGGAACAATGCCGAAGAGGTTCTGACCTCGCTCAAAGCAGGTAAATCCGGGATAGTGGCCAGCGAACAGATGGCGGAACATGGTTTTCGCAGCCAGATCGCGGGAACGCTCAAGATCGACGTGGCCCAGCATGTGGACAAGCGCACATTGCGCTTCATGGGTCCAGGGGCGGCCTATGCACATATCGCCATGAGCCAGGCGATTGCCGATTCTGGTCTGACCGAAGACCAGATCATCAATCCGCGCACTGGGCTGGTTGCGGGCTCTGGCGGACCATCGACCAGCGCGATGCTGACGGCGCATCAGACTGTTCTGAAGACGGGCGCGACCAAGCGCATCGGGCCGTTTGCCGTGCCGAAATGCATGTGCTCGACGATCTCGGCCAATCTGGCGACCGCGTTCAAGATTAAGGGCATCAACTATTCGATCACGTCGGCCTGCTCGACCTCGCTGCATTGCATCGGCAACGCGGCCGAACAGATCATGCTTGGCAAACAGGACGTGATGTTCGCCGGCGGCGGTGAAGAACTGGACTGGACGCTTTCCTGCCTGTTCGATGCAATGGGCGCGATGTCGTCGAAATATAATGACACACCCGATAAAGCCTCGCGCGCGTTCGACGAAAACCGCGATGGTTTCGTGATTTCGGGCGGCGGTGGAATCGTTGTTCTGGAAGAGCTGGACCACGCCCTGGCCCGCGGCGCCAAGATTTATGCTGAAGTTACGGGTTATGCCGCAACTTCAGACGGCCACGACATGGTTGCTCCTTCAGGTGAGGGCGGCGAGCGCGCGATGCGACTTGCTCTGGGTACCCTGCCCGAGGGGCGCAAGGTCGGCTATATCAATGCCCACGGCACCTCGACCCCCGTCGGCGATGTGGGTGAGGTAGAGGCGGTGCGCCGCATCTTTGGCGAAGGCAATGTACCCCCCATCTCCTCGACCAAGTCGATGACAGGCCACGCTCAGGGTGCGGCGGGCGCGCTTGAGACGATTTTCTGCCTGCTGATGCTGGAAAATGATTTCATTACACCATCGATCAATGTCGACACGCTTGCCGAAGGCATTCAGCCCGGTGAAATTGCAACTCAAGTGGTTGAAAACGCAGGACTGGACAGTGTCATGACCAACAGCTTCGGCTTTGGCGGCACAAACGGGTCCATGGTTCTTTCAAAGTATAACGGGTGAAAGTAATGTCGGATCTTCTCAAAGGTAAACGCGGCCTGATCATGGGCGTGGCCAATGACCGCTCGATTGCGTGGGGCATTGCCAAGGCCATGCACGAGGCCGGCGCCGAACTGGCATTCACCTATCAGGGCGAGGCATTCGGAAAGCGGCTGGAGCCGCTGGCTCAGAGCCTGGGCAGCGATTTCATGGTCGATGCGGATGTCACCGACGACGAGTCTCTGGATCGCGCTTTTGGCGAGTTGGCCGAACGTTGGCCCACCATAGATTTCGTGGTCCATGCTATCGCCTATTCGGATAAGTCCGAGCTGACAGGTCGGTTCCTGAATACCACACGGGCCAATTTCAAGCATTCGATGGATGTTTCGGCCTATTCCTTCATCGAGGTCGCGCGCCGCGCCTATCCGTTGATGAAAGACAATGGCGGTTCCCTGCTGACCCTGACGTATCAGGGCTCCAACCGGGTTGTGCCCAACTACAACGTGATGGGTGTCGCAAAGGCTGCGCTGGAATCAGCAACGCGCTATCTGGCCAACGATCTTGGCCCCGATGGCATCCGCGTGAATGCGATTTCCCCGGGGCCGATGAGAACCCTTGCCGGTGCAGCCATCGGCGGTGCACGCAAGACCTACAAATTCTGCGATCAGAATGCACCGATGCGCTCTAACGCCACACTTGAAGCTGTCGGCGGAACGGCAGTGTACCTGACGTCAGATGCCGGCGCCTGCACGACGGGTGAGATCATCCGCGTTGACGGTGGTTTCCACGTTCTGGGCATGCCTCAACCCGAATCCATGTGACCATATCTTTCCCTGCCGCTGCCCAGATTTTACCATCATTAAGCGGCAGGTAATCGATATGAGCAAACTTGACCAAATCATTGCAAATAATGCACGCGTGACGCAAAGCAGGCGAAAGCCCGGCTTTCTCAGCCAACGGGCCAGGGTGCTATTGCTTACGTTGACTTCGCTGTTGCTGGTATTTGTCTTCTTTACGCAGCCACAGGTGCGGGCTGCGATTCACGCTCTGATAGGGTGAGATCCGGGCCGGACACCCGGCCCGAACCATGTCTCAGTTGACTGAAACGACTTCGATCTCGAAAACCAGATCCTGCCCTGCCAGCGGATGATTTGCATCCAGGGTAACAGTGGCTTCGTTTGAATCCACAACCGTTACAGGCACGGCCTGACCTTCTGGCGTTTGCATCTGCAACTGTGTCCCTGGATCCAGGGGGATGTCGTCTGGAATGCCTTCACGGGGAATTTCCTGACGCATCGCCGGGTTGATCGGGCCGTAGGCGTCGGTGCAGGCAATCTCGACCCGCGTCTTGTCCCCGGTGGACAGGCCCGGCATGGCACGGTCCAGACCCGGGATGATCTGGCCCGACCCGACCACGAATTCCAGCGGATCACGCCCGTCCGAGCTGTCAAAGACTTTGCCGTCCAGCAACGTCCCGGTGTAGCGGATGCGAACCGTGTCGCCTTGTTTGATTTCGGTCATCGTGGCCTCCGGCCGTTCCAAGGGGTTAAGCGGCCAACCCTATAGGTTGACACAATGTTGTAAACCCTCGGCTCTTTCACCCCCTGCGCCGATGTGCCAACCTGCGCGCAATCAAAGGAGGATCATATGGCGATCACGACCTGTGTGTTCGACGCCTACGGAACATTGTTCGATGTCGCCGCGGCTGCCCGACAGGCGGCAGACGAGCCGGGTTTCGAAGCCCTGAAAGACAAATGGACCACCGTTGCGGGGCATTGGCGTCTGAAACAGCTGCAATACACGTGGCTGCGCGCCGTGGCGGATGCGCATGCGGATTTCTGGGACGTCACCCAGGACGGGCTGGATTGGGCTCTGGAGGCCGCAGGCCTGCAAGGCAACCCGGAACTGCGACAACGTCTGCTTGATCTCTATTGGGAATTGCAGGCCTATCCCGAAGTTCCGGCCATGCTGAAAGCCCTCAAGGATGGTGGGCTGCACACGGCGATCCTGTCCAACGGGTCGCCCCCCATGCTGGACGGAGCCGTGAAATCCGCGGGAATCGGGGATGCATTGGATGATGTGCTGTCGGTCGAAAGCGTCGGCGTCTTCAAACCCCACGCCCGCGTCTATGATCTGGTGCAAGACAGGTTTGGCTGCGCACGCGATGAGGTCTTGTTCGTCAGTTCGAATGGCTGGGACGCTGCCGGGGCCAGCGGGTACGGTTTTGTGACCGCATGGGTCAATCGGATTGGTGAACCCATGGATCGCCTTCCCTGGACACCTGCGCATGTGCTGTCCGATCTGACCTCGATTCCCAAGCTGGCCGGTCTCTGATGTCAGAATTCATGACAACGGACGGCAGGCGCATCTATTTCAAAGAGTCCGGCACCGGCACGCCGCTTTTGTGTCTGGCCGGTCTGACCCGAAACAGCCGCGACTTTTCGTTTTTTGCGCCACATGCCTCGGGCCTGCGCATGATCGCCATGGATTACAGGGGGCGCGGACGTTCGGAATACGACCCCGATTTCATGAACTACAATATCTTCCGCGAATCCCATGACGCGATTGAGCTGCTCGATCATCTGGGGATCGCTAAAGCAGTCATTCTGGGCACATCGCGCGGCGGGCTGATCGCCATGGCGCTGGCCGCAAGCCACCCCGAACGTCTGGCCGCCGTAATTCTGAATGACGTGGGGCCAGTTATCGAGCCGTCAGGTATCGCCAAGATCATGGCCTACGTCGGGGCCCAGCCCACGGCCAAAACCTATGATGAAGCCGCCGCCGAATTGAAACACATAATGGAGCCGCAATTTCCCGGTGTTCCACTGGAAACCTGGCGCAAACAGGCAGAATTTCAGTATGAAATGCGCAAGGATGGGCTGAAGTTGCGATATGATCCAGCCTTGCGCAAGGCGCTTCTTGAACAAGCTGCAAGCGGGGCAGCCCCTGATCTATGGGTGTTCTTCGAAGCCTTGCGCGACATTCCCACCGGTGTGATCCGGGGCGCGAATTCCGATGTTCTGGGCGCGGACACTCTGGCCGAGATGCGGCACCGACACCCGGGCCTGATCTCGGTCGAGGTACCGGATCGCGGGCACGTTCCGTTCCTGAACGAACCCCAATCACTGGACCTGATACAGAAGGTATTGAAGAACGCCGCATGAGCACATTTGAGATGATCGAAGCCGCCGCAGAGCGGCTGAAAGGACACGTTCGCGAAACGCCGATCCTGTCGTCGCCCTTTCTCGACACGCTTGCGGGCCGCCGGATTTGGGTCAAACCGGAATGCCTGCAACATACCGGCAGTTTCAAGTTTCGCGGCGCGTGGTCGGCCATTTCGGCGCTGGATGAGGGCATACGCCAGCGTGGTGTGATCGCATATTCATCAGGCAACCATGCGCAAGGCGTTGCGATGGCCGCCGCGAAGCACGGGATTGCCTCGGTCATTGTCATGCCGTCGGACGCGCCGCAACTCAAGATCGACAACACCCGCGCGTTGGGCGGCGAAGTCGTTTTGTACGATCGTGCGAATGAAAGACGGGAGGAAATAGGCGAAGCCATCGCGGCCGAACGGGGTCTGACCCTGATCCGCCCCTATGACGAACCGCAGGTCATCGCGGGGCAAGGCACAACCGGGCTGGAAATCGCCAGGCAGGCAGCGGAAATTGGGGTTTCGCAGGCGGATGTTCTGATCTGTTGCGGCGGCGGAGGTTTGACCTCGGGCATTGCGCTGGCGCTGGAGAAACACGCGCCGAATTTGCGGGCGCGCCCCTGTGAGCCGGAAGGGTTCGACGACGTCAAACGATCCTTGGCGTCAGGTCGCATTCAAAACAACAATGCGGCGTCGGGTAACATATGCGATGCGATCCTGACACCGCAGCCCGGCGACATCACCTTTCCGATCCTTCACCGTCTTTGCGGCCCCGGACTTTCTGTCACCGAAGACGAGGCATTGCAGGCCATGGCATATGCCTTTCTGCGCCTTAAAGTCGTGTTGGAACCCGGCGGCGCCGTAGCCCTGGCCGCGGCCCTTTTCCGGGGCGACGAGATCGAAGGCGACGACGTGATCGTCGTCACATCGGGCGGGAATGTCGATCCGGGAATATTTGCTAAGGCGTTGGAATTCCTGACCTGACATGGGTGCGAAAGCTGTGCAAATTGCATCAGGACCGCATGACGACAAGGACCTTTGTCATGATGATCGCTGATCTGGGCGACGTGAAACTGAACTATCGCATCGACGGCCCCACGGACGGTGCACCCATTGTGTTTGCCAATTCCTTGGGAACCGACCTGCATCTCTGGGACGCGGTGCTGCCATACATGCCCGACGGGCTGCACGTCATCCGGTATGACAAACGTGGGCACGGGCAATCCTCGGTGCCCCCTGCACCCTATTCGATGGGCGCTTTGGTGCGGGATGCCGAGGCGCTGCTGGATCACCTTCAGGTTCGCGATTGCGTCTTTGTCGGTCTCTCGATTGGCGGGATGATCGCGCAGGGGCTGGCGGTCAAACGCATGGACCAGATTCGTGCGCTGGTGCTGTCGAACACCGCTGCCAAGATCGCCACGCCTTCGATCTGGCAAGAGCGTATTCAGGCGGTGCGAAAGGGCGGGATCGAGACTCTGGCCGATGCCACGATGGAGCGTTGGTTCTCGCGCGAATTCCGCCGCGCCCAAAATCACCTGCCCTGGCGCGATATGATGGTCAGCCAACCAGTCGAAGGGTATCTGGGCTGCTGTGCTGCCATTGCCGGTACCGACTTTTTTACCCCCACAAGCGGCCTGCGCCTGCCCACGCTTGGGATTGCGGGCAGCGAAGACGGATCGACCCCGCCCGATCTGGTGCGGGAAACGATTGATCTTGTTCCCGGATCCCGATTTCGGCTGATCCGCCGCGCAGGACATTTGCCTTGCGTTGAGAATCCCGCGGAATACGCAGAGATCCTGACCGGATTTCTGACCGAAATCGGACATGTCTGAAGGAGAATGACAATGGCGTCCTTCCTGTTGGTCCATGGCTCGTGTCACGGCGCCTGGTGCTGGCGCGACCTGATCCCCGCTTTGGAAGCCCTGGGCCATACCGCCCGCGCCATCGACATGCCCAGCCATGGTGCAGACCCCACGCCGGTGGCCGACGTCACGCTGGACAGTTGCCGCGATGCCATTTTGAACGCCTGTACACCCGATACGATCGTCGTCGGCCATTCCTGGGCCGGCTTTCCGATCAGCGCAGCGGCCGAGGCGCGCCCGGATGCAATGCGCGCTTTGATTTACCTGTGTGCCTATGTCCCCCGGGATGGTCTTTCGATGGCGGAAATGCGCAGGCGCGGGCCGCGGCAAACCATTGCGCACGCAGTGGAAAAATCTGCGGACGGGCTTTCCTATACCGTGTCCGTGGATGCGATCCCACAGCTGTTTTATCACGATTGCCCGGACGACGTCCTGCCATACGCATACGCGCGCCTGTGTCCGCAAGCCATCCTGCCACAAGAAACACCGCTGCCTGTCGGTCCGCGCTTTGCCAAAGTTCCCAAGGCCTATATCCGAACAACCGACGACCACACGATACCGACCGAGTACCAGGCAGACATGAGCGCCTGCGTCCCCGAAAATCTTCGACGTACAATCGACAGCTCGCATTCGCCGTTTTTTTCACATCCGCAGGAATTGGCTGAGCTTCTGTCCGGACTGGCGGGCAAACTCTAGCAACCTGCCGCAACGACATGGGGTGTCCGGCGGAACTGTCTCTTTCCTCATTCGTCGTGCATGACTAGGGTGCCGCTCACAACTCATTTGTTCATGTCCCATGCGTCTGCCGTTTTTCTTCATCCTCGGCATCGTCATGATCGATGCTATGGGCATTGGTCTTGTGATGCCGATCATGCCGCAACTGATCGTCGAGGTTCAGGGCGGCACCCTGGCCAATGCGGCGATCTGGGGCGGCGTGCTGAGTACTGCGTTTGCCGCGATGCAATTCATCTTCGGCCCCATTCTGGGAAATCTGTCCGATGCTTACGGGCGCAGAACGGTATTGCTGGTGTCCTTGTTCGTCATGGCGCTGGACTACGTCGTCATGGCCATGGCGGGCAGCATCTGGCTTTTGCTGGTCGGACGTATCGTCGGCGGCATCACGGCGGCCACCCATTCGACAGCGGCGGCTTTCATGGCCGATGTGTCCGCCCCAAGAGACAAGGCCGCAAATTTCGGCCTTTTGGGCGCGGCATTTGGCGTGGGGTTCGTTCTGGGTCCGGTGATCGGCGGATTGCTGAGCGAATTTGGAACCCGCGCACCATTCTGGGCCGCGGCGGGTTTGGCGGCGCTGACCTTCTGCATCGGATGTTTCGTGATGCCGGAAACGGTGACCAATGAAAACAGGCGTGCCTTCAACTTGCGACGCGCAAATCCGGTGAACTCGCTTCGCGCCATAGCGTCATTGCCCGGCATCCGGCCGATGCTGTGGGTCTATTTCCTGTATTCGGTTTCAATCTACGTCTATCCGGCCATCTGGTCCTATTTCACGACCGAGCGCTTCGGTTGGTCCGCGCAGATGATCGGCCTGTCGCTTGGAATCTATGGTATCGGCATGGCCGTCGTGCAAGGCGGTCTGATCCGCCCGGCCATCCGGCTTTTGGGCGAGCGGGCAACAATCATCTATGGCATGATCTTTGAAATCATGAGCTTCGCCATTCTGGCCTTTCTGACCAACGGCCTGATCGCACTGCTTCTCATTCCGATTACCGCCATTGGGGCCGTCATCACGCCCGCCCTTCAGGCGATGATGTCACGGGCCACACCAGATTCGCAGCAAGGCGAATTGCAAGGTGTCCTGACTGCGTTGCATGCGCTTTCGATGGTGATCTCACCGTTGGTGATGACCAGCGTATTCGCGCAGTTCATTCGACCTGACACCCCGCTCTACCTGCCCGGCGCCCCTTTTCTACTGGCACTTTTGTTGATGCTGGCAGGGTTCCTTCTGTTTAGACGGTCCCGGCCTGTCGTAGCGTAACAACGACACGCAAATGGCGGTTTCTGCCTTGCGAGCCGCCTTTTCCCGCGCCACCGTGAACCCAACGGGAGTGAGGGACAACATGCAAAAAATCAAAGCCGCAGTCTGCCGGGCATTTGGCGAGCCACTGGTGATCGAAGACGTTCATCTGGCCCCCCCTGGCACGGGCGAGGTCGAGGTGACACTGGATGCCGTGGCCATCTGCCATTCGGACATTTCCTATGCCGAAGGCGCATGGGGAGGGTTCCTGCCAGCCGTTTATGGGCACGAAGCCGCAGGCGTGATCACAGCAGTCGGAGAGGCGGCCGGGGATTTCAAGGTCGGCGACCCTGTGGTGGTGACCCTGATCCGCGCCTGCGGGTCTTGCCCTGCCTGCGCAGGCGGGCAACCGACAATTTGCGAAACACCCTACGACACTGTCAAAGGTCCGTTGAAAACAGGCGATGGCGGCCCGCTCGAACAGGCGATGGCATGCGGGGCCTTTGCCGAAAAGGTCGTGGTAAGCCACCGCCAGATCGTCAAAATCCCGGATGACCTGCCCAAGGAACTGGCCAGCCTGCTGTCCTGCGGTGTGATCACCGGGGTCGGCGCTGCGGTGAATGCGGCAGGCGTGCGCCCCGGTCAGGACGTGGTGGTCATTGGGGCGGGCGGTGTAGGCCTGAACGCAATTCAAGGCGCGCGGATTGCAGGCGCCCGGCGGATCGTGGCCGTGGACATGACCGAAGAAAAGCTTGAGATCGCCAAAGAGTTCGGCGCAACCCACGGCGTCCTGGCCAGCTTGGATCAACCTTGGAAAGCCGCATACAGGGCGCTGGGGGGGCGCGGTGCCGATGCCGTTCTGATCACTGTCGGCGCGGTTCCCGCTTATGATCAGGCTCCGCGCTATCTTGGGCGCGGCGGCAAGGCGATCATGATCGGGATGCCACATTCCGGTGACATGGCCAGCTATGAACCCGTTGTATTGGCAGCCCTGGGTCAGGGTGTCGTCGGGTCGAAAATGGGCGACGTGGTCATTCAGCGCGACATACCTTGGATGGTGGACCTGTATAAGCAGGGGCGGTTGAAACTGGACGAGCTGATCTCGGGCCGCTGGTCTCTGGATCAGATCAACGAGGCCATCGCCGACACCAAAACCGGATCGGCCAAGCGAAATGTGATCCTGTTCGACAGGACCTGACCCACCGAAAGGATTTGGGATGAAACTTCAGGATCTAGACGTCATCGTCACCGCCCCGCCCGCTCCTGGCTGGGGAGGGCGATACTGGATACTTGTCAAAGTGACGACCGATACCGGCATCACGGGATGGGGTGAGTGTTATGCCTCGTCCGTGGGCCCCGAAGCGATGCGGCATGTCATTCAGGACGTGTTCGACCGGCATATGTTGGGAGAAAACCCCGAAAACATTGAACTCATGTTCCGCCGCGCCTATTCCAGCGGCTTTACGCAGCGCCCGGACCTGACGGTGATGGGCGCATTCTCGGGGTTGGAAATCGCCTGCTGGGACATTCTGGGCAAAGATCGCGACAGGCCGGTCCATGCGCTGCTGGGCGGCAGGATGAATGACCGGATCCGGGCCTATACTTACCTGTACCCCCTGCCCCAGCACAACCTGAACGACTTCTGGACCTCTGCCGAACAGGCCGGTGAAACGGCGGCGGAAATGGTAAGCCGTGGCTACACCGCCGTGAAATTCGACCCTGCAGGCCCCTATACCATCCGCGGCGGGCACATGCCCGCGATGAACGACATTTCCATGTCCGTCGCCTTCTGCAAGGCGATCCGCGAGGCCGCGGGGGACAGGGCCGATCTGCTGTTCGGTACCCATGGCCAGTTCAACACAGCCGGTGCAATTCGCCTGGGGCAGGCGTTGGAACCATACCAACCCCTGTGGTTCGAAGAACCTACGCCGCCGGACAATATCGAAGACATGGCCCGCGTCGCGCGCAATGTACGCATTCCGGTTGCAACCGGAGAGCGGATGACCACAAAGGCCGAATTCGGAGCCGTCCTGCGCGCCGGAGCCGCCGAAATCCTGCAACCGGCCCTGGGACGCGCAGGCGGAATCTGGGAGATGAAGAAAGTCGCCGCCATGGCCGAGGTCTTCAACGCGCAGATGGCACCGCACCTCTATGCCGGCCCGGTGGAATGGGCCGCCAATATTCATCTGGCGGCGTCCATTCCCAACCTGCTGCTTCTGGAAACCATCGAAACACCTTTCCACGATCAACTGATCAAGGGCTCGATCCGGGTGGAGAATGGCTTTGTCGCCGCCCCGGATGCTCCGGGCCTTGGGATCGATGTCGATGAAGACCTCGCCCGCGCGCACCCATATGACGGAGACGGTTTGCATCTGCAAATGCAGGAAGACCCATGCGATTACGTTGAAGGCAACGCTTTTCAAGGGGGCGCCCCGGCAACCGAGGGGTGACAATATCAATGGCCTTGATGCATATTGGCAGCACAAACGCGATATGACGGTCAGAAAGTGGCACTCAACGAAACCGAACCTCAGGCACACCCAACAGACGCTCTGCCGGACATGAAAGACAATGCTGCACGCGCGGCTGCATTTCTTAAAACACTGGCGCACGAAGGGCGCCTGATGATCTTGTGCCATCTTGGCGGTGGTGAAAAATCCGTCGGCCAACTTGAAGAGCTGCTTCAGCTGCGGCAGGCCGCAGTCAGCCAGATGCTGGCGCGCCTGCGCGAGGAAGAGTTGGTCTCGACGCGTCGGGAAGGCAAAACGATCTATTATTCATTGCGCGACGGAGCCACGGAAAAAATGATCCATCTGCTTTATGATTTGTTCTGCAACACGGACTGCTGATCGCTAATTGGACACATAGCCGGCGATCACCTGCAACAGCTTGAATGCGGTCGCCGCATCGTTTTCCACAACGGCAAGGAATTCTTCTTCTCCGATCCGCAGGCAGGAAAGCTGGGTTTCCGCCACCATGCTCAGCGCACGCGGTTCTTTTCTGATCAGGCCCAACTCTCCGACCAAAGCACCAGGCCCGACTTTGGTGATCAATTGGTCAGGCCCCTGTTCTTGCGGCAGGTACAGACCTGCTTCGCCCTCCAGCACCACATAGGCACCGTCGGTGGGTTGGTCATCTTTCAAGAACACCACCTGCCCCGGCTCGGCATCAAACCAGCGCGCGCCAAAGGCCAGCAGGCGCAGCTGACGCCGATCCAGACCCGAAAACAAGGGGGTTTGCTCCAAGGCGCGCAGTTTCCGCGTCAAATCCGCCGATGCCGCACTGTCTTCCTCCACCTCCACAGGCCCTCCGTCCGAGACCACACGACCTTGCCGGATTTCTACATACATGTCGAATGCACCGGGGTTTTCGAACTGATCATTCAGATAGACGACGGTGGTGTCCGGCAGCAGTTCACGGAGCCGTTTATAGACCGCCACCTGCGTTTTCATGTCATAGCTGGCCAGCGCATTTTCCAGAATCAGGATGTCAGGTTTCTTGATCGTCGCACGGGTAAAGGCCAAGGGTTCGGCAAATACCGCCGGAAGATTCTGACCGCCCAAAGCAACCTGCACATCATAGATCAGCTCTGTGACCAATGGGCGCGCGCCGTTTTCAGCCAGCACATCGACAATCACCTTGCGGGCTTCGTCCGAACGGGAACCGCCGATCTGGCTGACTTTTCCGAACAGCGCATTTTCCATGACCGTCAATCCGGGCGCAAAGACGTTCGGATCCAATGGGACGAAGACGTCTTGCAAACGCTCCATCAGTTTCTCGGAATGGCTGTTCCGGAGTTCGAGGATGCGATCCTTCAGTTCATCCGTGAACGCAGGCCCGATCTGCTCGGCAGAGATCACGAATGGCACCGCCAACATGTTGGCAAGCTGTTCGTCATCCAGCCCGTCCGAACCTTCTTTGCGGGTCTGGTCCACCAGATCCACCGCAATTTCATAGGTTTTTGCATCAAGACCCAGCTTTTGGAACAACGGGTGGTCGGTTCCATCGATCCCGAAGATCTGGCGCAGCATGTCGATCACATCGCGGGTCAACGCGATCAATGTCTCGTCCAGCCCCAGTTCACGCAACTGTCCGAGAAAGACCTTTTGCTGCGCAAGCAAAGCTTGTGTCACAGGAACACGTGGCGTTGCGAAAAGCAGATTTTCAGCCACAGGCAGGGCCGCGTTGTAGGTGTTCCGGTCAAAGACAAGCGCCTGTTGTTCCAGCCCGGCCTCCCGAACGGCCTGCTGCACGACCGGGCGCAGCTCGATCAGTTTCTTTGCCAATTCACAATGCTCGGCCGCATCGAAACTCTGCTCGGCGCCTCGTTGGAACAGCGCTGCGCCAAACCCCATTCCATCAATCAACTGCAACCACCAGGCACGCAGTTCTGCGGCGTCCTGAAAGCCGGCCAGAGTTGGGTCCAGCCATTCCGCCCTGAACGGATCGGCACTGTTGCCCGCCCTCAGAGTTTCAAGAAAATCCGGATCGTCCGGCGGGTCAGTCAGCGGTTTGAACCGCATCGGCATCATCACGTTGTCGCCCAGCGTACCCTGAAACATGACAGGGCGTGATGTGACATACCCGATACGCGCGGCGACAACCGCCTGATGCACCTCGGCCAGTTTCAGATCCCCGATCCGAACCTGGCCAGCACTTGGACGTATTTCCCGTGTCAGCAATTCGCCGATGGCGCGTCGATCTTCCTCGCTGGGGGCGGCGATCCCAATTGTCTTTCCGGCAGGAAAACTGAGGTCCAGATCATCAAGCACCTGATTGCCATCCATGTCGCGCACCGAAACGTGATCCAGCACGATGTCGCCGTTCAGGTGCGGCCACTCGGTAGGTTCACCTTTGAACAAGGTTTCATCATGCATTCCGGCCGGGGCAAAACGGTCAAGAACCACATCCCAGCGCAGCGACATGTCCTGGGTCTGGTTGTAATAGGTCAGCAGTTCCTTCCAAGGTGAGCTGAGATCCTTGTACGCAGCCAATGCGGCAACCAGCGCCCCCAGCGAAACCGAGCCCTGAAGCACCAACAGACCACCAACCAGATAGAACATGAACGGTGTAAGCTGCGAGATGAAGTTGTTCAGGAATTTCATGAAAAACTTCTTTTGATAGATCTCGAAACGGATGCCGAACAGGCGTCCCAATTGCTCTGAGATCATCGACCGGCGAAAACGCCAGCCGCCATTGGTCCGCAGGGTGGACGCGCCCGCTGCGTTCTCGCCGATCTGCGCCGCCAGAACCCGAACCTCCTGAATGCGTTTTTTGTTCAGCAGATTGATCTGGCGTTGCAGCTTGGGGATCAACCAGGCCTGCAAGGGTATCAGCGCCACCGCGGCCAGCCCGAACCAGACACTTTGCAGGAACAGGAAGGAAAGTATGGTGATCATTTGGCCGGCCTGAAGAACCGGCTGGCTGATCGCATCGCCCATCAGGCCGCCCATCGGCTCGCTTTCGGCGGTGATCATTGACACCATTTCACCTTGGCTTACACGCTCGAAATAGGGTTGAGGAAAGCGCAGCGCCCGGCTGATCAACTGATAGCGAAAGCGCCGCAGCATCCGTTCACTCAGCACGCCCTTCATGGTGTTGATGCGCATTTTCATCAGGCCGTGGCACAGCACGGCCGCCAGAAAGGCAAAGCACAGAACGACCAGAAAACTGGTCTGCGACATGGAATAGCCCCAGATCGTCACCTCAGAGGTGGACGACCCGATCGCGTCATTGATTATTCGTTTTGGCAACTCAAGTGTGAGGTACAGCAAAGGAAACAGCGTCGCCGTCACGGCCAGCAGGATCAGCTGTTCGCGCTTGGAGTATTTCCAGATAAAGCGGAAAATTGTGCGTTCTATGGAACCTGCCCCTGCTGCTGACCTTCGACGTGGATTAAACGCAATGCATGCAATTTCAACAGCATGAATCAAATATCATCCAGACAGGATAAGCAAATTTTTCCCTTTTGGAAAATTTCTTGACCGAATGTGAACTAGTTCATTTACGCGTGCCCGTTTTATTGCCTAATGTTGGCGTCAGAACGATATCGGGAGGGTTCTTTTGACTGCCAGTATTGGCGCAGTGTTTCTTATGCTTTGTCTTTTGCTGATCAAGCATATGTTCGCTGACTACTACCTCCAGACACCGAAGATGCTTTCCGGTCGGGGTGAGTATTTTCACTTGGGACGCGCGCAACATGCCGCTGTGCATGTTGTGGGTTCTGTCGTCGTTTTTTTGGTGTTCGGCGCGCCGTTGTCTTTTATTCTGATTGTCGGGGCGCTGGAATGGTTCATCCATTTCAATATCGATTTCATCAAGGCCAGCTATTCAGACAAAAAACGACTTGAGCCAACGCAACCCGCTTTTTGGCGCGCTGCAGGTTTGGATCAGTTGATGCACAACCTAACTTATGTTGCGATGGTTTGGGCCTGGGTTACTTTCGCCGCCGCCTGAACGGTGTCAGGCCGCGTTCTCCGATACGGCAAGCCGATAGGCCCTTAGCCACATCCGATCCAATGCGTCAATCGCAGCAGGGTCGAACCGGTGTTCAACTTCCCAATACCGACCAGAGGCTACATAATATCCAAGATCATCTTCCATTCGCTGCACACTGTGCATGGCTGCAATATCGGGAAGCGGTGCGGCCGTCAGGTCAGATATGTTGACGGATGGAAACACCAGCCGGCTTGGCGCGCTGGACAACCGTACGGTTCTGCACCCCTGAGCGGCTGCGTAAAGTCCCAGTCGGGCGGCCTTCGCTTCAAGCGAACGCAGTGTCACGTCCTCTCGCAAAGGGTCCGCAGTGCCATTTCCGTAAAAATGTGTTCGTCCCGATCCTGAATACATCATGTCGCAACCGGAAAAAGCCAGAACATCCGGCTTCAGGGCTGACAAAGCCCAATAGCCTGCCGTGAAAGCCATCGTTCCGCCGGCATAGACGAACCCGCCATAGTCATTCTGTCTTGGGACGTATTCGTCGGCAGTGACTATGTGTTGAGTGCCAAAAACTTTTCCAGGGCGGCGCTCTGCCGGGAAGTCTTCGGGGTGGATCAGGTAATCCCAGTCTTCTCGGATGCGCCACGCGTTGTTGATGGCGACGATATGCGTGAAAGGCGCGCGCGACCATGCCCGCGCCTCCAGCGCCGATGGGGCGCTGCCAAGGATCAATACGGTTGTCTTTCGGTCGGTCATGTCAGGGCCGGGCTTGTTGACAGCCACACACGACATAGACCGTTTGCGAAACGCGACTAGCCCAGAACCGAGAAACTGCTTTCCTCATTGATTGGGCGTTTGCGCGAGTAGAAGCCCACGTCGATTGTCCGCTTGATATATGGCAATTCGAACTGCAACGGTTTCGCGTCGTGATCGGCGCCACCTTCACAGTAACCGATCAGTGACGCCATCATCTTGCCCGCAATCGGCGCATTCTTGTACTGGTTTCCGCTTGAACCACAAGCCATGTAGAACCCCGGCAGGCTGGACTTGTCATAGATCGGAATCCAGTCGGTCGACGCATCATACAGGTCAACCACACCCCGCGTTTTTGATGGAATGCCAAGGCTGGGCACACGCTGCGCATACCGCATGGCCTGCGTGGTCCATTGATCGGTGAATTCACGATTGTAGTTCACATCGTCCTCGCACCACTGATGCGGATCACATTCCGGATCCTCAGATCCGACAAGGATGTGATTGCCGTGTTCCGGGCGGCAATAGCAGGCAATGTCACTGTCCGAAACGATGGTTCCGTCGTGTTCAAAATCGAACCCTTCAGGGGCTGGAACGTGCACGACCTCTTGCCGCAAGGGCCGGGTTTTGATGGTCATATCGTCCAGAACGCCGGCCATCTTGTTGATGATGGACGAACCAGGTCCTGCCACATTGACCACAACCTTGGCGTGGATTTCCTCGCCCGAGGCCAGCTTGACGCCGGAAACGCGCCCGCCCTCGGTCAGGATTTCCGTGACTTCAGCGCCGGTGCGCACCTCGGCCCCATGCAGTTTCGCGGCATCCATAAGGTTCTGGGCCGACAGGGCCGGGTCGGTGACATAACCCGCTTGAGGCCAGTACACCCCGCCCGTCATTTTGCGTCCGTTGGGTTGGCCGAATTCAGGATCGTCCATTCGTCGTGCGGGAGCAAAGCTGTCCAGCGAATAGACCGGCAAGCGTTCCAGCACTTTTTCATCTGACCATTCCTCGAACGGGCAATCCAGCTCGGACGAATTGCGCATGTGCTTTTCCAGCATCCCGTTCGCCTCGGTTTTCATGACCAGACAGCCGGTTTCGCGGAACTGCGCAAGGTTGGCGTCTTCCGGCAAGCCAAGATACTCGGCCCAGTCACGCCAGTAGTGGTAGCCTTCCCAGGCAAACGCGGTTCCATCGAATGTGGAATAATGCATCCGGATAATCGCGCAGGACCCCGCGGTAGAACCGTGCCCGACCTGAGAATTCCGGTCCAAAGACAGGGTTTTCCATCCCGCTTTGGACATCTCGAACGCAATGGCCGCGCCGATCACGCCAGTTCCAATGATGATTGCGTCTGGTTGGCTCATGTCTGGTTTCCTTTCCAAAAGCGCAGGGAATACGCGCTGAATTCTTCAACTTCCTCGGGTTTCGGCTCGACGCCTGTGAAGGCGTAGAGGTAATGCGGCACCATCGACAGCCGCATTTCGATAGGTTCATTCAATTGCGCCAGATCATAACCGATCTGCATGTAATACAGCACGCGCGCCCGGGTTTCCGCTTCGATCTCGGAATAGCCGTAGCGGGCGAACATGGCGTGCAGCGCTTCCAGCCTGCGGGCGTCCGACTGATCCAGCATACGCCGCACCTTGCCTGATTTTCGCGCCCAGTCACGTACCGCAAAATCCAGCGCAGTATCGAACAGATCGGTGTTCACCACGCACCGGTGAACGTTGCAGACGGCCGCCGTTATCGTCTCGGCCGGTGCTTCGGCCTGCGCGACCAAGGCGGCGGTGTTGGTGGCCTGCCAGCGCGCCAGCAATGCATCCAGCAACTCTTGCCGGGATTTGAAGTACCAATAGAACGACGACCGCGATACTGCCATCCGTTCGGCCAGGTTCAGGACCTTGATCTGGTCCACCCCGTCCGAAATCAGCACATCCATTGCCACGTTCAGCCAGTCGTCACGCGTGACCTTGATGTTGCCGATCAATGGTTCGGCCTCGGGGTCATCGCGATGAAGGATCGGTTTCGGGCTCATTCAACTCTCCGGCGGTGCCCCGCCCTCGGCGGTACGACGGGCAATGAACTCATGTAAATCACCTGTCCGATCATTGTCGACAGCGGGCGCCTGGAAGTCGTTCAGAATGCCTTTCCAAACATCCGTTGCCCGATGGTTTGCGTCCACAGACCCGCGTTCGGCCCAGGTGCCGAAATTGGCGTAGTCATGGACATGCGGTTGATAGAACTCAGTATTATAGCGCTCCATCGTCTGGCTTGATGCAAAGAAGTGGCCACTGGGTTCAACCTCACTCAATGCAGTTTCAAACCCGATCTCGGACGGCCCTGCCTGAACGCCCGCGCACAGTTCGGCGACCATATTCAGCACTTCCGCATCGCAGACCAGCTTTTCGAAGGAAACCGTCAACCCGCCTTCCAACCAGCCTGCGGAGTGGATGATCACCGTTGCACCGGCCATAAGGCATCCCCAAAGGCCAAACTGGTTCTCGTTTGCGGCCTGTACGTCGTTTGTGTTTGACGCCGATCCGGCAGCCGACCGCCAGGGCAAACCAAGATGCCGCGCCAGTTGGCCCGCAGCCAGTGATGCCTGAAAGTGCGACGGTGTCCCAAAGGCGGGCGCGCCGGACTTCATGTCCACGTTACTGGTGAACGTGCCATAACAGACCGGCGCACCAGGATTGGCAAGTTGGGTCAAAGTCAGCGCGGCAAGGGCCTCGGCATGAGACAAGGTGATCGCCCCGGCCACGGTGATCGGCGCCATCGCGCCCATCAGGGTAAAGGGTGTGATGATCGACATCTGACCGTGGCGGGCAAAGTCGATCAGACCTTGCGCCATCGGGATATCCAATGTGCGCGGGCTGTTGGTGTTGATGATCGTATAGCAATGCGCGTTGCCCCGGAACGCATCATCCGAAAGACCGCGTGCCGTGGTCAGCATCTCAAAACAGTCCATCACCTGCGGCGTCCCGCGCGAGAAGAAGAACGGAAACTTGTCCGTCAGTTCCATCTGCGCCCGAGTCGTGAAGTAATGACGCAGATGGGTCGGCACATCCTGCGGCTCGACCTGTGGCGAAATCATCTGGAACACGTCGAAATGATGCGTGAGCTTCAGAAACTCCAGATAATCCTGACCTGTCGCCGGGCGCCGACCACGTTCAAGATCGGTTGCGTTCGGCGCGCCGGCTCCGGGTTGAAACACCAGCGAGCCCAGTTCGAGAGTAAAATCGCGACGCCGCGAGCCGGCGCGACAGGCGATGGATTTGGGCGCTGACGCGACTGCGGCTTCAACCATCTCGCGCCCGATAAACACCATCTCAGTGTCTTCATCCACCCGCGCGCCGCCCTGTTTGAACAGTTTCCGCGCCTCGGGCAGCAGGGTCTTTACCCCCAACTCTTCCAGTGTCCGCAAGGCGGTGTCATGCATATCCGCGATCTGATCGGCCGGGAACACTTCCATATGTGGGAAAGGGTTCCTGAGCTGGCGATAGTTCACATCGCGACCGGGCTGCGGGGCGGCTTCAGCCCCCCGCCCCCGCCGTCGGCGCCCGCGCTCTGCAGCAGTCATGATCAGCCTCGCATCGCTTTGCCTTCGGGGTCATAAGGTGACGGCGCGATCACACGCGCCGGACGTTCAACCCCCACCACGTGAACGGACAGTTCCGTGCCCGGTTCCGCCTTGTCCCGATCGATCAGGGCCATCGCCAGTGACTTGCCGGTGTAGTGCCCGTAGCCGCCCGAGGTTACGAACCCAACGCGTTCGCCATTGGCCCAGACCGGTTCGTATCCGCTGGCATCTGCGTCCAGAGCATCAATTTCCAATGTCGCCTGAATTTGCGCGGGGCCGTTGCCGTCACGTTCGGCAAGCGCGCCCACCTTTCCAACAAAGTCCTTGTCCCAGTCGATCCAGCGATCCATTCCGGTCATGCCCGGTGTATAGGCTTGCGTGAATTCCGCCGACCAGATGCCAAAGCTTTTTTCAAGCCGTGTTGACAGCATCGCGTTGAAGCCGCATTCGCGGATGCCTTGCTCGGCCCCCGCTTCCAGCAGGATGCGGCGCAGCTTGATATGGTCGCCATAGCGGCAGTTGATCTCGTAGCCCTTTTCTCCGGTCACCGACATGCGGGCGACGCGGGCGCGCACGAGGCCGATATCGAAATTGCCGCACCCCATGAACTTCAAGCCCGAGATATCCTGTTCCGCCAGTTTTTCCACAACCGCCTGTGACTTCGGCCCGACCACGGCAAAGCCGCAATATTCCTCGCCCAAATCACGGATATTGACGCCATCCATCATGTGATCGTCGAACCAGCGCATATGCCAGGCTCGCAGGTAATAGCTGCCCATGATCCACCAGGTCCCGTCGCCCCAGTTCAGCACCGTCAGATCGCCCTTCAGCCGCCCATCCTCACCCAACATCGGGGCCAGTTTCGCACGACCCGGGCCGGGGAGCTTGGAGGCCATTACCATATCCAGCCAGGCTTCTGCGTTCGGACCGGAAACCTCGAACCGAGAAAAGCCCGAAATATCCAGCAAGCCCGCACCTTCGCGGATCACTTTGCATTCCTCGGCCACGATGTCATGCGCGTTCGAACGCTTGAGCGTCGGCGTTTCCTCGAACCCTTTCGGCGCGAAATAAAGCGGTACTTCAAGATCCCAGCTGACGCCCCATTTGCAACCCGCCTCGGTCATTGCATCATGCGCCGGTGCCATTTTCAGCGGCCGTCCGGCGGGCAGTTGCTCGTTCGGATAGGTCATCACGAAGCGGCGGGAATAGAACTGCCCGGTCGTCTCGCGGATATAGCGCTTGTTCTGGGCATAGTCGCCATAGCGCGCCACATCCATCGGCCAGGCGTCGGCCTCGGGCTCGCCATGGATCATCCATTCGGCCAGCGTCTTGCCGACGCCGCCGCCTTGCAGGAACCCGGCCATCACCGCGCAGGCGGTCCAATAGCCGCGCTTGCCCGGCACCGGACCGACCAGAGGGTTGCCGTCGGGCGAGAAGGTGAACGCGCCGTTCACCCATGTCTTGATGCCCACGTTCTGGATCGCCGGATAGCGTTCGAACCCCAGCGTCAGTTCGTTTTCGATGCGGTCCAGCTGCTCCTGGAATAGCTCTTCGCCATAATTCCACGGCGCGCCGTCCATGGCCCAGTGTTCGTGATCGACCTCATAAATGCCGACCAGAACGCCCTTCTGGTCCTGCCGCATATAGGTGAAGCCCTCAAGATCCACGGTCATCGGCATCTCGAAATCGGCCGCTGCGACCTCGGGCACCGTGTCGGTGATCAGGTAATGGTGTTTCAGCGGAGAAACCGGCAGTTCGACCCCTGCCATGCGCCCCACCTGCTTGGCCCACAGGCCGGCGGCGTTGACCACATGTTCGCAAGTGATCGTGCCCCTGTCGGTCACCACCTGCCAGCCATCCGCCGTCTGGATCAAATCCTCGACCTTGGTTTCCTCATAGTATTCCGCCCCGCGCTTTTTCGCGGCTGTGGCATAGGCCTGCACGGTGCCTGTGGTGTCGATATAGCCTTCGCGGTCGGCCCACATCGCGCCCAGAATGCCATCGGTGGACATGATCGGGCAGCGTTTCTGCGCCTCTTCCGGGCTCAGCAGTTCACAGTCATCAATGCCGATGGACTGGAAGATGCGGTAATTGGCCTGCAACCACTCCCACCGCTCGGGGGTTCCCGCCAGCGTCAGACCACCGGTCATGTGCAGGCCGATATTCTGGCCTGATTCCTTCTCGATCTCGCTGAGCAGATCAATCGTATAGGCCTGCAAAGACGCCATGTTCGGATCGGCGTTCAAAGCATGAATTCCTCCCGCTGCGTGCCAGGACGACCCAGACGCCAGCCGCCGCCGCTCCAACATGACGACATCCGACCAGCCAAACTTGGCCAGGTGATACAGAACCGAGGCCCCGACAACGCCTCCTCCGATGATCACGACGCGATATTGGGATTTCATCCCGACCTCCCCTGAACAGAATCTGAGGAGACGCTAGTGGCACTGTTCACATCTGTCTAGACATTTCTGTACAGTGCCGATCACAACGCAACACGGCACGGTTCGGCAGGTTTACAGACTTGCGCTTGGACGAGATTGGATGGCTCGAAACCACGCCAGGGTGGCCGCGTTGTCTTCCGGGATACGCATCTTGATGACGCGGGCGAAATCGACAAAAACGAAAGCCGAGATATCCGCCAGGGAAAACACGTCACCGGCCACAAAAGGGCTTTTCGTCAGACGTGATTCCAGCATTTCAAAGAAGGATGCCACACGCTCGCGCCCGCGCTGTGCAAGTTCGGGAATCTGCGCATGATTGGAGGGGCCCGGAATGGCGCGATCCTTGAAGGCAGGATGTCCATTGCGCAGAGCCTCGGCAATCGATGCCCCGCCCTGATGTTCGACGATCGCGTTCCACATCAGAACCAATCCTTTTTCCTCGGGGGTTCGGCCCATCAAAGGCGGTTCGGGAAACCGTGCCTCCAGAAAAGCTGCAATGCCCAGATTTTCCGTCAGAACGGTTCCGTCATCCGTTACCAGAACCGGGATCGTGGCCCGAGGGTTCACGGCGCGAAAGGCTTCGCTCAATTGTTCACCTTTCGCAATCGAGACCTCACGCGTTTCGATATCCAATCCTTTTTCGGCAATGAACATCCGCGCACGACGAGGGTTTGGAGCAGTGGAGCAATCGTAAAAAATCATGCCGTTACCCCTTTTCGGTCAGCGGCGATATATGAAACAGCGCCCTTCGACGGCGCCTTCGGGCAACGGCATCTCGGTCAGCCCTTCGAAATACATCCGATCACTTGAGACCATCAGCCCGCCCGGAGCAAGCAAAGGCTCGATGAGCGGAGATACAAACCGCGCGAATTTGTCATTCTTTTCGCGATTGTGCCCACCAAGATCCGCGTGGATCAGGCTGGCTGACGCGCCGAACCGCTCAACCGATGCAGGCAGGGTATCCCGCACATCGCCCAGAATCACGTGATCTTCGGGCGGGGTCGAGTCGGGGTGCGAGGCCACCGCGCGTTCGAACACATAGACCGGGCGGCCATCCATGTGCTGCACAAGATGGTGATACGTACGCCCGTTGCCCAAACCCAATTCGAAAACCGGACCTGTCATGCCCGCAGTGTGCCGGATTGCGTAATCCAGACAAGCGCGCTGTGACACCATGCGATCAATGAACAGATCCAGACGGCTTTGATTCTCGGACACCGGAAAATATCTCCTTGATAGCAATCGAGAGCATAAATGCGCCCGATGCCGTCCTTGATGGCAAAATCTCAAGACTTTGTGTAGCGACGAAGCCCATAGTTTCACGATTTCGCGACATTTCGGCCCAAGAACGGGTTTGACTAGACGGGCGGAACCGCGCGACACTGAACAAAAAATCACGGGGAGTTGAAGTAACCGATGTCATCGAACGGTCAAACGGGTGGAAAACCCGCATGAGCGCGTTGTTGTCCGTAAGAGACCTCAGCATCGGCTTTGGTACGGGCAATTCCGTGGTCACGGATGTGAACTTCGATGTCCAAGCCGGACAGACGCTTGCCCTGGTCGGTGAATCGGGATCGGGAAAAACAATCACATGCCGCGCCGCCTTACGTATCTTGCCCCGCACGGCGCAGATTCGAAGCGGCACGATTACCTTGAACGATTCCAAGGGCATGTGCGAGCTCACCACGGTTTCCGAACGTGAGCTGCGCGACATCCGCGGCAATCGGGTTTCAATGATCTTTCAGGAGCCCATGAGATCGCTGTCCCCGCTGCACAAGATTGGCAATCAGGTCAGCGAGGTTTTGTGGCTACATCGTGGGCTGTCCGAGTCCGCGGCACGCAAAAAGGTCCTGACGCAGTTCGAACGCGTCGGGTTCCCTGATCCACAGCGCGCCTATGACTCCTACCCTTTCGAGTTGTCCGGCGGTATGCGCCAACGTGCCATGATCGCCATGGCCATGGTGTCAAAACCAGAATTGCTGATCGCGGACGAACCGACCACCGCACTGGATGTGACCACGCAGGCGCAAGTTCTGGGCCTGATCAAGGAATTGCAGCGTGAAACCGGCATGGCGCTCATTCTGGTGACTCATGATCTGGGTGTCGTCGCCAACATGGCCGAGCAGGTCGTCGTCATGCACAAGGGACGTATCATGGAGGCCGGCCCCGCCGCCCCGATCCTGACCGCGCCCGCACACCCGTACACCAAGCAGCTGTTTGAAGCCGCGCCGGAAATACCGGATCAGGACGCGGTGGGTATACCGATGCCCGACACGGATCTGATCCTGCAGATGAAGGATGTGTCCAAGACCTACACCATGCGGTCCAGCAAAGGATGGCAGTCTGACAAAGCAATCTATGCCTGCCGAGGTGTCGACCTGAACCTGGCGCGCGGCAAGACTTTGGCAATTGTCGGTGAAAGCGGATCGGGAAAGACAACGGCGGCCCGCATCGCCTTGGGGGCTGAATTGCCCGACCCCGGTGGTGAAGTCCTGTTTCGTACCGCCCCCGATGCCGACCCGATCACGGTGCACAACATGACCCGAGCCCAGCGCACAGCGTTTCAGCGCAAGGCACAGATGGTTTTTCAGGACCCTTACAGTTCGCTCAGCCCCCGGATGCGCATTCAGGACGCCATGACCGAACCACTGGAAATCCACCGCATCGGCACAACAGCCGAACAGCGGGACAAGGCCGCCGAGATGTTGCAGCGCGTCGGCCTGACGGGTGATATGCTCAAACGCTATCCGCACGCGTTTTCCGGAGGGCAGCGACAGCGCCTTTCAGTGGCGCGGGCCATGATGCTGGACCCGCAGTTGATCGTGTGCGACGAACCGACCTCGGCATTGGACGTGTCTGTTCAGGAACAAATCCTGACCTTGCTGGAAAACCTGCAAGACAGCCTGAACCTGTCCTACCTGTTCATCTCACATGATCTGGCCGTTGTCGCACGGATCGCTGACGAAGTTGCTGTCATGAGGCGGGGTCTGATCGTCGAACAGGCACCGCCCGAAACTCTTTTCTACAATCCGCGCCATCCATACACCAAGGCGCTGATTGCCGCTCAACCCGAACCCGACATCAATCGCCCGATTGACCTTCAATTGGTTTCTCTGGGTGCCGGCGCGCCGGACAGTTGGGATGAAGCCTTTCGTTTCTCGGACACCGTGATACCCTCACTGGTGGAATTGGAACCGGGCCATAAGGTACGTTGCCATGTTTAATACCATTCGCCCTCTGCTGCTGGCTGCTATGCTGGCGTTTTCAGGGATCCTGCCCGCGGCGGCAGATACAATCCCAACACCTCAGGAAAGCGCCTTCTGGAGCGCCGAGGTTGAAAGCGGCAATCTTCCGCCAGTGCAGGAGCGTTTGCCCAAGGACCCTCTGATTGTGGATCTGGCCGCAAAAGGAAGAGAATTCGGGAAACCGGGTGGCACTCTGCGCACCATGGTCACGCGATCCAAAGATATCCGGCAGATGGTTGTCTATGGCTATGCAAGGTTGGTTGGGTTCAACCAAGATTACGAATTGGTACCCGACCTGCTGGCCTCGTATGAAAACGAGGGCAATCGCAAATTTACCCTGAAACTGCGCGAAGGGCACAAGTGGTCGGACGGCTCACCCTTTACCTCGGAAGACTTCCGCTATTGGTGGGAAGACGTCGCCAACAACGAGTTGCTCAGCCCGTCAGGCCCACCCGATTTTCTGATCGTCGAAGGTAAATTGCCCACGGTCACGTTTCCCGATGAGACCACCGTGATCTTCGAATGGGACGACCCGAACCCGAACTTCCTGCAATCTCTGGCACAAGCACGACCGCCGTTTATTTACCGGCCGGCCGCGTTTCTGAAACAGTATCACGAGAAATACGCGGACGCGGAAGAGCTTGCCTTTCAGGTTGAAGATGCCCGGGTCAAAAGCTGGGCGGCGCTGCACAACAAGCTGGATAATCTTTACAAGTTCGACAACCACGAACTTCCCACGTTGCAGCCATGGCTGAACGCCAGTTCGGGCAAGAAAATCCGTCACAACTTTGTGCGCAACCCCTATTATCACCGGATCGACAGCAAGGGGGTGCAACTTCCCTATATTGACGTGGTCGAGATGGAGATCGTCGCCCCCGGTCTTGTTGCGGCCAAGACCAACGCCGGTGAAAGCGACCTGCAAGGCCGTGGCCTTGCCTTCCGAGACGCGTCGATCCTCAAGAAAGGCGAAGCACAAGGCGGATACAAAACGCTGTTGTGGAAAACCGGCGTGGCCTCGCAGATCGCGATCTACCCGAACCTGAACTTTTCTGATGATGTCTGGCGCGATGTACTGAGGGACGTTCGCGTGCGGCGCGCCTTGTCGTTGGCCATCGACCGGCAGACCATCAACCAGGCGCTTTACTTCAAACTCGCACACCCCGCCGCGAACTCGGTTCTTCCCGCCTCGCCCTTCTACAGTGAAGAAAACGCTGCGGCCTGGGCGCAATACGATGTTGATCAGGCCAATGCGCTTTTGGATGATGCTGGTCTGGATCAGCGCGACAAGAACGGCATTCGCCTGTTGCCTGACGGTCGCCCAATGGAACTGGTAATCGAAACCGCAGGTGAGCGGCAGGAAGTCGAAAACGCGCTTCAGATCGTAACCGATACCTGGCGTGAAATCGGTGTCAAACTGGTCATGCGCCCGCTGGACAGGGACATCCTACGCAACCGCGTGTTCGCGGGCAATTCGATGGCGTCCGTCTGGTTCGGTTGGGATGATGGTATTCCGCAGGCGCATACGTCCCCGGCTTATCTGGCCCCGACAGATCAGGTGTTCCTGGCCTGGCCAAAATGGGGGCAGCACTATCAGACCGGTGGCGAAGCGGGTGAAGCCCCCGACATGCCAGAGGCGCAGCGCCTGATGGAATTGGAGCATGAATGGCAAATCGCCACGACCGATGAAGAACGCGCAGCTGTCTGGACCGAGATGTTGAAAATCCATGCCGATCAGGTCTATGCCATAGGCATCCTGAACGGCGCGCCCCAGCCCATTGTGGTGTCAAACCGCCTGCGAAATGTTCCGGAACAGGCTATGTGGGCCTGGGAACCCGGTGCACATTTCGGCATTCACCGCCCGGACGAGTTCTTTTTCGCCGACTGAGCAGGAGCAGCTAAATGATCATGCTGCGCTACGTGGTGTATCGCTTTTTCACGATGCTGCTGACTTTGTTGGTGGTCTCGGTTCTGGTTTTTGTAATCATCAACCTTCCGCCCGGCGACTATCTGAGCAACCAGATCGCTGAACTTCAGGCCTCGGGCCAGTCGGCAGGTGTCGCAAAGGCAGAGTTCCTGCGCGCTGAATACGCTCTGGACCGTCCGATGTGGGAACAATACCTGATCTGGATGGGATTCTGGCCCGGACCGCACGGGTTTTCGGGGTTGATCCAGGGCAATTACGGGTGGTCCTTTGAATTCGACCGTCCCGTTTCCGAAATCGTCGGTGACACACTCTGGTTGACGGTTGTGGTCAATCTGGCTGCGATCCTGTTTGTTTATGCCGTCGCATTGCCGCTGGGTGTGATTGCCGCCGCTCGGTCCCGGACATGGATCGACTATACCTCGGCCTTCGTGGGGTATCTGGGGCTTGCAACGCCGAACTTTTTGCTGGCGCTGATCCTGTTCTATTATGGCCACCAGTATTTCAACCTGCCGATCGGGGGCTTGATGGATCCCAGTTTCGAAGGCCAGCCGATGAGCTGGGAGAAATTGAAGTCCATCCTCATCCACCTGATCGTACCGACCTTCGTCATCGGCACTTCAGGGGCATCGGCGATGATGCAGCGTCTGCGCGCGAATATGCTGGACGAACTCGGCAAACCCTATGTGGAAACCGCCATCGCGAAGGGCATGGCCCCGTCACGGATGCTGACCAAGTATCCCCTGCGGGTGGCCTTCAACCCCTTTGTCGCCGATATCGGCAACCTGTTGCCGTCGATGGTGTCCGGCTCGGTTCTGGTATCGGTCGTTCTGGGCCTGCAAACCATTGGCCCTACTCTGCTGACTGCTTTGAAGACGCAGGATCAATTCCTGTCCGCGTTCATCCTGATGTTCGTCGCCCTGCTGACGCTGATCGGCACGATGATTTCTGATATCCTGCTGGTGATGCTGGATCCGCGCATTCGGTATGAGGGGCGCGAGGCATGACTGATCGTCCTGACAACCGCTATGTCGATGACGCGCCGTTTGATCCACAGGCCTCGATTCAACAGCTGGAACGCGCCGATCTGGATGCCCCCAACTGGGTTCTGGTCTGGCGCAAGTTCAAAACCCACAAGCTGGGCCTGATCTCAGGCATCTTCCTGCTGTTTTGCTATCTAATGCTGCCCTTTGCCGGGTTTATTGCGCCTTACGGGCCAAATGACCGAAACGGAGAGCACCTGTACGCGCCGCCACAATCGGTAAACTGGTTTCACGAGGGTGAGTTCATCGGCCCACATGTCTATCCGATCGTCGCCGAGGCGGACCTTGAAACCTTCCAATGGAAGTTCGTCCCCGACACGGAAGACCCGCGCCCGATCCGGTTCTTCTGCGAAGGCTCTGAATACAAGCTGGCCGGTTTCATACCGTCGGACACACACCTGTTCTGCCCGCCAGAGGGGACAACGCTGTTCCTGTGGGGATCCGACCGTCTGGGCCGAGACATCTTCAGCCGTATTCTCTATGGCGCGCAACTGTCTTTGACGGTGGGTCTGATCGGTATCTCGGTGTCCTTCTTCCTTGGCATCCTGTTCGGTTCGATGGCCGGCTATTTCGGCGGGCGTATCGACTGGACCATCAACCGCGTCATCGAAATCCTGCGTTCGTTGCCGGAACTGCCGCTGTGGCTGGCCCTTTCCGCCGCCGTGCCTTCGAACTGGAGCCCGGTCGCGGTGTTCTTCATCATTTCGATCATTCTGGGCATCTTAGACTGGCCGGGCCTGGCGCGCTCGGTTCGGGCGAAGTTCCTGTCTTTGCGGGAAGAGGAATATGTCAGAGCCGCCGAGATGATGGGGGCAAGTTCGGGCCGTGTGATCCGCAAGCACCTGCTGCCCAACTTCATGTCGCACCTGATTGCATCGGCCACATTGTCGATCCCTGCCATGATCCTGGGGGAAACGGCGCTCAGTTTTCTTGGCCTCGGCCTGCGCGCACCCGCAGTCAGTTGGGGCGTGATGCTGAATGACGCGCAGAACCTCGCGTCGATCGAGATCTATCCCTGGACGGCAATCCCGATGCTGCCGATCATTGTCGTGGTATTGGCGTTCAACTTCCTTGGTGACGGGCTGCGCGACAGTCTCGACCCCTATCAGCAATGAGTCTTCTTGCCACGCTTCCCGCTGCCGGCAGCTATCACAGGGTCGGTGCCGGTGTTCTGCCAAGCGCCTTTGCCGTTTCCGAATTGGCCACCGCCAGTTTCGCAGCCGTGGGGCGGGAAATGGCCCGGCTGATCCAGGCGATCAACCTGTCCACGAACGCACCCGAAGTCTCGATCGATCATCGGCTGGCATCTCTGTGGTTCGGCTATTCCTTCAAACCGGAAGGTTGGGACATGCCCAGTTTGTGGGATGCGGTCGCGGGCGACTACAAAGCCGCTGATGGCTGGATCAGGCTGCACACAAACCTGCCCCGCCATCGCTCTGCCGCGTTGAAAGTCCTTGGCACCCGGCCAGAGCGTGAAGCCGTGGCAAAAGCCGTCAGGTCGTGGGCGATATCGGATCTGGAAACGGCGGTTGTTGCCGAAGGTGGGGTGGCCGCTGCCATGCGCAGCCGGGCGGAATGGCTTGATCACCCACAAGGCCGCGCCGTGTCGCGCGACCCTTTGATCGGATGGCAGGGACCGCGCTATGTCAATCTGCGCGACAGACCTCGGGCCACCGCTGATCGGCCTCTGGCCGGGTTACGGGTGCTGGATCTGACGCGCGTTCTGGCCGGCCCGGTTTCTACCCGAACGCTTGCAGGGTTCGGAGCCGAGGTCTTGCGCATCGACCCACCTGGCTGGGATGAACCGGGGGTGATCCCCGACATATCGCTGGGAAAGCGCTGCGCCTATCTTGATTTGAAATCCGAAACCGGCCTTGAACGATTGCATGGGTTGCTGGCTCAGGCGGATGTGTTCGTACACGGGTATCGACCCGGCGCGCTGGAGGCACTGGGTCTGACCCGGGCCAAACGTGACGAGCTGGCTCCGAACCGGATCGAAGTCACGCTGGATGCCTATGGCTGGCAAGGTCCATGGTCGACCCGGCGCGGGTTTGACAGCCTTGTCCAGATGAGCGCGGGTATCGCCCATGCCGGGATGGAGTGGGCGAACGCGGACAAGCCGACCCCGTTGCCGGTTCAAGCTCTGGACCACGCGACCGGCTATCTGATGGCGGCTGCCGTCCTGTCCGCACTGGCCGAGGCCGCATCAGGCAATTCCATCATGCACGCGCATCTCTCTCTGGCGCGCACCGCCGAACTTCTGGCCGTGCTCGGCAAAGACGAAGCACAATCCGCGCCCATCACCCCGGCAACAACGGATTACGGCACGGCGACGGAGGTGTCCGGCTGGGGGCCGGGCCATCGCCTCAACCCTGCGCTGAGGGTCGGCGAAGCGACGATGCGCTGGGATTTGCCTGCGTCGAAACTGGGCAGTTCGGAACCTGTCTGGCCGCTCGACGCCAACTGACCATCCGGTACGCAGCCGCGCCCCTATCGATCATCGCCCCCAGGGCCGATATCGTCCAGGTAGTCCTCATCGATCGCGGCCTGCACCGCGCCTGTTACCGCCTCACGCTGTTTCGGCGTCAGGTCATCGGCCTCTTTGCCGTCTGCCAACCTCACGGTGACTTCGCGATGCGCGAATTTGATGCCTTCCCGCGCGAACAATTCGCGAATTTCCTGATAGACCTTCTTGCGCACCAGCCACTGATCGCCCGGTTTGGTCATGAACTTGACCCGGATGATCATCGCTGAATCCTGCATCTCGATCACGCCTTGGGACTTCAGCGGCTGTATGAAGTTTTCGCCGATCACAGGATCGCTCAGCAACTCCTGCCCCAGCTTCTTGATCAGCTTTCGCACCTTTTCCACGTCAGTGTCATAGGTCACGCGCAGCGGCAGTTTCATGATCACCCAGTCACGGGAATAGTTCGTCAGAACCTTGATTTCGCCAAAAGGAATCGTGTTCAGCGCACCAAGATGGTGACGCAGCTGGAAGGACCGGACCGAGATCTTCTCGACCGTTCCCTTGACGTCTCCGATATCGATGTACTCACCCTTCCGAAAGGCATCATCCATCAGGAAAAACGCCCCGGAAAAGATGTCTCGCACCAGTGTTTGAGATCCGAAACCGACAGCCAGGCCAACCACACCGGCACCGGCAAACAGCGGGCTGACATTGATACCAAGTTCCATGAGAACGATCAGCATGATGGTCACGACCACAACGGCCAGAATTGCGCCGCGGAACAATGGCAGCAGCGTCGCCAGCCGGCTTTGCCCGCCTTCCCCGCCCTCATCGCCCAGTTCGGCCTCGGTGCCATCATCTACTTCTTCCGCTATCTTGCTGTCGATCCAGATGCGAAAGAAATGAAACAGGATGTAGCCGATGAAAATGATGACCATTACATCCAGCACGCGTGCAACTGGCAGGTCCTCGCTCCAGTCCGCATCGGGATACCAAATCACCACAAGGGCATAGACACCAATCACAAAGGCCAGAATTCCGGCCACCCGGCGCGCCAGATCCTCATAGGTCAGAAGATACTGTTTGCGCTGTTCTGCCTCGGGCGTTTCCACGGGCTCGGCATCCGCTTCGGCAGCGGCGGTTTCTTCGTTTATCTCGTTGATCTTGCGCGAACGGTCAAAATACCGCTCCAGCACGTAGTTCATCGCACCATAGGCAACGACGACGGACATGAAGATCATATAGCTGCTTGCGATCAGCGGCAGCGGCGTTGGGTTCTCCAGTGCAAGATCAACCGCCAGACGGAACCAGCTGAACACGACATAGACGATCAGTGCAGGTGCCCAGCCGAAGGATACGAACCGCAACAACCACGAGACCTGATCCGGCGCTCTTCCGCCCCGGATGGCATTTGAAATGGCCCGGGCATTGAACAGGATCATCAGAATATTGCCGAAAGCGCCCACCATTGTAAGGCAGCCATAGACCATGGCGTAGACGTTGTAGTTCAGCCCGAAATCCGCAACCCAGGTCGAAAACAGGACAACCGTGATGTCATAGGTCGCGAGTGCCGAAGCCCACAGATACAGCCGCTTGGCGTCCCGGTCCGAGAACGGTGGCAGCCGATATTGGCTCAGGTAAGGTGACAATACCATCCGCCAAAGATCGGACACCGTGCGCGACAGGAAGAACGCCGTGAAGATCGCCGTGACCGTGAACTGGATCGAGATATCGTCCGCTTCGCCAAAAAACAGATATCCGACGATCAGGGCCATGAGCATGGCAAAGATCGTCGCTCCGATCCCCATCAGGAACCGGAACAGAAGGAAGGGCATCTTTTCTCGGTAACCCTGCGGTTCATCCTTGATCCGCGCCACGACCCAGCGGCGCGCGATGCGTTTCCCGTATATCTCGATAGACAGCCAGCGCCCCAACAACAGGAACAGGATGTTCCAGCCCAGAACTTCCACATAGGTCTGAATGCGACCGTCCGGACTGGTCTGGCGCAGGATATACTTTACTTCGAACACCGAATACGGCAGCGCCTCAAGCCGCGATTGCATGGACTCACGGAATTTCGAGAACCGCTCCTGCGCCTTCATCAGCTGCGATCCCTCACCCATGGGATTGTTCGAATCGCCCGCCGCATCATTCGTGCCCGCATCCGTGCCGCCTGCCGTTGTCACAACCTGCCCGGCGCTGTCGATGACAATCACACTGGCCCCGGCTTCGCTGGCGGCGCGAATTGCGGCAGCCAGATCGCTTTCCGGCGAGGACGCAGACGAACTGTCCGCGTTGTATCCCGGAATCAAGGATGTTTGCGCTGAAACGCTGACCGGAAGCGCCAGTACAAAAGCCCACAAAGCCAGAAGTGTTGCGGCCAGAAAGGTATGTTTCATGGGGTTTTGCATCCAGTTTTTCCGATAGCGGTCAGATTACAGAAGGGTTTCAGGCAGTTCAAACACTCGGGCGCGCCCTGCTCAATATCGTGTCCGGGCGTGTTCTTGGCGCACTGCCTGATTCCGGATGTTTTCAATCTGGCGAAAATTGAATATGAACGGGATCTGTAGGCCCTGCCCCTTTGCCAGTTCACCGGTTCTTTTGCGATCCCTCTCAAGCCTTGGTGCGACATGACGCGAAACCGTCAATATGCTGTTGCCAAATCGCAATGCTTGGAACATTTGCGGAAGAGCAATTCCTCCTTTGGCAAGTGTGACGGGGATATATACAGTAACGCTTGCAAACGCGCGGATTTCGAACCGGGATCAAGAAGACAGGCAACACTATGAGCCTAGGCAAAACCAATTCCAAACCGGGCCGCGCACCGCGTATCCTGTTTTACAGTCACGACACGTTCGGGCTGGGCCATCTTCGCCGGTCTCGGGCTTTGGCGGCCGCGATCACGCAGGCGGACCAAAGCGCGTCTGCGCTGATCCTGACGGGATCACCCGTGGCCGGACGGTTTACCTTTCCCCGTCGCGTTGACCACGTGCGCCTGCCCGGTGTCACCAAACGCGCAGACGGGTCTTATGCTGCACGCACCATCGGGATGGGCATCGAAGAAGTGACCGAGTTGCGGTCGGGTCTGATTCAAACCGCTGTTCAGCAGTTCGACCCTGATGTGCTGATCGTCGACAAGGAACCGACGGGGTTCCGGGGTGAGCTGCTGCCGACACTGAACCACCTGCAACAGAACTGCGGAACCAAAATGGTGCTTGGGTTGCGCGATGTTCTGGATGAACCCGAAGTCCTGGCCGCCGAGTGGGCGCGCAAGGAAGCGGTTGAAGCCACCGAACGGTTTTATCACGAAATCTGGGTTTACGGTTTGCAGTCGATTTACGACCCGACAAAGGGGTTGCCGCTGAGCGCCGCGGCACAGTCCCGCATCCACTGGACGGGATATCTGCGCCGCGATCTTGGTCCGGTCGGTGAGCCTCCGCAACAACCCTATATCCTGATCACGCCCGGCGGCGGCGGCGACGGCAAGGCGATGGTCAACCTCGTCCTGTCTGCCTATGAAAAAGATCCAAACCTGTCGCCGCGGGCGGTTTTGGTCTATGGCCCCTTCCTGTCCGGTGAGTTGCGCGAAGATTTCGAAACCCGCGTTGCCGCATTGAACGGTCGCGTCACCGCCGTTGGGTTCGAATCCCAGATCGAAACGCTGTTTGCAGGGGCCGAAGGCGTCGTCTGCATGGGCGGCTACAACACGTTCTGCGAGGTTCTTTCCTTTGACAAACGCGCTGTCATCGTCCCGCGCACCACGCCCCGTCTGGAACAGTGGATAAGGGCCTCGCGCGCAGAAGGGCTGGGCCTTGTCCGAATGCTGGATGAAAACCGGGATGGCCTGACGCCAGAGGCGATGATCCGCGCCATTCGGGAATTGCCGCACCAATCCCTGCCGTCGCAGGCGATACAAAGCGGATTGCTGGACGGGCTGGACTATGTCACCGACCGCATCGAAAGCCTGCTGACCTGGGAACAGGAACGAGCCACCGGATGACCTCAGATTCTCCTCGATTGGCGGTTGTGGTCAAAGGCTGGCCACGACTGTCCGAAACGTTCATTGCGCAGGAACTTGTCGCCTTGCAGGAGGCCGGGCATCGCTTTGACATCTGGTCTTTGCGGCATCCGACCGATACGAAACGCCATCCCTTGCACGACCGGTTCACAGGACGGGTTCGATACCTGCCCGAGTATCTTCACGACGAACCCAAACGGGTCTGGGCGGCACGGGCCCTGGCCCAAACGCTTCCCGGTTACGACAGGGCCTATCGGATCTGGCGTCAGGACTTGAAGCGCGACCCGACGCCCAATCGCATCCGCCGGTTTGGGCAAGCCTGCGTTCTGGCCGCGGAATTGCCAGCCCGGACGCAAGGGCTGTACGCTCATTTCATGCACACGCCGTCATCCGTTGCCCGTTACGCCGCCATCATGCGCGGATTGCCGTGGAGTTTTTCGGCTCATGCCAAGGATATCTGGACGTCGCCGGATTGGGAAAAACGTGAAAAGCTGCAAGCCGCATCCTACGGGGCGACGTTTGGCGCCACCTGCACAGCCATCGGAGCCGAGCATCTGCGCAGCCTGGCCGATGACCCCAAGCGCGTGGACCTGATCTATCACGGTTTGGACCTGTCTCGCTTTCCCAAGCCTCCGACGCGAAAGCTGCGTACTGTGAATGACCCTTTTCACATGATTTCCGTCGGGCGGCTGGTCGAGAAAAAAGGCTTCGATCGTCTGATCGCGGCCTTTGAATTGCTGCCCGATGACCTGAACTGGCACTGGACCCATATCGGCGGCGGCGCATTGGGTGACGTTTTGCGGGCACAGGCGAACGCAGCCGGCATTGCGAACCGGATCACCTGGAAAGGGGCTTGCGACCAGCCCGAGGTCATCGCAGCGATGCGTGATGCCGACCTGTTCGTTCTGCCCAGCCGCATCGCGAAGGACGGAGACCGCGACGGGTTGCCGAATGTGTTGATGGAGGCCGCGTCTCAGTTGTTGCCAATCCTGTCGACACCGGTCTCGGCGATCCCCGAGTTTATCGAAACCGGAACACATGGGGTTCTGTCCGATGACGCCCCCTCTGCACTTGCGGAAGCCGTGGAACGTTTGTCAGCCAATCCGCAGCAAGCGTCACAGATGGCGCATGCGGCCTATGATCGCCTGATCGCCGAGTTCCGGATGTCCCCCGGCATCGCACGGCTGTCGGAACGCCTCAATTCCATGTGCATGGAAAACGCGTAATGGCGCGGGTCGCGTTTTATGCCCCGATGAAATCTCCTGACAGCCCGAAACCTTCGGGCGACCGTGAAATGGCCCGGAATCTGATGCAGGCGCTGACCGCCGAGGGTGATACGGTCGCTCTGGCGACCGACTTGCGCATCTATGACAAAAGCGGCGACGAAGACCTGCAACAAGCCTTGAGGCGCGCGGCAGAAGATGAAGCGAAACGACTTGTCTCTGACATGCCATCAGATACCGATCTGTGGGTGACCTACCACAATTATTACAAGGCACCTGACCTGCTGGGCCCTCGGGTTTGCAAGGCGCGCGGCATTCCCTATGTGCAACTGGAAAGCACCCGCGCATCCAGTCGGTTAAACGGACCGTGGGCTGAGTTCGCCAAGGCGGCGCATCAGGCCTGCGATGCAGCGGATGTGATCTTTTACCATACAGCCAACGACCTGATCACTTTGGAGCGGGATCGCTTTGGCGATCAGGCTTTGGTCGAATTGCCTCCGTTCCTGCCGATCTCGGAACTGCCTCCGGCCGCTACAGGTGGCGCACCCATGCTGACCGTCGGCATGATGCGGCATGGGGACAAGCTGGCGTCCTATCAGATATTGTCCGAGGCCCTGGCGCATTTGACCGGGGACTGGCACCTGAACATCGCAGGAGACGGCCCGGCGCGCAGGCAGGTTGAGGCGCTGATGGCGCCGTTCGGACAGCGGGTGCGTTTTCTGGGTCAGCTTGACCGGGAAGAACTGCAACGCGTCTATCAACAATCATCTCTGCTTGCATGGCCCGGAGTGAATGAGGCTTACGGCATGATTTACCTCGAGGCGCAGGCTGCGGGATTGCCTGTGGTTGCTCAGGATCGGCCCGGCGTACGCGATGTTCTGTCCCCGGCGGCCTATCCATCCGTCGAAAGTGGCGCCAGGGGATTTGCGGATGGCATGCAGGCCCTTTTGTCGGATTCCACGCTGCGCCACACTCTGGGCGCTGCGGCACGCAACTACGTGGCAGAGCGCCACCTGATGCCACAGGCGACCGAGCGCTTGTGGGCAACCCTCCGACCCCTGCTGAAGGACGTATCATGACCCGGCTTGCACTGCTCCGACACGGGCACACCCATTGGAACCGAGCGGGACGAATCCAGGGGCGCAGCGACATACCGCTGGACGATGACGCCCGAGCCGAATTGGCGGGCTATGGATTGCCACAGGACTGGGCCGAGGCTGACATCTGGTCCAGCCCCCTGCACCGCGCCAGTGAGACGGCGCAAATCGTGACCGGTCGCGACCCGAAAACCGCGGACGCGTTGACCGAGATGAACTGGGGCGATTGGGAAGGTCAGCGCGGGGTCGACCTGATCGCGGACGCATCCAGCGGATATCGTCATATCGAGCATTGGGGCTGGGATTTCCGTCCACCAAACGGAGAAAGCCCGGCCGAGGTTCGGGACAGGCTTCGCCCCTGGCTGTCCGCGCTGCGGCAAGATACGGTCGCGGTCTGTCATATCGGTATCATGCGGGTCATTCTGGCTTGGGCATGGGGTTGGAATTTCGAAGGACCTGCCCCCTTTAAGATCAAACGCAATCGGCTGTATATCGTCGACATGAAGACCATGACCGCCGACGCCGACCCCGTTCGCCTGATCAAATACGAGGCCCCGCAATGAAGGTGATGATCATCGTCACGCACCTGTTGGGCACCGGGCATCTCAGCCGGGCGCTGACATTGGGGCGGGCCTTTCGGGATGATGGCCACGACGTCATGGTCGTGACGGGTGGCGTGCCCGCGCCGCAATTGGACAGCACGGGCATGACCCTGTTCGGCTTGCCGCCGCTCAGATCAGACGGAACCAACTTCACCCGTTTGCTGACCGAAAGCGGCGACGAGGCTGACGCGGCCTATCACGCCACGCGCGAGGCCGCCCTGGTGCAGGCGGTGAACAGCTTCCAGCCGCAGATCCTGATCACCGAGCTTTACCCCTTTGGTCGCCGATCACTGTCGGCCGAGTTCGATGCGGCCCTGAATGCGGCAAGCGCGTTGCCTGAGCGTCCCGTCATTCTCGGATCGGTCCGCGACATTCTGGCTCCGCCCTCCAAACCCGCCAAGGCCGAGCGCGCGGATGAAATCGTGTCTCGGTATTATAACGGCATTCTGGTTCATTCGACCGAAAGCGTTACGCCCCTGTCGGTCAGCTGGCCGGTGTCGGACCGATTGGCCAAGCGACTTCACTACACCGGCTTTGTGGCGCCTGCATTGCCCCAACCTCACCCCGACGCGGCGGGCCAGGATGAAATCCTGGTCAGCGCTGGCGGCGGATCCGTCGGGCAACCGATCTTTCGCGCGGCCATCGAGGCCGCCCGAAAGATGCCCAACAGGCGCTGGCGCCTGCTGGTCGGTGGAACGGATGCAAAGGCTCGGATCGCGGAATTGTCCCGGATGGCCGAAGGTGCTTCGGTTGTTCTGGAACCTGTGCGGCCGGATTTCCGCCAGATGCTGCCCCTGGCAGCGGCGTCAGTGAGCATGTGCGGCTACAACACTGCCATGGATATCCTTCAAAGTGGCACCCCCGCCGTGTTTGTGCCTTTCGACGACGGCAAAGAGGTGGAACAAGGGCTGCGCGGGCAAAGCCTGTCCGATCTGCCCGCAATCGAAGTTCTGGAAAGCAGAGCATTGAGCGGGGCGACATTGGCTCGGGCGGTGGAGCGTGTCGTGGCCGACGGCCCCCGTGTACAACAGGATTTCGGTTTTGACGGGGCCATCCAATCCGTCCACATCGCCAAGCGCCTGCTGGAGCAGCGCACATGAACCCCGACTGGCGCCCACTTGACGTCGAGTTGAACCATTGGCGTGCCGAAAGCTTGCCCTTGCCTGTGTGGTGGCGCGATGATGATGCCATTGCGCCAACACCGCAATTGGACCGCCTTTCCGAGCTGGCCGACAAACTGGGCCTGCCCGTGCATCTGGCCGTCATTCCACGCGACGCGACGCCCGCGCTGGCGGAATACGTCGCCGGGCGCGCGTCTCTTATTCCGGTCGTACACGGGTGGGCGCATACAAACCATGCGCCCCGCGGCGAGAAGAAGGCCGAGTTTCGGCTCGACCGTCCGCTGGACGTGATGGTGACGGATGCGCAGGCCGGGATGGCGCGTCTTCGGTCCGTGTTTGGTGACAATATGCGACAGATGTTCGTGCCCCCCTGGAATCGCATTGCACCCGAGATGGCCAAGCAGTTGCCAAAGCTGGGATACCGCATCCTGTCCACCGCAACGCCCCGCAAATCACGTCTGGCCGCACCGGGGCTTGAGCAGATCAATACCCACCTTGATCCGATCGACTGGCGCGGGTCGCGTGGCTTGATCTCACCCGACGCCCTGATCGCGCAGACTGCTGGTCTTCTGCGAGACCGACGCGAAGGCCGTTCAGACAACACCGAGCCCTTCGGCATATTGACCCATCATCTGGTCCATGATCAGGACATCTGGACCTTTACCGAGGCCCTGTTGCGCAAATTGCTGAGCGGGCCCGCCACAGCCTGGGTCGCGCCAGAGAACGAATGAGGACATCACCATGAGCCGATTGGATTCCATGCTGCGCCGACTGACGGCCCAACGTGACGGACTGAACTGGGCGGCCGAGCGGATCAGTGGCCAGCCGGGGGATGTGCTGGATATGGGCCTGGGCAATGGCCGCACCTATGACCATCTGCGTGAAATCCTGCCAGAGCGCCGGATCTGGGTGATGGACCGGGTCCTGCAATGCCATCCGGACAGCACCCCCCCGGCCGAGGATTTCCTGCAAGGTGAGGCTGAACCGATGCTGCTCAGACTGGCGGCCGACGGGCATAGGATCGCGCTGGCGCATTACGATTTCGGACGCGGCATCAAGCACGAGGACGTCGCCGAAGCAGAGCGTCTCAGCCCGCTGATCGCAAAAGTCATGCAGCCCGGAGGGTTGTTGATTTCAGGTCAGCCCCTGGTCGGCTTTGCCCAGATCCAGGGGCCCAAGACAATCGCCCCGGACCGTTACCTGTTCTACACGGCCTGATTACGCCACGCGTCGACCGCGCACCCAGACCGAACTCGGGACGGGTACACCCGCGCGCATCCGGAAGCGGATGACATCGGCGCGGGCGTCGGCGCGCAACTCGCCCCGCTCCTCCAACCCTGCGGCCCGAGCCGGGGCCAGCGTTACTGTCTTCATCCCCCGCGCCATGTCGCCCCAGATCTCGCCCAGCCTAACCGCCGAAAGCAACAAGGCCGACGGCACATAATCCGAAGACAGGATGTCCAGATACCCAAGCTGGGCCAGCTCGTAGGCAGCAACATTGCCTGAATGCGACCCCCCGCGGATTATGTTCGGCGCGCCCATCATGACCCGAATGTCGTTCTTGTGGCAGGCGCGTGCCGCTTCGACGGTTGTGGGGAACTCGGCCAGACGGATGCCGTGACCTGCGGACACTTTCACCTGATCTTCAGTCGTGTCGTCATGGCTGGCCAATACTGCTCCGAAACGGCGGGCAGCTTTGACAGCTTCGACCTCGTGCAGTGCGCCATTGCGATCTCGAAGCCCTTTCAATTGCGCCACGTGCTGAAAGAACGTGTCATCATCCATGGCATATTTGCCCTTCAGAAAGGTCTCCAGCTTGCCCATATCTCGAAACTGACGCTGACCGGGCGTGTGATCCATTATGGACACAATACCAACCCTGTCTTCCGCTCCAAATTCGCTCAGCTCTTCAACCAGAGTTTCCGAACACACCTCGGCCCGCAAGTGCAGAAAGTGGCTGATCTTGAGCGCATCCTGTTCGCGCAGATCCCACAGCTCCTGCGACAGGCCTCGGGCGTATTTCCCATACCGCCGCGCGCCCGACGGGATCGATCCAACCCGCATGGCATCGAACACTGTCGTGATCCCGGCGCCGGCCAATTCCGCATCATGCGCAAGAATTGCGGCGGCATGGGGCCAGTTCACCTGTGGGCGCGGTTGAATGTGACGTTCAAGGTTGTCCGTGTGCAACTCGACAAGGCCGGGGCTGACATAGTCGCCTTCGCAATCTATCGCGCCCGCGGGAACCCCGCTTCCGGTGTCGATTTCAGCGATGGCCTCACCCACTATCCGGACACTGCCGGTTACGGTTTCGTTCGGCAATACAAGCGTGGCATTGGCAAGGATCAAGTCTTCTGTCATCTGAACTTCACGCATGTTGAGACCGAGGAAGGCCACGCAAAAGGAGGCCGATATGACATTCACGCGATACGCGATCTATTTTGCGCCGCCCGCGGGAAAGGAATGGGCGAAATTTGCAACAAGCTGGCTGGGTTGGGACATCGAGGCGGGAAAGCCGGTTGCCCATCCGATTGTCGAAGGAATCGACGTTGCCGCCGTCACGGAGGTGCCGCGCAAGTACGGGCTGCACGCGACACTGAAGCCACCGTTCAGACTGCGCGACGGCAAAACATTCGAAGCCCTGCAAGAGGCGTGCAGCTCGCTCGCCTCCCGCCAACCACCTGTGTCGCTGGATGGCCTGGAGATCGCCCGGTTTGGGCGTTTTCTGGCCCTGCGTCCACTGGGTGAGATCCAGGCGCTGAATGCGCTTGCCGCGGCCTGTGTTCGGGAATTGGACTGTTTTCGTGCGCCCACCTCTGGGGCCGAACTGGCCCGCCGCCGCGCCGCCGGGTTGACCCCAGAGCAAGACGCCAACCTGGCTCAGTGGGGCTATCCTTACGTACTGGACGCGTTCCGCTTTCACATCACGCTGAGCGGCAAGCTGGACAAACCAACCCTGAGAGCAACTCGGAACGCGCTGCAAACCCGTCTGGTCCCATTGCTGCCGCAGCCCTTCCAGATCACGGATCTGGCCCTTGCGGGCGAGGCTGAGGACGGGCGCTTCCACCTTATCCATCGCTACGGGCTTTCCGGTTGAAGGTGCGACAGGATTTCGGCAACCGTATCTTCCATCGCACCGGAGTTGTCGATTTCCAGGACCTGGTTCAAACCGTTGGGCAAAGACGTTTGGGCCCGGTCCAGACGCCGCGTCTGTTCCGCCTTGCTTTCCCGCCCTCTTAAGGACAAGCGTTCGGACAGAACCTCGGGCTTTGCCGTCAGGGAAATCACGATCAGATCACCAAACACCTCCTGCGCCTCAAGCAACACCGTTCGTGACAGGTTGACCAAAACGGCCTCGGCCACCTGCCGCTGCCGCGTGATCGTCTTCGGCACACCGTAATACAGCCCATGCGCATGCCAACTCAGCGCAAACGCGCCATCCCGTTCCATCCGCTGAAATGTTTCGGCCGAGACGCGGTCGAAATCTTCGCCGTCTTCGCCTTCGGGACGGGTAATCACCCGCCGCAGCCTCTGAACACCCGGCGTCCGGGCCACCAGCGCGTTCATTACGCTGTCCTTTCCGACCCCCGAAGGACCCACGACCGCTATGACCGGAGCAAGCGTCATGCAGCCATCCCCGGCGTGAAGTCCGAGACATCGACCTCGCGGTCACAGACCCGTTCGCGCGCGTCGAGATCGTGAAAAATCCCGACAATCGTCACGCCATTGTTCTTGGCCTCTTCGATCAGGGACAAAACGGTTTCCCGGTTCTGCGCATCCAGGCTTGCGGTCGGTTCATCCAACAGCATTGCCGGATATTCATGCGCAAAGCCCCGCGCAATGTTCACTCTCTGCTTTTCGCCGCCCGAGAAGGTCGTCGGGCTGAGGGTCCACAGACGTTCGGGAATATTCAGCCGTTTCAGCAACCCGGCTGCCCTGTCCATTGCCACTTGCCTGTCACAGCCCACGGCCAGCAGCGGCTCTGCCACAACGTCCAACGCCGACACCCGAGGCACGACCCGCAGGAACTGGCTGACATAGCCCAAGGTGTCACGACGCAGCAACAAGATCTGCCGCGGTTCAGCCCTGGCCACGTCCAACCCTGCGACCAGCACCTGACCAGTGGCCGCCAGATAGTTGCCGTAGATCACACGCATCAGCGTGGATTTGCCTGCACCCGACGGCCCGGTCAGGGCGACGCACTCACCCGGCTCCACTTTCAGAGACGCGCCTTTAACCACCGGGATCGTGGCGCCGCCTTGATTGTGCAGGGTGAAGCTTTTGCTGACGTCAACAAGTTCAATCATCGCTTCATCTTTCCCCAAAGCCTCAAACCTGCAAAACGCTGGACACCAGCAACTGCGTATAGGCATGTTGCGGGTCGTCCAGCACCTGATCCGTCAGCCCGGCCTCGACCACGCGACCGCTTTTCATCACCATCAACCGATCCGCCAGCAGACGCACCACGGCAAGATCATGGGTGACGATGATCGCACTCAACCTCATCTCACGCACGAGTCCACGCAACAAATCCAGTAAACGCGCCTGTACCGACACATCCAAACCACCGGTCGGTTCGTCCATGAACACCAGCCGAGGACCTGTCACCAGATTGCGCGCGATCTGCAAACGCTGCTGCATCCCGCCCGAAAACGCGCTGGGGCGGTCATCGACGCGGCTCTCGTCAATCTCGACCCGGCCCAGCCAGTCAATGGCCTTGCCCCGAATGCTGCCATAGTGGCGACCGCCGACAGCCATCAGCCGCTCGCCGATGTTGCCTCCGGCGCTGACAGACATCCGCAACCCGTCGCGCGCGTGTTGGTGGACAAAGGCCCAATCGGTGCGGCTCAGCATCCGGCGCTCTGGCTCGGACATTGTGACCGTATCGACCGGGCCGTCTGCACGGGTATCAAAGATCACCTGCCCGGCATCCGGCTTCAGAAGGCCGGCCATACAGTTGAGCAAGGTCGACTTGCCCGACCCACTTTCACCAACGATCCCCATCACTTCTCCGGGGAAGAGATCAAAATTCACATCCGCACAGCCGATCCGGCGGCCATAGCTTTTCTCAATGCCTTTGACTTGCAACAGAGGGATCATTGCGCGTTCTCTTCAGCCAATCGATCCTCGTAACCCGCCTCGCGGCGTGACCGGCAGTAATCCGTGTCGGAACAAACAAACATCCGGTTGCCCGCGTCATCCGTGATGACCTCGTCCAGATAGCTGTCTTCGGCCCCGCACAGGTCGCAGGGATGATCGGCCTTGGTGGCCTCGAACGGGTAGTCCTCGAAATCGAGGCTCACGACTTTGGTATGCGGAGGCACCGCGTAAATCCGCTGCTCGCGCCCGGCACCAAACAGCTGGATCGCGTCCATCTCAAGCTTTGGATTGTCGAATTTCGGAATTGGGGACGGGTCCATGACATAGCGTCCAGCCACGTTCACCGGATAGGCATAAGCGGTCGAAATCGCCCCGTGCTGGCTGATATCCTCGTACAGTTTCACATGCATCAGCCCGTATTCCTCAAGACTGTGCATCTTGCGCGTCTCGGTCTCGCGCGGTTCCAAAAAGCGCAGAGGTTCCGGAATCGGCACCTGATAAACGATGATCTGGTCTTCGCGCAACTTCGCCTCGGGGATGCGGTGGCGGGTCTGAATGATTGTGGCCTGTTCCGTCTTTTCCGTGGTGGCGACCCCTGCGGTGTTTTCAAAGAACTTGCGAATGGATACGGCGTTGGTCGTGTCGTCTGCGCCCTGATCGATCACCTTGAACGTATCCTCGGGCGTCAACGTCGCGGCTGAAACCTGTGCGCCCCCGGTACCCCAGCCATAGGGCATCGGCATCTCGCGGCTGGCAAACGGCACCTGATACCCCGGTATGGCCAGGCCCTTGAGGATCGCCCGCCGGATCATTCGCTTGGTTTGTTCGTCCAGATAGGCGAAATTGTACGCGCTCATAAGCAGCCTCTTTCTGAAAGAGCGCGTTCAAGCGCGTGCGGCGCGGTGAAGTGGATCCCATCCATGCCCACCGCACGCGCGCCTTCGACATTGTGCGGCCCGTCATCGATGAAAATGCAGTTCTCGGGTGAAAGCCCGGCCCGCTTGCACAGCAGATGGAAAATCTCTGGCTGAGGCTTCAAAAGCTTCTCCTGCCCCGACACGACGGTGACACCAAACACTTCGCCCAATTCGGGATGTGCCCCCACGCCGACAGGCCAGGTTTCCGCTGACCAATTGGTGATCGCGTGAACCGGAGTGCCTTTCTCTTTCAGGCGGTAAAGCAGGCGCCAGCTTCCCTCGATCTTTTGCGGAACGGTTCTGGCATAACGTTCAACGTAAACACTGAGGCGCTGCCGATCTTCCGCATTTTCCAGTTCAGCGGCCAGATCGGCGAACATCTCTCCTCCATCGGCCCGCAGGTTGCGTTCGAGGAAATTGATGCGCGTCAGGAACTCTGCCACCGCCTCGCGGCTGCCCATCTCCTCCAGCCATGCCAGATGCGGATCCCATTTGACCAGCACGTTTCCGATATCAAAAACGACGGCTTTCATTCCATGGCCTCCTCTGACATGCGCTCTTCGGCCTTTCGACGCAGTTTGCGGACCAGTTCCAGCTCGGACTGGAAATCGACGTAATGCGGCAGCTTGATATGTTCGAGAAAGCCGGTGGCCTGAATGTTGTCCGCATGGCTCAGGACAAATTCTTCATCCTGCGCGGGCGCACCAACGTTGTCTTCACCCAACTCTTCCCACCGCAAGGCCCGATCGACCAGCGCCATCGCGATGGATTTTCGTTCAGACTGGCCAAAGACCAGCCCATATCCCCTCGTGAACTGCGGCGGTTCCGTTTTCGAACCGGTGAACTGGTTCACCGTTTCACATTCGGTCAGCTCGACCTCGCCGATGTCGATGGCAAAGCCCAACTCGGGGATGTCCAGCTCAACCACGACCTTGCCGATACGCAATTCTCCGACAAAGGCGTGGTTGCGGGCGTAACCGCGCTGGGTCGAATAAGCCATGCCCAGCACAAAACCCTCATCCCCACGGGTCAGTGACTGAAGGCGCACCGGGCGGGTGGACGGGAACTCCATCGGTTCACGGGTCAGATCGCCCGGAACGTCATCGCGGGCCGGTTCATCCTGAATGATACCCTCATCCTTCAGGAATGCGGTAATATGTGGCGTCGGTTCCAGCCGCATGGGGCCTTCAGGCGCCTTTGGAATTTCGCCCTCGGCCGCCAGCTTGAAATCCAGCAGTCGGTGGGTGTAGTCGAAGGTTGGCCCCAGAACCTGACCACCGGGAACATCTTTGAACGTGGCCGAGATCCGGCGATCACAGGCCATGTCGCCGGTTTTGACGGGATTGGAATAGCCGAAACGAGGCAGGGTCGTGCGGTAAGCGCGGACGAGGAAAATCGCCTCGATCAGATCGCCGCGTGCCTGTTTGATCGCCAGCGCAGCAAGGTCGGGATCGTACAGCGACCCCTCGGCCATGACCCGGTTCACCGCAAGGCTCAACTGTTCACGGATCTGCGCAAGGCTCAGTTCCGCGACATCTGTCGCACCACGGCGTTCTTCGGCAAGCCACGCATGGGCGTTTTCGATGGCTTTTTCGCCCCCTTTGACAGCGACATACATGGCTTACCCCCTGGACCTGATTTGCGTGCTACGCGGCAGAGCCGCGACCGCCTCACCGCAGGTGAAGAAAAAATCACACCCCAAAGGGTAAAGCAGCGCATTGTTCTGAAGAGCCGGAACATCCGACAGAGAAAGCCGCGCCGTGTCCCGGATACCGGGGCCGCTCAGAACCGCACCGTTCTGCTCCAGGCGCCTGCATTCCACAACAAGTGTCGCGGACCGGTCCGGGTATTCCGGCGTCCCGATACGATAGGTGTTTAGCGGCGCCAGTGCATCCCACGTGCCAAGGGCAAAATCAGCCTCTTCCGCCGCCACCATCGGTGTACCCGTGTGAAAGGTCAGCCATTCGCGCACCACATCGGTGTCGGCTTCACCCGCCAGGTGAACGTTTGTCTCGGCGTCGCAAAGCGTCAGAAGCAGTGTGCCGGCCGCAACGGACAGGGGCGCAGGTGGTTCACAGCCAATCAGGGCGCGGATTTCACCCGGACGCGCCATGACGGTCATGGCCGTGCGGAATGCATGTGCCGCATCGACAGGTGCGTCTTGAAAGCCCCCCGAGAACCGCATTTGATCTGGCATCAGTCTTCCCCCCGAGCCAGCGTGAAAAACTCGACCTTGGTGGCCGCTGCCTTTGCTGCGCGCGCTGTCTTGATCGACTGCATTTGCAGTCTCAGCGGATCAAGCAGCCGTTCCTGCAAATCATCCGCAGCGGCCGTCTGCATCATCGCATCAATCAATGCCGCCGCTTCTGCCTTGGATTTCGACCTGCCCTGAACATATCCATGACCGACCGTACCATCCTGCAACACGACCGAGCAGCGCGTAACGGTCATTTCGCCCAGGTTGAACAAAGCGCCGGTTCCTCCGATGCGGCCACGCACCATGACACCACCCACCTCGGGCCTGCGCAGCCATTCGAAACTCGGGCAGTCCTGAATGCCGTCCCACAGCGTCATCAGGGCGGCGTCCGGCGCGCGCGCCAGCAGACCCATCCATTCCTTCCGTGCCTTGATCCCGATTTCCGTCTGGTTTGCCATCAAAGCCTCTTGGACAGGTTGTCTACATGAACTATACAACTAGACAAATATTAACCGACAGGTTGTTAAAACGCAATCTGCGACCGTTTGAAGGTTTGGTGAAATGAGCAAAACGCCGATCTGGAAAAGTATTGCCCTGCGCCTGACGTCGGACATCGCCGAGGGGCGCTATCAAACCGGAGATCGCCTGCCGACCGAAGCCCAGCTGGCCGCCACCTATGGCGTCAACCGCCACACGGTACGGCGCGCTTTGGCTGACATGTCTGATCAGGGTCTGGTGCACGCTCGGCGCGGTGCGGGCGTTTTTGTTGCGGCACGGCCAACGAACTATCCGATCGGCAAAAGGGTGCGCTATCACAAGAACATCTCGGCCAGCGGCAAGATACCGGGCAAGAAAATCCTGGCTTTGACCACGCGCGTCGCCGATGAAGCCGAAGCCGAAGCTCTGGGCCTGAACAAGGGTGATCCGGTGCACGTCTATGACGGATTGTCCCTGGCGGACGGGCAGCCCATAGCCCTGTTTCAGAGCGTTTTCCCCGCGGAACGGTTTCCTGAAATCTTGCAGACACTGACCGAAACCCAGTCGGTAACCAAAGCGCTGCAAGCCTGCGGCGTCAGGGATTACGTCCGCGTGACGACTCGCCTGACCGCGCGCGGGGCGACCGCAACGCAGGCGCTGCAACTTCAATTGCCTGAAGGTGCTCCTGTTCTCTTCTCGGTCGGCGTCAATGCCGACCCGGATGGACGGCCAGTCGAGTACGGCCGCACAGTTTTCGCGGGTGAGCGTGTAACGCTGACCCTGAACGAGGCATAAGCGAACACAGGTTCTCAGCCGCTTCCGACCGCCGGTCCCAGGTCTCAGCCCATTGGGTCAGATGCCGCGCGGTGAGAGTTTTGTGGCAACACGGCGATTGCGGGGGCTATCCATCCCACCGGCGCAGGGGTATACGCATCCGCGACTCTTCAGCTGAAACGAGGCCACCATGAGCTTTGACCGCACCATCAAGATCGCGCCGTCTATCCTGTCCGCCGATTTCGCCAATTTCGGGCAGGAAATTCAGGCCATCGAAGCGCAGGGCGCCGACTGGGTTCATGTTGACGTGATGGATGGCCATTTCGTTCCAAACCTGACCTTTGGCCCTCCGGCCGTGAAAGCTTTTCGCCCGCATGTGAAAACGGTGATGGACGTTCACCTGATGATCACGCCGGTCGATCCCTACATCCAGGCCTATGCCGATGCCGGAGCGGACATTCTGACCGCACATGTCGAGGCTGGCCCTCATACCCATCGCACCTTGCAGGCCATTCGCGGCGCCGGAATGAAGGCCGGCGTTGCCCTGAACCCCGGCACCCCTGCCGAAGCGGTCGAGCATCTGCTGGACCTCACGGATCTGGTTTGCGTGATGACCGTGAACCCCGGCTTTGGGGGCCAGAAATTCATCGACATGACCGGCAAGGTCAAAAAACTGCGTCAGATGATCGGTGATCGTCCGGTGCATATTGAAATCGACGGTGGCGTCGACCCGAAAACCGCTCCGCTTGTGGCAGCGGCAGGTGCGGATGTGCTGGTGGCCGGTTCCGCGGTGTTCAAGGGCGGATCGGTTTCAACCCCACAGGTCTACGGAGACAACATCCGCGCCGTCCGGGCGGCGGCTGAATCAGCGCTGTCCTGATTTGCAATCACCGGCGGCTGTCAGCAAGACTGTCAGCCGCCGGTGCGGATCGCAGCCCTTGTCAAACAAGAACTTAAGCCCGCGCGGAACACGCCCAAATAAGGCGCTCTGCCCGTTTCCTTGACATTGCGGTTGAGAGGATGACAGACGCGCATCACCACCCTTCATCAAACCCAAATGGCGGGAAACATCCCACCTTGACGTTCTTGTTGAGAACCCGCGTGTATTGGTGAGGTTCGCAGGACTTGGCAGGGGGCGAAATGCGACCAGGACCCCAATACGGTTTGTAAAATGGGTGATGAGCCACCGCGCAACGTAAAAACCGATAGACCCTACCCAGTTTCAGGATCGTTTTGGGATTGACCCAGTTCCGCCAACTCGCTCCAAACCGCATCCGGAATAGCCCAGTTGGCCCATTCGAATGTTTGGTCCACATGTTGCGGCCATGTCGCCCCGCAGATTGTTGAAGCAATGTCTGCGTTCTTGACGGAGAACTGCAACGCAAGCGCCCCCAACGGTACATCGTAACGAGAACAGATACTCTCAACTGCACGAACCGGGCCCAGAACGGCTTCGGTCGCCTGCTGATAGACGTAATAATGATGAGCAGAACTTCCCTTGGCCAGAATTCCTCCGGAATAGGGCGCCGCATTCAGAACCGCCACACCTTTGGACCGCGCAAGCTCGATCATTGGAGCGGAATTCACGTTGACCACCGTATGCCTGTTGTGTGTCAGAAGGACGTCAAACTCGCGATCACGCAGCATCGGCATCAGGACGTCAATCCGGCCGCCTGCAAGCCCCACTGCCTTCGCCAGACCTTCTTCCTTGATCCGGAACAGCTCATCAAGTGCACCGCCGGTGCCGGTCACTTCCGAAATATCTGCAGCGTATTCGGGGTCATGTAGATGGAGAATATCCACCTGTTCCACCCCGAGGGCCTGAAGACTTGCTTCAAGTGACCTTCGCGCTTGTGTCGCATCAAACCTGTTGCTCTCCATGTCCCGGTCCAGTTTCGTGGACAGAACCCGGCCTTCAGGCCACCCCCCCAGTTCACGAATGACTTGCCCGATACGCTCTTCACTTCGACCCATCGCGTACCCACGCGCTGTGTCAATGAAGCCATCCGGGCGCTGGAGAATTGCCCATATTGTGTCCAGCGCACGGACTTCGTCTACCTCGTACCCATATATCTGAGGTATGCTTCCCAGGCCTGTTGAACCGAACCCTATTTGCGGCAGCCTGACTCCAGTCCGGCCGATTTCAACATGCTTGGTCATCCCACCATCCTCCCGTACAGTACATTTCTGACTGCAATTTTGTCGAGGGTCGCCGTTCAACGCAAGCTTGGCGTATTGGCGTGCTATCTCGAAATCGAGGGAAGCATGGCATTTGAATCCTAACAAAAAGGGCGCCCCGCCGGACGCCCTTTCCGTCTGATCATTCGCTTGCGCGAATTACTCGATGATTTTCGACACAACGCCGGCGCCGACGGTGCGGCCGCCTTCGCGGATCGCGAAACGCAGGCCGTTTTCCATCGCGATCGGCGCGATCAGCTCAACGCCGAACGACACGTTGTCGCCGGGCATGACCATCTCGGTGCCTTCGGCCAGGGTCACGGTGCCGGTCACGTCCGTGGTCCGGAAGTAGAACTGCGGACGGTAGTTCGCGAAGAACGGGGTGTGACGACCGCCTTCTTCCTTGGTCAGGATATAGGCTTCGGCTTCGAACTTGGTGTGAGGGGTCACCGAACCCGGCTTGCACAGAACCTGGCCACGCTCAACGCCGTCACGGTCAACACCACGCAGCAGCGCGCCGATGTTGTCGCCCGCTTCACCGCGGTCCAGCAGCTTGCGGAACATTTCAACGCCGGTGCAGGTCGTCTTGGTGGTGTCGCGGATGCCGACGATTTCAATCTCGTCACCAACGTTGATCACGCCACGCTCGACACGACCGGTCACAACGGTACCACGACCCGAGATCGAGAACACGTCTTCGATCGGCATCAGGAACGGCTGGTCAACGGCACGCTCGGGGGTGTCGATATACTCATCGACAGCCGCCATCAGCTCGCGGATCTTGTTCTCGCCGATTTCCGGGTTGTTGCCTTCCATCGCCGCCAGAGCCGAACCTGCGATGATCGGGATATCGTCGCCGGGGTAGTCGTAGCTAGACAGCAGTTCGCGAACTTCCATCTCAACCAGTTCCAGCAGCTCTTCGTCGTCAACCTGGTCAACTTTGTTCAGGAACACGACCATCTTCGGGATGCCAACCTGGCGGCCCAGCAGGATGTGCTCGCGCGTCTGCGGCATCGGGCCGTCAGCGGCGTTCACAACCAGGATCGCGCCGTCCATCTGCGCCGCACCAGTGATCATGTTCTTGACGTAGTCAGCGTGGCCGGGGCAGTCGACATGCGCATAGTGGCGGTTGTCGGTCTCGTATTCCACGTGGGCGGTCGAGATGGTGATGCCGCGCGCTTTTTCTTCCGGCGCACCGTCAATCTGGTCATACGCTTTGAAGTCACCGAAATACTTGGTGATCGCTGCGGTCAGCGTGGTCTTGCCGTGGTCAACGTGGCCAATCGTGCCGATGTTGACGTGCGGTTTTGTACGCTCAAACTTTTCCTTTGCCATTCCTCAGGCGCCCTTTTGCGATTTGGGGGACCCTTGGTCCCGTGGTTACATCTGCGCGCGCGAGATATTTGGTTCAAAGGGGAAAATCAAGCACATCCTGAGGGAAATGCGCCGATCACGTTGGATTTTGCGTGACCTCGACAGATTCCAGAGGCTGGATCAGGTCCGGCCTTTTGTCGAACCAGCCATTTTCCTTGTGCTCTTCAGCCAGCCATTCCTCGACACGGTCGGCTATTTTGAGGGCCAGACCGCTCATCTGTTCTTCTTTTGTGCGCTCATGCCCCGATCCTTTGAGGGCACTTCCGCCGGTGGTGTCTTCCAGCACCTGGAATTGCTTACCCTTGGCCAGAAACTCTTTTTTCTTCACGTCATAGACGTTGACCAACACAATCGCAGTGCTTTTGGGGTTGTAGATCACAGGGATCCCCGGCGGGGCCAGCATGTAACCCTCAAGGCTGATGCCAAGGTCATATTCCTGTTTGCCTTCGTAACGCCCCAGACGAATATCAACCGCGTTCTGGATCGCCTTCGTCCATTCGTCAGGTGTGGCGTCCCGCGATACAGGTCCCTGAACGGCCTTGTCCGCAAAGGCATAATTCACACGAAGCTTGAATTCTCCTAGGGATTCAGGCGGCTCATACACCTGTGTCTGTGTGCAAGCGGCCATCAGGGCCAGTCCGGTGATCAGCGTCAGAATGCGCAACATGTCTCGTCTCGATAGGCCTGTTTTTTGTTGATCTAGCGCACCGATACGGGTTGTGCAAAGCCGTATCGGCGGAAATTCACCCGCGCAGCAGCGCGATCACGAAAACTTATAGTCGCGCGGGAAGCCATAGGGCGGTTTTTTCCCGACACTGGCTCGTTTTGCCAGCCATTGCGTCATATCCGCCTCATGTCGGGTCTTGTCGCCGCCCATGGACCATTTCAGGCCTTCTTCCCAGTTGAAGGTCGTTACATCCGACAATCCGCCATCCAGCTCGAGCGTTCCCTGCCGGCCGCGTGCCATATTGTACTTTTGCAAACGCACGCCTTTTCCGCGCGTCATCTCGGGCAGTTCCTGGGTTGGGAAAACCAGGAACTTGCCGTTTTGCGACACCACGGCGACGTGGTCTCCGTCAACCGGCTTGCAGATCATCGCGGTCTCGCCACCCTTGACGTTCAGCACCTGTTTGCCGTTGCGCGTCTGCGCCAGCACGTCATCTTCCGGCACCATAAAGCCGTTGCCCGCGTCCGAGGCCACCAGCAGCTTGCGCCCTGGCTTGTGGATCAGAATGTCGATGATCTGCGCCTCGTTGGGCAGGTCGACCATCAGGCGCAAGGGCTCGCCCATGCCGCGCCCGCCGGGCAGGTTGGCTGCGCTGACGGTATAGAATCGGCCATTCGAGGCAAAGACCAGCAACCGGTCGGTCGTTTCCGCGTGGAAGATGAAACGCGGGCCGTCGCCGTCCTTGAACTTCAACTCACGCTTCAGGTCGATATGGCCGGTCATGGCGCGAATCCAGCCCATTTGCGAGCAGACGACCGTAATCGGTTCCTTGTCGATCATCGCCTCAAGCGGCACTTCCTCGACCTGCCCCGCCTCGGCAAACCGGGTGCGGCGTGCACCGCCTTCGTGGTCTTTGCCAAATGTCTTTTTCGTTTCTTTCAATTGCTCGGCAATCTTGGCCCATTGCAGGGCGGGATCGGCCAGCAGATCTTCGAGATTGGCGCGTTCTTCCATCAGCGCGTCGCGTTCGCGAACCAGCTCCATCTCTTCCAGACGACGCAAGGAGCGCAGGCGCATATTGAGGATGGCGTCGACCTGAACTTCCGACAGCTCACCCTCGCCCGGCTTGGGTGTGACGTAGCCAGATTCATCGGTGGCGCGAACGTGGTCGATGCCCCAGTCCTCGCGCATCAGCGCGGCTTTGGGGTCGTCGTCATAGCGGATGATGTCGATCACACGGTCGAGGTTCAGGAAGGCGACGATAAAGCCTTCGAGCACTTCCAACCGGTGGTCGATCTTGGCCATGCGGTGACGCGAGCGGCGCAGCAGCACCTCTTGCCGGTGATCGAGGAAGGCGCGCAACACTTCCTTCATCGAACAGACCTTGGGCGTCACCCCATCGATCAATACGTTCATGTTCAGGCTGAACCGCACCTCGAGGTCCGAGTTGCGGTATAACATGCCCATCAGCACCTCGGGGTCCACGTTTTTCGAACGCGGTTCAAGGATCAGACGGATATCGTCGGCGGATTCGTCGCGCACATCTGCGAGGATCGGGATTTTCTTGGTCTGGATCAGTTCCGCGATCTTTTCGATCAGCTTGGATTTCTGAACCTGATAGGGAATCTCGGTGACCACGATCTGCCACTGGCCGCGCCCCAGATCCTCGACCTCGAACTTGCAGCGCAGCCGGAACGAGCCGCGCCCTGTGCGATAGGCCTGCGCGATGTTCTCGGGCGGTTCGACGATCACGCCACCGGTCGGAAAATCCGGGCCGGGGACATAGTTCAGCAACGTGTCGTCCCGCGCGTCAGGCGTTTTGATCAGGTGCAGGCAGGCGTCGCAAAGCTCCGAGATGTTGTGCGGTGGGATGTTGGTCGCCATGCCGACGGCGATACCGCTGGCGCCGTTGGCCAAAAGATTCGGAAACTGCGCAGGCAGCACCACCGGTTCAGTCAGCGTGCCATCATAGTTGTCGCGGAAATCCACGGCGTCTTCGTTCAGACCTTCCAGCAGCGCCTCGGCCACGATGGTCATCCGCGCCTCGGTATATCGCGAGGCCGCCGGATTGTCGCCGTCGATATTCCCGAAATTCCCCTGCCCGTCGACCAGCGGGTAACGCACGTTGAAGTCCTGCGCCAGGCGCGCCATTGCGTCGTAAATCGCGGCGTCGCCATGCGGGTGGTAATTGCCCATCACGTCGCCGGAAATCTTGGCGGACTTGCGAAAACCTCCGGTTGCGCTGAGTCGCAGCTCTCTCATCGCATAGAGGATTCGCCGGTGCACCGGCTTCAATCCGTCCCGCGCGTCCGGCAGGGCGCGGTGCATGATGGTGGACAGCGCATAGGTCAGGTAACGCTCGCCTATCGCGCGGCGCAGCGGTTCTGCAACCTCACCCCCGTGGTTGGGGGCCTCCATGTTGGGGTCGTCGATCGTATCGTTCATATATGATGTGATACGACGCAAGAACGCCTTGGTAAAGCAAGCAACGCGTATTTTACTGGGGACAAGTCGGGCTTTTTGCAACAGGGGGAGGCAAGTCGGTGTTTTCCCCGAATTTTCGACTCTGCCCTTCTATTATGCTACCATTCCAACAATTGAATGATTGCTGCCTATTTTGTTGTTACGATTGAATTGGGGGATGCGCCATGACGCGCCTTGTACTTGTTACTTTCGCCGCACTCGGCTGGACTTTTTACGTGATGAGCGGAGGTCCTGACTTTGAGCCGCGCGGAGTCCGCACAGCGGAGCCGGAGCGTGTTGCCATTGCCCCGAGGCCTTCGAAACCAGCTATCGAACCCGCGCCCGCCGAAACTCTGGTCGCGCGTGCTGCGGTAAAGCCCTCGGCGCCGGTCGCACCGGTCACTGAACCCGTGGCCGAGCTGGACGAAGCAGAAACCAAAGCGCTGCTGTCGCAAGTCGCAGCTGGCCTGAAGGCAAACCCCTCACTGTTCGCTGACGAAAACGTCACTCTGACCCTTGCGTCGCTGGAACAGGGTCTGGCCTCTCTCGAACAGGTAACCACCGACGCCGAGCTGCCAACGGTTGAACTGCCCGCCCCTGTCGAGGCCGCCAAGGATATCCGTGAAATTTCGGGAACCCGCGTTAACCTGCGTGATGGGCCGGGGACGATCTATCCGATCATCGGCAAAGCCAGGATCGGCCAGCAGGTTGAGGTATTCGGGGATTCAGGTACCGGCTGGTTGCGCCTGCGCGTGTTGCCGGGGCAACAGGTTGGGTGGATTTCGGCATCACTCGTCCGGAAAACAACGAACTGACATCGAAGTGTCATTGCCCTGCCGCAAACCCCGCCATAGCTATGGGCGGGGATCAGGCTCGGAAGGCATATGCAGAAATCGATTCTTATCACGGGATGCTCGTCAGGCATCGGTCTGGACGCGGCACACGGTATGCGTGCAAGAGGCTGGCGCGTTTTTGCATCCTGCCGCCAGCAACGCGACTGTGATCGCCTACGCGCACAAGGCTTTGAAAGCCCCAGAATCGACTACACTGATGCAGACAGCATTACATCGGGTTTGTCCCACGTTCTCGAGGCTACAGGCGGCTCGCTGGATGCCCTTTTCAACAATGGCGCACATGGCTTGCCCGGCGCGGTTGAGGATGTTCCGACGGATGGCCTGCGCCATATATTTGAGACCAATGTCTTTGGCTGGCACGAGCTGACCCGACAGGTCATTCCCGTCATGCGGGAACAGGGTCATGGCCGGATTGTGCAGTGTTCCTCGGTTCTGGGTCTTGTCGCCTTCCCGTGGCGCGGCGCGTATGTCGCCACAAAATACGCGATCGAAGGGCTGACCGACACGCTGCGGCTGGAACTTCGGGATACCGACATTCACGTCGTCTTGATCGAGCCCGGCCCCATCACCTCAAAACTCCGGGAAAAGGCGATCCCATTGTTCGAGAAATACATCGACTGGGAAAACTCGGCCATTCGGGAGAAGTATGAAGGCTCACTGCTTAAGCGCCTTTATGAAAGCAGTGGGCCAGACCGATTTGAACTGCCCGCCTCTGCCGTCACGGACAAGCTGGCCCATGCGGTCGAGGCCCGACGCCCCAAACCACGTTACTACGTGACCACTCCGACATATATCGCCGGGATACTGCGCCGCATTCTGCCTACAAACGCCACTGATCGAATCCTTTCGGATATCTGAGACGATATTTCCCGTTCGCTTTTCGACGCCCTGACGCTAGATGGGTGGTAATCGAAAAAAACCGGACGGTGACTTCAAATGGACCTTGTGATGGTCATTCTGCTTCTGGCTATGGCGGCAGTTGTCGTAGTGCTGGCCTTAGGCATCGCGAATTTCGGCAAAGGCGGCATGGAAGCGGCCAAGAAAAGCAACAAGATGATGCGCCTGCGCATCCTCTTTCAGTTCATCGCCGTGTTGCTGATCGTGCTTTTCGTGTATCTGCGCGGACAGGGAGTTCAATAAATGGTCGTACTCAACAAAATCTACACACGCACTGGCGATGACGGGAAAACCGCCCTAGGCAATGGAGAGCGCGTGGCAAAATATTCGGGCCGCGTCGCAGCCTATGGCACCGTGGACGAACTGAACGCTTTTGTCGGCGTGGCACGGACCGAGGCCGAAGGTGATGTCGAAACCGCGCTGTCGCGCATTCAAAATGACCTGTTCGATCTGGGCGCCGACTTCTGTCGCCCCGACATGGAAAAAGACGCCGAGGCCGATTATCCCCCCCTACGCATCGTGCCTGCCCAGATCGACCGGTTGGAAGCCGAGATCGACGCAATGAACGAGACGCTGGAACCCCTGCGCAGCTTCATCCTGCCCGGTGGCTCGCGTCTGGCAGCACATCTGCACGTCTGCCGGACCGTTTCACGTCGGGCGGAACGGCTTGCGGTCGAGCTGACGAATATGGAGCCCGTCAACGACGTGGCGGTCAAATACCTCAACCGTCTCAGCGACTGGTTCTTTGTTGCAGCACGCTGCGCAAACGCAAACGGCAAAGACGACGTGTTGTGGGTTCCGGGCGCGAACCGCTGATCGCGAAATACAGAGTCGCGGGTAATATTCTTTCGCCTCTTGGCAAAAAAATTGCAAAACGCGACGTCCCGACGCCATGACGTGACGATTTTGCTCTGTTGTGCCACTGCGGCAGGCGCTATCTAGTCGGTCGAGAGCATTGGTGGAGTCGCCTGCGCGGCTTACCGTTTTTTTGAGGAGAAAGCGCTACAATGAAGGTACTGGTGCCTGTCAAACGCGTGATTGACTACAATGTGAAGGTCCGCGTGAAAGCGGACGGTAGCGGTGTTGATCTCGCCAATGTCAAAATGTCGATGAACCCGTTCGACGAAATTGCAGTAGAGGAAGCGATCCGCCTGAAAGAAGCCGGCAAGGCCGACGAAGTCGTTGCTGTTTCGATCGGCGTAAAGCAGGCGCAGGAAACCTTGCGCACCGCGCTGGCCATGGGTGCCGACCGCGCAATCCTGGTTGTGGCGGCTGACGATGTACACACCGATATCGAGCCTCTGGCCGTTGCCAAGATCCTGGCCAAAGTGGTCGAAGAAGAGCAGCCTGGCATTGTTCTGGCAGGTAAGCAGGCGATCGACAACGACATGAACGCCACCGGCCAGATGCTGTCGGCGCTGTTGGGCTGGTCCCAGGGCACCTTTGCCTCGGAACTGGACATCGAAGGTGACACCGCCAAGGTCACCCGCGAGGTCGATGGCGGGTTGCAGACCATCAGCGTCAAGATGCCCGCCATCATCACCGTTGACCTGCGCCTGAACGAGCCGCGCTATGCGTCGCTGCCCAACATCATGAAGGCGAAGAAGAAGCCGCTGGATGAAAAAACCGCCGCCGACTACGGCGTCGACGTCACGCCGCGTCTGGAAATCGTCAAGACCGAAGAGCCGCCGGCACGCGCGGCAGGCATCATCGTGGGCTCGGTTGACGAGCTGGTCGAGAAACTCAAAGAAGCGGGGGCTGTGTAATGGCTGTACTTCTGCTTGCCGAAGTGAACAACGGCGAACTTGCGATGGATGCGACCGCAAAGGCCGTGACCGCCGCGAAAGTGCTGGGTGACGTAACCGTTCTGGCCGCAGGCGGGTCTGCCGCTGCTGCCGGTGAGGCCGCAGCCAAGATCGACGGTGTCTCCAAGGTGCTGGTCGCCGAAGACCCGTCGCTGGGCCACCGCCTGGCGGAATCGACCGCAGCCCTGATCGTGGGCCTGGCCGATGGCTACGAGCACATCGTGGCACCGGCCACCACCGACGCCAAGAACGTGATGCCCCGCGTTGCAGCCCTGCTGGACGTGATGGTGATCTCGGATGCCTCCGGCGTGGTTGACGGCTCGACCTTCGAGCGCCCGATCTACGCGGGCAACGCGATCCAGACCGTGAAATCGAACGACGCCAAGAAGGTCGTCACCATCCGGACCGCCAGCTTTGACGCCGCCGGCGAAGGCGGCTCGGCCGCGGTTGAGACCGTGTCGGTCGGCGAAAACCCCGGCCTGTCGGAATGGGTCGAGGACAAGGTGGCGGAAAGCGACCGTCCAGAGCTGACCTCGGCTGGCGTCGTTGTTTCGGGCGGCCGTGGTGTCGGCTCAGAAGAGGACTTCAAACTGATCGAAACGCTGGCCGACAAGCTGGGTGCCGCGGTTGGTGCGTCGCGTGCGGCCGTTGACTCGGGCTATGCACCGAACGACTGGCAGGTGGGTCAGACCGGCAAGGTTGTTGCCCCGGATCTGTATGTCGCCGTCGGTATTTCGGGCGCGATCCAGCACCTGGCCGGCATGAAGGACTCGAAGGTCATCGTGGCGATCAACAAAGACGAAGAGGCGCCGATCTTTCAGGTCGCCGATTTCGGCCTGGTCGCAGACCTGTTCCAGGCGGTACCGGAACTGACTGAAAAGCTCGGCTGAACCGGATATCCGGATTGATCCGCAAAGGCCCGCCAACAGGCGGGCCTTTTTCAGTTCAGGTTCCGCAAGGCGATCAGCAGGTGTTCGGCAATTTCTCGATGCGCGGACGGGCCGATCATATGTTCCGCAATCGGCTGCTGAAGCGTCCCGAACATAACATCTTCGAGAGCATCCGATCGAGCGGATACAGCGACCGAAACCTCGACGACATCAGCGCATAGCGGGCGTAGCTGTTCGATCAAGTCGGCATCGGGCACGATATGGTCGACATGCGATCCGGTTTGCCGCTGCACAAGCAGCCAAAGCAGAACCACGCCGGGTTCGATCCGTTCTATCAAGTCCCCGGTGGCGCGTATCCAGACCTCTCGCAGTTCCTGCGCTACGACTTCGAAACGGGCGTCTTCTGTTGCGCTCAGTTGCTCCAACAAATGGCGCACAAAATGGATTTCCGTGAAGTCAACATCCGGGTACAGCCTCAGCAAGTCCGCGGTGGGTTCTAGGAACCGATCGTTGCGACGCGGGTGTACGCGGTAAAACCGGTTCGATTGGCGCAGAAGATCGGGCACCTGCAACACGCATAGGTCTGACTGATTGACCAGATTCAGCACCCCGGGATCAGTGGACAACGCTTCGATTCCGCAAAACAGGCTGCCGAAGTTGACGCATGGCTTTCCCAATCGCTTCTCAAGCACGGCAGGAAACGGGTAATCGACGAATCTGCCGAAAGTTTCCTCTCCTCCCAGACAGGCCACATAGGGCTGATCCAACGTGCCGGGTGGACCCCGGAACCAAAGTTTCGAATTGGCATACTGGCAGGTGGACTCCCTACCGCTGTTTGTCTGATGAAAGCTCATATCAAGCCCCCCGTTTTCTCACCCGGTGCCATCTTGTGGTCATAGATATTGAGATTTTCCTAATGCGCGCATTTGAAGCGAAATTGACCGCCTTGATCCTCTTGCCGCCTGCCCCGGTCTGCCGATACTGTCGCGGTATCCTACAGGGCAAAGGCAGCTGAACATGGAAGTTAAATCGGTCGGGGTGATTGGCGCGGGGCAAATGGGCAACGGCATTGCCCATGTTATGGCGTTGGCGGGATACGACGTCTTGCTGAACGATGTCAGCCAGGATGCTCTGGAAAACGCCATTGCCACGATCGAAGGTAACCTGGCGCGGCAGGCGTCGCGTGGCAAAATCACCGACGAGGCGATGAAGGCTGCGCTGAAACGGATTACGACCACTCTTGATCTGCCGAAACTGGGTCAAACCGATCTGGTTATCGAGGCAGCAACCGAGCGGGAAACGATTAAGCAGGCGATTTTCGAGGACCTCCAACCGCACCTGCTGCCGCATACGATTCTGACGTCAAATACATCCTCGATTTCCATCACCCGCCTGGCAAGCCGCACGGATCGGCCCGAACGGTTCATGGGTTTTCATTTCATGAACCCTGTCCCTGTTATGCAATTGGTGGAATTGATCCGCGGCATCGCCACGGATGAAGAAACTTTCAACGCCTGCAAAGCGGTGGTGGATCGGTTGGGCAAAACGGCGGCCAGCGCCGAGGACTTCCCGGCCTTTATCGTGAACCGGATCCTGATGCCCATGATCAACGAGGCGGTCTACACACTCTATGAAGGTGTGGGGAACGTTCAATCCATCGACCAGTCAATGAAACTTGGGGCGAATCATCCCATGGGCCCGTTGGAATTGGCGGATTTCATCGGGTTGGATACCTGTCTGGCGATCATGAACGTGCTGCATGACGGGTTGGCCGATACCAAATATCGTCCCTGCCCTCTCCTGACGAAATATGTCGAGGCCGGGTGGCTGGGGCGCAAGACCGAGCGCGGTTTTTATGATTACCGAGGCGAAGTTCCGGTGCCGACACGCTGAGGGGGCCGGCCCCCTCGCCCCCGGGATATTTTTGGCCAGATGAAGACGCGGATCAGGTCTGCTCCGACCTACCCAGAGACATGGTGTGATTTCTGAGCCAGGCCATGAAACCGCGCGGATCGCGCTCCAGCAGCTCCATATCGTGGTCCGAAATCGGTTCGCCGATCACCGGCGACTGGGGTTTGTTGCAGGATCGGACGATCTCATGCAGCAACAGTCCCTGCCGTAGAATTGCAGAGACACGGTTGGCGATCTGATACCAACGTGAATTGCAGCCCGGAAAGAAAATCGGCACCACGCGCGCGCCGGAACGGCGGATCATCTTGGCAGTGAACACGTTCCATTCCCGCTCGATCGCAGGCCCGAACCAATCATCCGAGGACATCACAACACCGGATGGGAACAGCGCCACAACGCCGCCGTTTTTGAGATGCTCCATAGCTTTGCCGCGCATTTCCAGCATCTTGGCCTGCGCCTCGGGGTCGTGGGGAAACGGAACCGGAATCATGAATGACGTGGCCGCTTCGTCCAGACCCGTCAGAACCGAACGGGTCAGGATGCGGTAATCGCTGCGTACCCGGCCGATCAGTTCCGCCAGAATCATGCCATCAACCATACCGTGCGGGTGGTTGGCGACGACAACAACCGGGCCGGTCTTGGGAATGCGGTCAATCTGTTCCTGCGGTGTGGTCAGGTCGATTCCCATAGTCTTGAGGGCACCGCCCCAGAACCGCTGGCCGCGGTAGTATTCGTTCTTTTTTTCGAACTTGTTGACCATGCGCAAAATGGTCAGCTTGCCTGTGCACCATTCGATGGCCCGAATGGCGGTCGCTGTCCAGGCATCGTCGAATGAATTCGCATAGGTCAGCGTTCTACGGTCGTAGATCTCACCCTGATCTGTGGTCCCATCCACCACCGGGCTTGTCTTGGTCTCGTGCGTCGTTTCCGCCAATTCCTGGTCTTCCCGTTCTTCCTGTCCCGGCGGGGTGGCTTAGAACCCCTCTCCGAACTTGTCGTTCACAAGCGTTTCCAGAGCTTCTGCCAATGCCTCAGCATCCGGCCCGGACGTCTCGACGTCAATAGTTGTTCCGCGCGATGCTGCCAACATCAAAAGACCCATGATGCTGTCGCCTGATGCAGAAAGTCCGTCTTTTGACACCTCAGCATGTGCATCGAAACCCTCGACAACCTCAACCAGCTTTGCCGAGGCGCGTGCATGCAGGCCCTTTTCATTGATAATTTTCAGGCTTCGGCTCGTCATATTCAATAATCCGTTTTTAATCCAATGTCACATTCTGCGCATTGATGTACTTCCGTCCAGCCTCCATTGCCTGACGGACGGCATCACCAATGGGCAAGTGGCGACTTTTGGCCAATTTGATCAGCATCGGCAGGTTTGCCCCATACAGAATACGCCGATCCTGAGGCGCGCAGGCACGCAGGCTGAGATTCGAGGGGCTTCCGCCAAAGAGGTCGGTGACAACAACGACACCATCTCCGGTGTCCACTTCATCAGCGGCACGGCAGATTTCGGCCTGTTTTTCGTCCCGGTCATGGTCAGCCTCGATCGCGACCGCCACGAGGCTGGCCTGTGGTCCGACCACGTGTTGTGTGGCGGCCAGGTATTCCTGAGCCAACCCACCATGTGCAACGATCACAATTCCGATCAATCCGACCTCACATTCAACGACCGACGTTCCATCTCGCGATGCCTAATTGCCACCTGCTGCCCATCTTCCGCAAGGGCCTTTGCAACGGCCTCTGCCAGGGCAACTGATCTGTGCTGGCCCCCTGTGCACCCAAACGCCACGGAAAGATGCGCTTTGCCCTCGGCCCGAAAGGCCGGCAGCAACAGGGTCAGCAAGTCCAGCACACGTTCAAAAAACGGTAAGTAGTTAGCGTCCGACTGCACATAGTGCGCAACGTCAGGGTTTCGACCATCCGCTGCGCGAAATTCCGGGCGCCAGTATGGATTCGCCAGAAACCTGCAATCGAACACCATGTCCAATCCGCGCGGCAGACCGCGTTTGTAAGAAAAGGATTCGATGGAAACCGCCAGATGCCGCCCGCCTTGCGGGGCGAACCAGTTCTCGACCTCTTCCCGCAGCTGATGCACGTTCAGAAGGCTGGTGTCGATCAGTGTATCCGCAATCTCACGTATCGGCGCCAGCAGCTCTTTTTCGCGCTGAACGCCGGTTTCCGGGCTGGCATTCTTGGCGACGGGATGCCGCCTTCGGGTTTCCGAAAACCTGCGCACCAGAACATCATCACTGCAATCCAGATACAGAACCGTCAGATCGACCTGCGCTAAGCGGCCCAGCTTTTCAGCCAATTCTATGAAACCGATCGTCGAGAAATCCCGGTTGCGGGCATCTATACCCAATGCCATCGGACGGTCGCTGTCAGCACTGTCGAGCAAGCGCGACAAAAGACCCATCGGCAGATTGTCGATGGCTTCAAAGCCCAGATCTTCCAGCACATGAATGGCCGTGGATCTTCCTGCCCCGGAGGGCCCCGTGACAAGTACGATCCGCCTTTGCGATGTCATGTATTCGGCCATTCCGGGTTTACGCGCCCATTTCCTAGAAGCTGCATCATCGCTACAGCCAAGTTGGGCACGCCCGCGCCCCGAAGCAAGGGAACAGTTTGCCTCAGCACGGAAACCGTCAAAGGGTCGGGCAGACGCTCGGGCTCTGGCTGATCCAGATCCACAACGTAACCCAGCGGAACCGGACCACTGGGTTCGGCTTTGACCAGGCCAATTTGGCGCGCCTCGATCAAGCCGCGTATCTGCGACACGGCCGAGGCGATCACCCGATTCTGCCGCATCTCTAGATTGACGCGGTCATCGGCGACCAATTTCGCGCCGAACGCCATCATTTGCAACGCCAGCCCGGACTTCCCTGTGCCGGACGCACCGATGATCAAAAGCCCGCGTCCGGCAACCGAAACGCAGGAGGCATGAACACAGGCGCTGTCCTGATCTTTCGCGAGTGACAACGAATCAATATGCATGGATTTAGACGGGCAACCCCACGACAAAGCGGGCACCCAGCGGATCCGATGTGATATCGGCCTCTGTCGGGCGGATGTTCTCAGCCCAGATCACCCCTCCATGGGCTTCGACAATCTGCTTGGAGATCGCCAAGCCGAGGCCAGAATTATTGCCGAAATGTTCCGCCGGACGCTGCGAGTAGAATCGCTTGAACACTTTGGTAAGCGCCTGTTCGGGAATCCCCGGGCCGGTGTCTTCGACAACCACCAGCACGCGGTTGTCCCGCTGCCGGACCCAGACGCGAATTGCGTCATTTTCTTCGCAGAACGAAATCGCGTTGGTGATCAGATTGACAAAGACCTGCGCAAGACGCGCTTCCAGCCCGTTGATCACAATTGGCTCAGAGGGCAGATCCGTAATGTAATCGATGCCCTTGGAGCGTGCATCTTCACCCAGATACTGGCCGAGATTGCCCAGCAGCTTGAGCAGGTCAAAGGGCTGCTCTTCTTCCTTGACCAGTTCCGCATCCAGACGCGACGCATTTGATATGTCGCTGACCAGCCGGTCCAGACGCCGTACGTCATGCTCGATCACGTCCAGCAGCTTGTCGCGCTGATCCTCGCGCTTGACCATCCGCAGCGTTCCCACGGCGGATTGCAGGCTGGCCAGCGGGTTTTTGATTTCATGGGCGACATCGGCGGCAAACTGTTCGTTTGCGTCGATCCGGTTGTAGAGCGCGGTCACCATACCCCGCAATGCGCGGCTGAGGCGTCCAATTTCATCAGGACGGGCGCTGAGGTCGGGAATGCGGATACGCCCGGGATTGACACCCGTGCCCCGGTCTTTGCCCATCTCTGCCGCGGATGCCAGATCGGCCAGCGGGTTGGCAATGGTCGAGGCCAGGACAAGGCTGAGGCCTACGGAAACCAGCAGCGCCACGACAAACATCTGAAGAATGCGCTCCTGCTCGCGGCGGGCAAGCGCGTCGATTTCACCAGCCGGGCCGGTAATCGCCACCGCGCCGGCGGGTACATCCTGATAAAGAATTGGTGCGGCAGCCACGATGACCGTCTCACCCGCGCCATCCTGTACCGCCTGCACCTGACTTTGACCGGCAATCGCTTGTGGAATAATGGTCTGAACACGCTGCGCCAACGTCGGTGCTTCGGTTTCAGTCGACCAGTTGAGCAGGTTTGACAAACCCGTCCAAACGGCATTCAGCGTGTCGCTGATCACCGTACTGCCGGTCTGCATCTCGGCCTCGGATTGCAGAAGAACCGGCATGTCAGAGGCTTGCGGGGCACCACGTGTCCAGCCGATCAGCGTGCCACTGGCGTCATAAACAAAAACCTCGCCCCCTTCGGGCAAGGTGAGGCCAGACAGGGTATCCTTGACGTCCAGGTTCCCGGCATTCTGCCCGGATTGCTGTGCGCCCTGACGCAACTGGGTTTCAAAAACGTTGCTGACAAGTTGCGCATCGCCCAGCAGATTGCGGGCGGTCTGCTGAACCTTCTCTTTTCGCGAGTCGTCCAGATACAACAACCCGGTGACCAGGATCACCAGAGCAATCAGGTTGAACGTGATGATTTTGCGCGCCAGGGGTGAACCGCGCAGCGAAAACAGGTTTCTCCGCGATCGCTTTTCCCTCAGCTCCGCTGACTCGGGGTCCTGGGGAATGACCCAGTCATCCCCAAGAACGACGTCACCGTCGCGCAATTCGCTGGCTTGTTCGGTGTCGCGCACGAGACCCCATTACCTCTTGCAGGCGGCCGCGCCTATTCTTCGTTGTACCGGTAACCGATACCATACAAGGTCTCAATCGCCGAGAACTCGGGATCAGCCGCGCGCATCTTTTTTCGCAGACGCTTTATGTGGCTGTCGATCGTCCGGTCATCCACATAGACCTGATCATCATAGGCGACATCCATCAACTGGTCGCGGCTTTTGACGAATCCCGGACGTTGGGCCAGGGCCTGAAGCAGCAGGAACTCGGTCACGGTCAGGGACACATCAGTGCCTTTCCAGCTGACCGCATGGCGCAGCGGATCCATCCTCAGGTCGCCGCGTTCCATGACTTTGGTGTCATTGCTGTTGGATGCGACCGCATCGCCGCTTGTCGCCTCTTGGCGGCGCAGCAAAGCCCGAATGCGTTCGACCAGCAAACGCTGCGAAAAAGGCTTCTTTACATAGTCATCCGCGCCCATGCGCAGGCCCAGTACCTCGTCGATCTCATCGTCTTTCGAGGTCAGGAAGATCACCGGCATCTGCGTCTTCTGACGCAGCCGTTGCAACAGATCCATGCCGTCCATCCGCGGCATCTTAATATCCAGAACAGCCATGTCCGGCAGTTTCTTGTTGAACGCATCCAACGCGGCCTGGCCATCATTATATGTTTCAACCTCGAAACCTTCGGCTTCGAGGGTCATGGATACAGACGTAAGAATGTTTCTATCGTCATCCACAAGTGCAATCTTTGACATCGGGCTCACCCCTATTCCTGCTCACTCGCGCAATAATTCGCTTATTTGTAAGGCATTGTTGGCGGTTTTAAGACGCCGAATCAATCCGTAACTGCGAATCATGCCTTTGTTGCGGCAGGTCTGCGGCAAATTTGCCTTGATGCCCGCAAAAATCTGCCCGCTTTTCCGACATTGAATTTCTGATGGCGCTAAACCCGAACTTGGTTGCGCTAACTGCGTCAAACCCGCCTGTTCATGCCATGAACGACCGTGATAAGACGCGCTCAGCCGCCGGTTTTCCCGGCTCACTGCCCCAAAGGCGCAATGGCCAACGACCTTCGCGCCGCCACAGGAGAAGACACACATGACATCTGGACGGGTTAACCCGCAATTCCGCCTCGAAGATCAGGGCATCGAGGGTCTGGGCAATGTCTATTACAACTTCATGGAACCGGCGCTGATCGAAGAGGCGCTAAAGCGCGGCGAAGGCACACTTGGCAATGGTGGAGCGTTCCTAGTTACCACAGGAAAGTTCACCGGCCGGTCGCCCAAGGACAAACACGTCGTCAAGACCGACAGCGTTGCCGAAACCATCTGGTGGGAAAACAATGCCGAAATGAGCCCCGAGGGCTTTGACGCACTGTACGAAGACATGCTGGCCCACATGAAGGGCCGCGATTATTTTGTGCAGGACCTCGTCGGTGGCGCGGACCCGGCTTACGCAATCAATGTACGAATGATTACCGAACTGGCATGGCACAACTTGTTCATCCGCCACCTGCTGCGTCGCCCGGACCGCGAAGACCTGGATGAGTTCACGGCCGATTTCACCGTCATCAACTGCCCCAGCTTTCAGGCCGACCCGGCAAAGCACGGTTGCCGCAGCGAGACCGTGATTGCAATGAATTTCGACCGCAAACTGATCCTGATCGGCGGCACTGAATATGCCGGTGAAAACAAGAAGTCCGTTTTCACCCTGCTGAACTACATGCTTCCTGAAAAAGGCGTGATGCCGATGCATTGTTCGGCCAACCATGCTGTTGGCAACCCGGTCGATACGGCCGTGTTCTTTGGCCTGTCCGGCACCGGAAAGACCACCTTGTCCGCCGATCCTTCGCGCATACTGATCGGGGATGACGAGCACGGCTGGTCCGATCGCGGCACCTTCAACTTCGAAGGCGGTTGCTATGCCAAGACCATCAACCTGAATGCCGAGGCAGAGCCGGAAATCTATGCCACCACTTCGAAGTTCGGAACCGTGATCGAAAACATGGTCTTCGACCCCGAAACCAAGGAACTGGATTTCGACGATGACTCGCTGACCGCCAACATGCGCTGCGCCTATCCGCTCGAGTATATCTCGAACGCATCCAAAAGCGCATTGGGTGGTCACCCGAAGAATATCATCATGCTGACCTGCGATGCATTTGGCGTTCTGCCACCGATCGCGCGGCTGACGCCGGCCCAGGCCATGTATCACTTCCTGTCGGGTTTCACGTCAAAAGTGGCCGGGACCGAACGCGGCATCACCGAGCCGCAGCCGACATTCTCGACCTGTTTCGGCGCGCCGTTCATGCCCCGTCGCCCTGAGGAATACGGCAACCTGTTGCGGGACAAGATCGCCCAGCACGGCGCGACCTGCTGGCTTGTGAACACCGGCTGGACCGGCGGCGCCTATGGCGTGGGCAGCCGGATGCCGATCCGCGCGACACGCGCCTTGCTGACCGCCGCTCTGGAAGGGTCTCTGCGCGACGCCGAGTTCCGCAAGGATGCAAATTTCGGCTTTGACGTTCCGGTCTCGGTGCCGGGGGTTGCCGAAGTTCTGCTGGACCCGCGCCGTACCTGGGACGATCAGGCAGCCTTCGACAAACAGGCCGAAAAACTGGTGCAGATGTTTGCCGAGAACTTTGAACAATATCTGCCCTTCATCGACGACGACATCAAAGCCGTCGCAATTGGATAAGACAGGAAGAGGGGCCACAGCGCCCCTTTTTTATTTCGCCCACTGTACTTCTTGCTAAGGTTGTTTGTCGCAAAAAGCACATACAATTGCGTTGTTTCAAAATGCAATTTGCGCTAGCCCTGATAGTCGCTGAGACGAAAAAACCCGGCACTTCTGCGCCGGGCACTGACTGAAATTAGATTGGGGGTCGCTCATATGCGCACACTCACAACGCTGGATTGAGCAACCTAATCAGTCACCTAGTCTAAGCGAGAGGGGATGAGTGTCAATACGAGACTTGCTGACTTGCGCGTCATTCAGCATGGCTCAAACAGTCGCAATTAGGCGGCAAATGGCACGGCAAACGATAGGTAACATTATGACTGAGATCTCGAAACTCACCGAACTGCGCAAGCTGATGCAAAGCATGGAGCGTACATTAGGCTTGGAGAAACTATCTCCGGTTGAACGCGACATCTACTATGCCGCCGAAGAGCTTTCCAAGTCCGATCAGGAAGTGCGCACATTCGGTTTGATCGAGCACACGTTGGTTCAAAGTGTTTCGCGCCCAACATTCTTTCGCGCGCTGAAATCGCTGGTCGAAAAAGGCTATCTTTCTCAAAGCGGCAGCGCCAACCGGGGACGGTACATCGTTCATGCACCCAAATGATGCGATCCACCCGCGCAAGAAGCCGTGATAACTTTGCGCGGGTGGGCTACTGAAACGCTTTTGGCCTCTTTGGCCTATGTGCTGGCGTCGTTCCTTACATTCGCCGTCCTGATGCCGTTGCAGAACGTGTTTTTCCCGGAATACCCAAGCCGCGCGAGCCTGTTGTTTCTGCCGCATGGCGTGCGGGTTCTGACAGCCTGGCTGTTGGGGTGGCGCGCCGTTTTCGCATTATTGCCCGGCGTGTTCATCGTTTTTGCCTATTTGGGTGGAACGGATGTGTTCCTGCCCAGCCGCCTGATGGCCATGGCGATTGCGGTTCTGACGGTCCCGACCGTGTTTTATCTTCTGAAGGCAATCGGGTGGGATCTGTTTCCCCGTCCGGATCGCAAACCCTGTTGGATATGTGTGATGGGCGTCGGAATCGTAACGTCCTTCCTTGTCTCCGGGTTGACCAACCTGGCTTTTGGCAGCGCGACGGTGGAATATATCGCATTCCTGATCGGCGATATCTCGGGTCTGTTCTTCCTAATGATGGGCCTGTATTTTGCTTTCCGGTTTGCCGACAAGCGCTCGGGCTGACGCGTTACCCCACCAAACCGCGTCGAAGCAGGTTCAGGCCCGCAATCAGCAAAACGAACAAGGTCGCTTTGCGAAAACTTGCCTGATCAATACGGTCCTGCAGCTTCATGCCTATCCACATCCCGGCCAGGGCCGGAACGATCAGGGCTGCCGAAAACTCAAGTGTTTCTGCGTACAGAATGCCTGATCCAAGATGTGCGACCAGCAACAAAACCGCCCCCAAACCGTAGATTACGCCCTGAATTCGAATCTGTTCGGTCTTGGGGGTGTTCAGCGCCGTCAGATAGGCAACTGTCGGAGGCCCCCAAACTCCTGACATGCCGCCGACAAACCCCGCCACGCCACCTACCACAGCCTCGACTGCGGTCGAGGGTTGGTTCAGCGCCATTCTGAACCCCAGAACTTGTAACAGCGCAAAAACTGACACAAAGCCGCCCATCAGAACCAGAAAGACAGACCCCGGGATCAATGCGACCAACTGTGCGCTGAGCAGCAGAAGAAGACCGCCAACAACAAGGAAAACCCGAAAGCGCCGAATCGAGGCGATCGCGGCGACACGGCCACCGCGTAGGGCCTGCAGCCCATTGGTCACCAGCGTCGGCAGAATAAGTCCCGCCAGGGTCAGATCCGGCGGCAGAAATGAATTCAACCCCGACACCAAAATCATGGGCATCGCGAAACCAACCATGCCTTTGACCCATCCAGAGGCAAACGCGATTGCCATAGCCAACAGCAGTTCCTGCGGGGAAAGAATGGAAAACAGGGTCATGTCCCCTAGATATCATCTGGATTTTCTTCTGCATTGCAAAAATGTTGGGGTAATATTTGAACTTTTTCGTAGCGTAATAAGTATTTTTGTTGCGCTGCACGTGCAGCATGATATGACCAGACGACCGAGGAAAGGACGCGATTCATGGCCCACGACGGACAGGATATGACCGAGATGACAACTGCTGCAGTTTTGCCCGATCTTCTGAACTTGACCCGGGCTGCCGTACCCGCGGTAGCAGCCGTTTTTGAAAAAGCCCGCGAATCCGTGCGCGGCATGGTCTCGGCGGATGGCCGTATCTCTGGTGCTTTGATCGAGGCAAACCAGACCGCCGCGCATGGACTGGCATGGCTGGCCACGTACAACCAGTCGCTGCAACAGATGCAGCGCTGGGCCGAAGCACTTCAGGCCGAAGGCAAGTTCGGCGAACTCGAGCAGTTGCTTCACCAGATAGCCTTTGGCGAGTACCTGCATCAGGTCGCAGGTGGCATCCCGATGAACCAGGGCGAAGTCGTGCGCCTTCAGGATATGGGCCTCGGCTGGGATGCGCTGTCGGGCTTTCAGTCGTCCGAAGTACAGACCTTGATGGCGCAGGCGAATTCACAAGCCGCACGTAGCCGTTTGGTCGAGCTGATGCAGGATCAGGCCGGCGCCACCATGTTCGGCGCGTCGGGTCTGGACGAAGAACTTGAAATGATCCGCGACCAGTTCCGCCGCTATGCGCAGGAAAAGGTCGAACCGTATGCCCATGAATGGCACCTCAAGGATGAGCTGATCCCGCTGGAAATCATCGAAGAACTGGCGGAAATGGGCGTTTTCGGGCTGACCATCCCCGAAGAGTTTGGCGGTTTCGGACTGTCCAAAGCATCCATGTGCGTCGTTTCCGAAGAACTGTCGCGTGGCTATATCGGCGTGGGCTCGCTGGGCACCCGTTCGGAAATCGCGGCCGAGTTGATCATCGCCGGCGGCACGGAAGAGCAAAAGGCCAACTGGCTGCCAAAACTGGCCAGCGCCGAAATTCTGCCGACGGCTGTCTTCACTGAACCCAACACCGGTTCGGATCTTGGCAGCCTGCGGACCCGTGCCGTGAAGGACGAGAACGGTGATTACCGGATCACCGGCAACAAGACCTGGATCACCCACGCCGCGCGGACCCATGTCATGACCTTGCTGGCGCGGACCGATCCCGACAGCACCGATCACCGCGGCCTGTCCATGTTCCTGGCGGAAAAGACACCCGGCACGGACGACAATCCCTTCCCCACCCCCGGCATGACCGGTGGTGAGATCGAGGTTCTGGGTTATCGCGGCATGAAGGAATACGAGCTGGGCTTTGACGGCTTCCACGTCAAGGGTGAAAACCTGCTGGGCGGTGAAGAAGGCAAGGGTTTCAAACAGCTGATGGAAACCTTTGAAAGTGCCCGCATCCAGACCGCCGCGCGCGCCATCGGCGTGGCGCAAAGCGCGCTGGATATCGCCATGCAATATGCCATCGACCGCAAGCAATTCGGCAAATCGCTGATCCACTTCCCGCGTGTCTCGGGCAAGCTGGCGATGATGGCGGTCGAGATCATGATCGCGCGCCAGCTGACCTATTTCAGCGCGTGGGAAAAAGACCACGGCCAACGCTGTGACCTTGAGGCGGGCATGGCCAAGCTGCTGGGCGCCCGTGTGGCCTGGGCAGCCGCCGACAACGGGTTGCAAATCCACGGCGGAAACGGCTTTGCACTGGAATACAAGATCAGCCGCGTTCTGTGCGACGCGCGCATTCTCAACATTTTCGAAGGGGCGGCCGAGATTCAGGCACAGGTCATCGCACGACGTCTGCTCGGGTGACCGGAACCGGCGCCCGTTTCCCCAACTGACCCGGCCATTGCGCCGGGTCTTTTTCTTGATTTTTGAGGTTTTGTACGCCTCCTACCCGCAGACCTTCCGTTTTGTACTCACTATTTCTGCATCTCTGACCGGCAGGACAACGACGAGCTGTGTCCGCACCAATCCAAACTTCCCCTTTGATCCCGGCCCATTCGCCGTTAGAGCGTCAGATTGACCCGACCGAAACCCGATCAGCACCTGGTACATCGCATGACCCGATCCTTCTTTGCACTTTGCGCCACTTTGGCGGTGCTCGTTCTTGCGGCCTGCACCACCCCTGCGCCAACGGCCGATCAGAGCGATGTCGAAGCGCTTGCCCAGTCGATCCGAATGCTCGGGCCGGATGTCGATCCGGCCGAGGCTCAGAGAGCGGCCACCATCGCCTATTCCTACTCGCAGCAGTTGGCGCGGGATTGGAATGTCACCGACCCCGCCATCATCCACAACGCCAAGGTCATCAACGGGTTCCGCGAAAAGGGGCTGTGCAACGATTGGGCAGAAGCCATGACCAAGCGGCTGCGGCAGGAAAACTTTCGAACATTGGATCTGCACTGGGCCACGTCGCCACCGACGTCTTTTCGCATCATCCACCATTCGGCATTGATCAGCGCCAAGGGGGGTTCGATGTATGACGGCATCATCCTTGATCCCTGGCGCAACAGTGGCGCGTTGTTCTGGGCGCCGGTGCGTGAAGATACGCGCTATAACTGGAAACCCCGGCAGGAAGTGCGTGCGCAACTGCTGAACGGGTCTCTTCCCTACTGATCCGGTTCCAACGACATCCCCTATGCACTAAGACCCAGCCATGACTCGCCTGATCCTGACCCTGCCCTTGTTGGCACTGTTCCAATGCGACAAAGACGAAACCGTCGCCGCCTATGGTGCGGCGGACCAGACCTGGGTTCTGAGGGAGATCGATGGTCAGCCCTATGAGGCGAGCGCTCTACTGCGGTTTCCCGAAGAAGGCAGGATTACCGGGAACGCTCCGTGCAACAGCTATGACGGAACACTCAACGCGCCCTACCCGTGGTTTGAGGTTCAGAACCTCAACGCGACGCGCGCCGCCTGCGCGGGGCTCGAAGCGGAAGGGTTCTACTTTGCCGCCCTCATGGCCATGACCCAATCCGAGGTGTCAGGCAATGTGCTGATCCTGCGCAATGAGGACGGGCACGAGATGGTGTTCACAGCCGCCGAGTGACCTGATCCACGAACCGAGCCCGCGCTTCGGGCAGCGGATTATGCCCTAAAGACGGAGCAACGCGGTGCTCCAGAAAATATCCGGTCGTGCGCAGGGCCTCTGCGACCTCGACATCGGGCGCAGGGCCTTCACCTCGCAGACAAGGCGGCAGGGGCAACAGCTTGTCCGCCCATTCCCCGGCGCCATTGGCGCTGACGGAACGGCCTGTTTTGGGGGATACATAGATCAATCCTTCGGTCACACCGGTCACGGCGCAGGCTGTCAGATCAAGGCCAAAGCCAAGTTCGTCAAGCAACGCGAGCTCCCACCGCAGATAGGCCAGAGGCCAGACTTCATCCTGCCCCAACAGATCCATCAACTGTTCCGTCCGGGAAAAAAGCGCGGGGTGTGGTTCCCGTTCGGGCAGGCAGAAGGACAGCAGAGAAACGACAGCGTTCAGCCCGGACAGTGCCAGCCGCCCTGAAAACGCGGCTGCCGCGCGGGACCGCAGGGGTTCGACCTGAAAGGTGCCGATATGTTCTTCCAGCCGCGCGCGCCACAGCACGTCCAGTTGCGCCCCAGGTTGCAGGATCGGCGCGATTTTGCGGCTGGTCCCGCCACGCACCACACCGGCGTGACGCCCGTGGCCTTCGGTAAAGACCTCGATGATCGCCGCTGTTTCACCATGGCGGCGTAATGTCAGGAGTATTCCGTGATCGCGCCAGTCCAAAACCTGACCCTGTTGCTGGTTTGGTTGGTTCGCAGAAAATCCCAAGCGACGTTGGCGCGCAAGACCGGAAGTGCTTCAACCCCTTTTCAGCGCGCGTTCTTTTCCAAAGCCGCCATAGTTTTGTGACTTCGCGCCACCCGGCTTGTACGCGTTTTTACGACCCCCAACTGCGCTTCAACAGAAGGGGCCGCACCATGATCGATGACGAACCGAAACCCGCCACATACTACGACGAACGCGAAATCTGGACACCGGACCCAACGGCGGCCGACATGCAGGTCTATGAGACGTTTGCGTCGACCGTTGTCGAACTTGTGCAGGTGCTGGATGACAACAAGCCGATGTTGTCGAGGGATGTCTACGCACGCTTTTCTGCGTCTCTGCTGCACCTGTCCAGGGTGTTGGGCGAGTACGAAGACGGGTGGAACGGCGGACATGGCGCGTGATCCCAAGACATGCAAAGACTGAAGGGCAGAGCATCGGCTTTTCATTGCAACGGTCCGGCACGATATAGCGACCAGACCTGACCACGGTAGTTTCCGTTGTGCCTCAACATGAACCCGCCGCCATTCTTCAGATCACCAATGCCCCGGCAGAACGCGCCTGCTGCCCCTTGGCCGATGGAAACCCCGTCTGTCGTCCGGGGTATCGCCAGACGCGTACAAAAGAATGCGTTGCTTTAATCCCGTTCAGGCCATAATGTTCTTCTTATGTTCTAAAGTGGGATTCCCAAAATGTCTCTTAATTACGTCATGATCGGTTCCAACGACGTTGCCAAGGCACGCAGCTATTACGACGCGGTTATGCCCCGGATCGGCGGAAAGGTCGTCGCCGAGTATATGCCGCATGCTGTATGCTATGAGCTGCGCGGCGGCGGATGCATATGGGTCGCGACACCGTTCGACAAAAAAGACGCGACAATCGGCAACGGAAACATGGTTGGCCTGTTGTGCCAAAGCACAGAGGAAGTGCGTGATGCGCACGCGGCCGCGCTTGCAAATGGCGGAACAAACGAAGGTGATCCGGGGGACCGCCCCCAATATGGCCCAAACTTTTTTGGTGCCTACGCACGCGACCCTGACGGGAACAAGATGAGCTTTGTCTATTTTGGCGACGCGGATTGATGGACCCGAGCATCGTCTGCGACCGCGAACAAGAAAGACCCAAGCCAGCGTGAAGTTCAGAACGTCACACCCGCATGAACCAGAATTCCTATGACCATCAGCAGGTTCAGCACCATCGAGATACCGTTGCCCACATAGATGGGCAACTTGCCCACCACCAGACCATACGCAAACCACAGGAAGGACAGCCCGGCATAAAGCGACCAGGACAGAAGCGACTGACCAGTAGCGTGTTCTGAATGGGTAAAGTAGAGCTTGACCAGTTGCGGAAGCGTGGCAAAAGGACCAACAACCCCGACAAAGACCATGAAGCTTTCGAACCGCTGCATCCAGTGGCCGAGTTCCGATTTTTCCAGTTTCTCAGCAAGCGTTTCAGCCACGAAAGCACCTCTTGGTTGCGCCTGTCCACAGGGCAAGCCAGCCCTGCCAGTGTAATTGCCGGGGTAAAATAGTCATTTTGGTCTCTGCGTCAAAGACCCTTCAGTACTGGTCACTCCAGCCCTTCTTCGCCCAGCAGGTGCCGCCCCTGCCGGTCTTCGACCTCGATCACCCAGAGGTCGGGGTCAAAGCTGCGTTGGCGCTGGATGGCTTGGTCCACGTCACCTTCAAGACCGGACGAGAGTTCGACCCATTTCCGTTCGCCACTCATCAGATCAAAGCTGCGTTGGAAGGCAACGGCCTGCCCGTCCAGTGTGTTCAGCTTGACCAGAACTGCGCCTGCGGTGTCATCGCCATGGGCCACCACATAGGCCGGGATATCCTGAAATCGCAGCCGCGCCAGATAGGCGTGAACCCAGAATTCCGCCGTCAGCCGCGTCATGCGTTTCCGTCTTTGAAATCCAGCCCCATTTCCGAATACCGCTCGGATTCTTCCAGCCAATTGGGCCGGACCTTCACTTGCAGGAACAGGTGGATCCTGCGGTCGAGGAACTCTTCCAACTCGGCGCGCGCGGCCTGGCTGACGGCTTTGATCGTCTCACCCTTTTTGCCCAGCACGATGCCTTTGTGGCCGTCACGCATGACATAGATGACCTGATCGATCTTGGCAGAGCCGTCTTTGCGCTCTTCCCAGTTTTCGGTCTCGACGGTCAGTTGATAGGGCAATTCCTGATGCAGGCGCAGGGTCAGCTTCTCGCGCGTCATTTCCGCGGCGATCATGCGCAGGGGCAGATCGGCGATCTGGTCTTCGGGATAGAGCCAGGGGCCCTCAGGCAATTCAGAGGCCAGCCATTTGCGCAGGTCCTCGACGCCGTGTCCCTTTTCAGCAGAGATCATGAAGGTTTCGGCAAACGGGTAGCGTGCGTTCAGGTCACTGGTCAGCGCCAGCAGCTTCTCGGACGGCACCTTGTCGATCTTGTTGATGGCCAACGCGATCGTGCGGCCTTGCCCGATCTCTTCGAGACCTTCGAGGATGCGCTCAACGCCTTCAGTAATGCCACGATGCGCCTCGACCATAAGCACAACGATGTCGGCATCCGCGGCCCCGCCCCATGCGGCGGCGACCATGGCGCGATCCAAGCGGCGGCGGGGTTTGAACAAGCCCGGCGTGTCGACGAAAACCAGCTGCGCGTCGCCCTCCATCGCCACGCCACGGATACGCGCGCGGGTGGTCTGCACCTTATGCGTCACGATCGACACCTTGGCCCCGACCATGTGGTTCAGCAGGGTGGACTTGCCCGCATTGGGCTCTCCGATCAGGGCAATAAATCCGGCGCGTGTGGTCATGAGTCTGGCGATCCTGTTTGCAGGTGCGCACCCCTATAGCAGAAAGGTCCGGCGGACCAGAGGGATTTGTCGCATTGCAGCCTTGCGCTTGAGGTGTCAGATGGACGCGGACGCCCAGCCAATCCCAGCCCGGCATCAGATCCGTTCAGTGAGGTTCTCATGAAACGTCGCGAGTTTCTTCTTGGAAGCAGCGCCGCCGCCGGTGCTTTGGGTTTGGGAGGGTTGTCTCTGGCGGCCAGCGATCCCGTTCGGGAACTGGTGGTGCAACCTGCCAGCTATCGGTTGCGCGGTCAGCGGACCACGGGGATGGTCAGCCTGTCACCGGATGCGCCGCCGCCGGTTCTTTACGGGCGCCAGGGCGAAACATTGCGCCTGACGGTGCGCAATACCCTGCCCGATTATACTGCGATGCATTGGCACGGGCTGCGCATCCGCAACGAAATGGACGGTGTGCCCTATCTGACCCAGATGCCCATCGGCGAGAACGAGAGCTTTACCTATGAACTCACGCCGCCGGATGCGGGCACGTATTGGTATCATCCGCATTGCATGACGATGGACCAGATGGCCCGAGGGCTGACCGGTGTGATGGTGATTGCCGAACCGGAAGACCCGGGATTCGACAGCGAACAGGTGATCAATCTGCGGGATTTCCGGCTGGACGAAGACGACGCGTTTCTGCCGGCCTATACCGCCCGCGGCGCGGCGCGGGCCGGCACGTTCGGCAACGTGCAGACCGCCAATTGGCAGAGCGAGGCAGTATATGACCACGCCGCGGGCAGCCTGGTGCGCGTGCGGGTGGTCAACACGGACACGACCCGTATCTACAACTTGCATCCCGAAGGGGCCCAGACCCGTATCATCGCATGGGACGGACATCCGGTAGAAACAGACGTGACACGGCCCACAGCAGCCCAGCCGCTCTTGCTGGCCCCGGGTCAACGGGTGGATTTGGCCGTTCGGATGCCGGACGACGAAGGGCAATCAGCCCTGCTGATGGCAAAGTTTCCCGGGCAGAAACACCGCGCCATGGTCCGGTTGCGGGCCACGGGACACTCCATCGCGCGTGATCTGCGAGAGCTGCGCCCATTGCAGGCAAACCCTGTCGCGCGCCCTGATCTTGATCAGGCCGAGTTGCATGAGTTCGTGTTCGGCTGGACCCCGGAAGGCGGCGCCCCGAATGACGGGTTCTGCGGGTCTTTGGGCTATAGTTTCTGGTCGATCAACCGCACGCCCTGGCCGGGCGATGCGGCGCAGGGAACCGGGCCGCTGGCTGTACTGCAACGGGGCAAGAGCTATGTTCTGCGACTGCGCAATGAATCGCCCAATCTGCACCCGATCCACCTGCACGGGCTGGCCTTCGTTCCGCTGACGTCGAACCTGCGCAAACTGCCACCGTTGCTGTCCGATACCATGCTTTTGCTGAAAGACGAGACCGTCGACATCGGGCTGGTCGCGGACAATCCCGGCGACTGGGCGTTTCATTGCCACGTGATCGAACACCAGAAAACCGGGCTGACCGGGTTCATCCGGGTGATTTGACACTAGCCCAGTGGTGGCAGGTTCAACGCCAGAACGTGGTTCGGATAGGCTTGGTCCGCGATACGGAAATCCGTGACGCCGACCTGACGGAAGCCTTTGGACAGGTAGAAATCGATGGCCGGAGCGTTTTCGGAATTGGTCGTCAGCCAAATTTCGGTGCGGTCTTTGTTGCGGCAATGGTCGATGGCCACCTGCAACAAAGCTGACCCGATGCCCTTTCCGTGGTGACGCGGCTGCACGTAAAAGGTCACGATCTCAAGATCGGACAGCCCGTCGATCGGGGCAGGACGGCCCTCTGCCAACCGAATGTACCCATCTATGCCATCGCGGTTTTCCGAAACAATCAGAAGGTCCTTGCCTTCTTCAAGCAGCGCTTCGAACCGTGCAGTGGTGAACTCGGACAGTGCAAACTCGGCGAAGAAGGCGCTCACGCCATGGCGCAGATAGGTGCTGATCCAGACTTCGATCGACAGCGCCGCCAGGCTGGCGGCGTCCGATTTCCGGGCTGGTCTGAGCCGCATGTACCTAGGAAGACCCGGCCGGGCTGAGCTGTTCCAGCAGAGCTTTCGCCGCCGCCTGTTCGGCCTGACGTTTGGATCCTGCAGTGGCTTGCGCCTCGGTGCCGTCCTGAAGGCGGGCCGCAATGGTGAAGATCGGGGCGTGGTCCGGGCCACTGCGTTTAACCTCGACGTATGAGGGCGGCTTTTGCCCACGCGCCTGCGCCCATTCCTGCAAAGAGGTCTTGGCGTCACGCGCATCTGCCTCGACCTTGTGGATGCGGTCCCCCCAAAGCGCCAGAATGACATCGCGGGCAGCCTCGAACCCGGCATCCCGATAGATGGCGGCGATCACGGCCTCCATCGCGTCGCCCAGCAGCGCTTGCTTGCGACGGCCACCGGACAGCATCTCGGACCGGCCGAGTTTCAACACCGCGCCCAGATCAATCTGACGGGCTACATCAGCGCAAGCCTCTTTGCGGACCAGTGCATTGAACCGTGGGGCCAACTGACCCTCGGACGCCTTTTTGTCGGCCTCAAGCAGCGCAGTGGCCATGACCAGGCCCAGAACGCGGTCTCCCAGAAACTCCAGCCGCTGATTGTCGGGTCGGGTGGACGAAGACACCGAGCCATGGGTCAGCGCGCGCACCAGCAGTTCGGGGTTTTTGAACTCATACCCCAATCGCCGCTGGAACGCCTTTATTTCAGCCGAGAGCTTCAATTGACCGCCTTGAAGAACCGATCACTGCGCCATGTCCAGAAGAACAGCATCGAACGACCTGCGGACGAGAACATGATCCGGTCGGCACGACCGATCAGGTTTTCGTAAGGCACGTATCCGACACCACCGGCAGATTGCGGCAGACGGCTGTCGCTGGAATTGTCACGGTTGTCACCCATGAAGAAATAATGGCCCTCGGGCACGGTATAGATGCCGGTATTGTCCGATGCCTGGTTGCCGATGTTCAACACGTCATAAGACACACCGTTGGGCAGGGTTTCGATCAGGCGCGACTTTTCACAGGTGCCGCCTATTCCAACAGGGCCGTTTTCACAGCGGGGGCGCAGGCGCTGCGGGCCTTGCGGTTCGGCAATTTCGGTAAACACGCCGTCGGGCTGCTGAGGAACCGGAGTGCCATTGAGGATGATCTGGCCATTGCGGACCTGGATCCGGTCGCCCGGCAACCCAATCAGGCGCTTGATATAATCACGTCCGGTGACCGGATGGCGAAAGACGATGACATCGCCACGTTCGGGATCACCGCCCCAGATACGGGTATTGTCTTCGCCCTGCATCCAGCCACAGATATCTTCGGCATCCACGTTCAGGCCGACGCTGGGGATGATCAGGCTGGGGCAGGATGCGTAGGAATAGCCATAGGCCATCTTGTTGACGAAGAGGAAATCACCGATCAGCAGCGTCTGCTTCATCGAGCCCGAGGGGATCCAGAACGGTTGAAAGAAGAGGGTGCGGAACACGCCGGCAATCAGCAGCGCGTAGACGATGGTCTTGATCGTCTCCCAGACGGGATTTCCGGTTTTGGCGTCCTCGGCCATTCTGCTCGCTCCAGTTCTTTGCTTGGCTTCGCTGCTACATGCGGGGGGGATGGGGGCAAGTCAAGGCTGCGCGGCCTGATCTTGAACCGGACGCGCCTCGATCACCACAAAAGCCTGCGCCCAGGGGTGATCATCGGTCAGGGTGACGTGGATGATCGCCTCGTGCCCGTCGGGGGTCATTTCCCTGAGGCGCTCGGCGGCCCAGCCGGTCACGTGCATCACCGGTTGGCCGGTGCGCAGATTGGTGACGGCCATATCCTTCCACGCGATGCCCATGCGCAGACCGGTGCCCAGCGCCTTGGAACACGCCTCTTTCGCGGCCCAGCGCTTGGCATAGGTTCCGGCCGTATCGGCACGGCGTTCGGCCTTGCGCTGTTCGGTGTCGGTGAAGACACGATTGCGGAAGCGGTCGCCGAACCGGTCGAGCGTGCCCTGGATGCGGTCGATGTTTGCGAGGTCTGTGCCGATGCCGAGGATCATTTTCTCAGTTTCTTTTTTCGCCAAAAAGCGTTTGCTTTGTTTGCATAGCTTGTCCCAACACAGCACGACAAATAGCTGTGGCAACCCCTGCCCAGAAAAGTAAAAAGACGTTTCTCAGGATCAGGTCCCAGAAGTCAATTCTATGCCAATGCCCAAATCCGTAAACCAATACTGAGATTTGAGCAGCCCAAAAAACCGACAATGACAGACCAACCATGTAAGTGGCGTTGTACCATAGCGTAGCGTTTGGATTCGCTTGAGTAAGCCGCTTAGACCATAGAAGAGTTTGGACCAACGACGCCATAATAACGGGGAATACCAAGGCATCGAGCGGAAAGAAAAAAACACCTTTCAGGCCCAGTTTTTCTTCGGCAAAGCCTGAACCTCCCGACGACACAAGAAAAATCATGAACAACGCCACGTATCCAACCCGGTTAAAAAACAAGGTTTTCTGTTCGGGTGTCCAAAGTTTCATCACGACAACCGCACTGTCAAAATCTTGTAACTCGCCACCCCGAAGAACCCGGCAAAGGCGAAATCGAACCAGCGGCGGGCGCGGCGGTAGGTTCGGACCATGCGCTCGGATGAAAACAGAAACGCATAGCCGATAAAGATCATCAACGATCCAGCATAGAGCATGGCGAAATAGCCCAGCAGCATCGACAGGCTGGCATCATTGGGCGCGACGATGGCATAGATCGAGCCCCAGCTGAGGATCGCCTTGGGGTTCGTCAGGTGGATGGCGGCACCTTTGGCGAAGATCGTCGGCAGCGAACCTGTGGCCGGTTTGCCCAAAGCGACCTCATCCGCTGTCATCGCGCGGCGCAGGGCCTTGAGGGCCAGCCAACCCAGATAGGCCACGCCGATATAGCGGATCACCTCGAAAACCCAGACATTGGCCAGCATGATCGCCGACAAGCCAAGCGCTGCGGCAATGCCCCAGGCGGCGGACCCGGCACAGATGCCCAGCGCAAAGACCAGACCGGCGCGGCGGCCTTCGTTCATGGCGGTTCCGGCAATGCCCATCGTGGCAGGCCCCGGAGAGCCGCCCGCCATCAGCCAGGCCAGCCAGATGGCGACAAAGCCGGGCGTGATCACGCGCGCGCCTCGTCCATCAGGCGACGCATTTCCTGAATGGCCGGGGTCAGGCCCAGAAAAATCGCCTCGCCAATCAGGAAATGACCGATATTCAGCTCTTTGACTTCTGGGAAGGCGGCAACCGGTTTTACGGTGTCATAGGTCAGGCCATGGCCCGCATGAACCTCGAGCCCCAGCGAATGGGCGAAGGTGGACATCTGGCGCAGCGACTCAAGCTCGCGTTCGACATCTTCCATGCGACCTTCGGCATGGGCGTCGCAATAGGCGCCGGTGTGCAGCTCGATCACTTCGGCACCGATGCGATGCGCAGCTTCGATCTGACGCTGATCGGCGGCAATGAAGATCGACACGCGGCAGCCAGCCTCACGCAGAGGCGCGATGAAATGCGCCAGCTTGTTTTCCTCGCGCGCGACTTCAAGCCCGCCTTCGGTGGTGCGCTCTTCGCGCTTTTCGGGCACGATGCAGACCGCGTGCGGTTTGTGGCGCAGGGCGATCTTCTGCATCTCGGGCGTTGCGGCCATCTCAAAATTCAGCGGCACCGACAGAACCTCCATCAGCCCGTCGATATCGACGTCCGATATATGGCGCCGATCTTCGCGCAGGTGCGCGGTGATGCCATCCGCCCCCGCTTCTTCCGCCAGTTTGGCAGCGCGCAACGGATCTGGATAATCCCCACCCCGCGCATTGCGCACGGTGGCCACGTGATCGATGTTCACACCCAGACGCAGATGGTTCTCAGACATCACTCGATTCCTTTTGCATGTTCTTGCCCGAGCCTAGAGGCTCTGCCGAAGAAACGGCAGCCGAATCTTCGGCCAAACGCTTGATTTCCTCGAACTTCGCCTTGATCCTGGCGCGGCGGCGCTGCTGATACGTCAGGATCAGCGGCAGGCTGAGGTAATAGCAGATCACCCCCGCAACGACGCCCGGAATGATCCCACCGATCATGTAGGGATAGAAGACGTCATCGTAGAACTGCGACAGCCCGTGCCAGTCGGCCACGCGATCCGTAAACAACGCCAGAAAATTGTTCTTGAGATCCCCTATGGCGCTGGCGAATTTGCCCATCAGCCCTTGTGTGTCGCCTTCTTCGTATTCGGTACCCAGCAGGAAATGCCCGGTCTGAAGACAGATCACCCCGATCGGAACATAAGTGAGCGGGTTGCCGAAAAACGTGCCGCTGAGCGCGGCCAGAATGTTTCCCTTGATCAGCCGGGCACCGATGGCGGCGACAAGAAAATGCAACCCGTAAAACGGCGTAAAGGCGGCAAACACCCCTGCCCCGATGCCGCGCGCGATCCGGTCAGGGGTATCCGGCAAGCGCCGGACGCGGTGTTTCACGTAATGGAAGGCGCGGGTCCATCCGCCACGCGGATAGACGAAATCCGATGCGATCTGGACTGGAGAGCGTCGGTCTCGGCGCTTGAATACCACCCGTGATCACCCCTTCTCAGCCAGCCGCAACCGAAGTTTTGACCTGATCCCGATACCGTTCGACCGCAGCAACATCGCTTTCCGCCTCCAGCATCAGCATGAGTGAATGAAGCTGTTCAAGGTCGCGCAGTTCGACATTGATCAGAAGGCGGTAAAAATCCGGTTTGCGATCGACAAACTCGAGGTTCGAGATATTGGCCTTTTTCTCGCCGATCAATGTGCAAATACGCCCCAGAACCCCGGCATCGTTGCCAATGGTCAGATCCAGCGTCGCGCCATAGACGGCCGGGTGCGTGCCCGAGTGCCAGTGCAGATCGACCCACCGGTCAGGTTCGCCTTCGAACTCGCTAAGCCGGTCGCAATCGATGGCATGCACGACCACGCCCTTGCCCCGATAGGTGATGCCGACGATACGTTCCCCCGGCAGCGGCTGACAGCAGGGGGCCCGGTCGAACTTCTGCCCCGGCTCAAGGCCAATCACTGCACGGCGCAACGGAATGGCGTCGCCGTCGTCCTTGGCAAGTTCGGGATAGACGGCCTGAACCACCTCGTGCGCAGTCAGTTCGGCACTGCCAAGACGGGCCAGCAGCTCGTGCCGATCTTTCAGGCGCAGGTGTTTTGCCGCGGTATCCAGCGCCTTGTCGGTCGCCTTGCGGCCCACATGCTCGAACCCGGAACGCGCAAGTTCCTTGCCCAGCTTGATGAATCGTTCCCGATCCACTTCGCGCAGGGCGCGGCGAATGGCGGTACGGGCCTTGCCGGTGACTGCAATCTCCAGCCACGTGACCTGTGGCGTCTGACCATCGGCGGTAATGATGTCCACGGACTGGCCATTTTTGAGCCGCGTCCAAAGCGGAACGCGGATACCATCAACCTTGGCCCCGACACAGGCATGACCGATCCGGGTGTGAATAGCATAGGCAAAATCGATCGGCGTCGCGCCACGCGGCAGCTTCACCACGTCGCCCTTGGGGGTGAAACAGAACACCTGGTCCGAATACATCTCGAGCTTGACGGCCTCGAGGAAGTCTTCGTGATCTTCCTCGTTGTCGAACTGCTCGGTCAGATTGGAAATCCATTTGGCCGGGTCGACGGCGAACGGGTTCTCGGTGCGCACACCGTCGCGATAGGACCAATGCGCCGCGACCCCGGTTTCGGCCACGTCGTGCATCTGGCGGGTACGGATTTGCACTTCGACCCGTTTGCCGTCACGCCCTGACACAGTAGTATGGATCGAGCGATAGCCGTTCGACTTAGGCTGGCTGATATAGTCCTTGAACCGCCCCGGAACAGCCCGCCAGCGCTGATGGATCGCGCCGAGGGTACGGTAACAATCTTCCTCGGACCCGGTGATGATGCGGAAGCCATAGATGTCGGACAGACGCGAAAAGCCCTGATCCTTTTCCTGCATCTTGCGCCAGATCGAATAGGGTTTCTTGGCGCGGCCAAAAACCTCGGCCTCGATCTCGGCCTTTTCCAACTCGTGCCGCATGTCGCCGGTGATGCGGTGAATCACATCCCCGGTTTCGCGCTGCAGCGTGATAAAGCGGCGGATGATCGACTGGCGGCCTTCGGGGTTCAGGACGCGGAAAGCGAGGTCTTCCAACTCCTCCCGCATCCATTGCATCCCCATCCGGCCCGCCAGCGGCGCGTAGATGTCCATCGTCTCGCGCGCTTTCTGCACCTGTTTTTCCGGGCGCATCGCCTTGATGGTGCGCATGTTGTGCAAACGGTCGGCCAGCTTGACCAGAATGACCCGCAAATCCTTGGACATCGCCATGAACAGCTTGCGAAAATTCTCAGCCTGCTTGGTCTCGCGGCTGGACAGCTGCAGGTTGGTCAGCTTGGTGACGCCATCAACCAGCTTGGCAACCTCGTCCCCGAACAGATCGGCCACCTTGCCATAGCTGGCTTTGGTATCCTCGATCGTGTCATGCAGCAGGGCGGTAATAATCGTCGCATCATCCAGACGCTGTTCGGTCAAGATGGCGGCAACGGCAACGGGGTGCGAGAAATAGGGCTCGCCTGAATGGCGAAACTGCCCTTCGTGCATCTGTTGGCCAAATTCATAGGCCAGCGCAATGCGGTCAGCATTCGTCTTGGGATTGTAGTTGCGGACCAGCGCAATCAGATCGTCAGCAGAAATCATCCGGTCCGCACCTTCGTCTTCAGGGCTTACCCCTGCCCTTGAGCCTCCATCAGAGCGCGCAGGAGCTTCTCTTCCGACATGTCGTCCATGGCGGGTTTGTCCGTTTCGGCACCCATCAGCAGCGCCATCTGATCTTCTTCGGGCTCGTCAACCTCGATCTGGGTCTGGTTGGCCTCGATCAGGCGCTCGCGCAGTTCGTCCGCGCTTTGGGTTTCGTCGGCGATCTCACGCAGAGACACGACAGGGTTTTTGTCGTTGTCGCGGTCAACGGTAATCGCTGCACCGGCGGAAATCTCACGCGCCCGATGGGCGGCGAGCATCACCAGCTCGAACCGGTTTGGAACCTTGTCTACGCAATCTTCAACCGTCACGCGGGCCATTGGGCGCTCTCCGTTTCTGAATCCATGTCAGGAAGGGGTCTATCTAAGCGCGAATCCGCGCCTTGACAAGCAGGAAATGCTGCATTTGCACGGATCACAACGCCGTAACCGCCGCAACCTCTGCCGCGGAAAGGGTCTGGATCATCTCGCCGACCGTGCGACCCAGAACCGGATGGCGCCAGTCGGGCACGATATCGGCCATCGGCACGAGGACAAAGGCGCGATCCTGAAGGCGCGGATGCGGCAAGATCAACTGATCCGGTGCCTCTTGCCTTTGCGCGTCGGTCGGCAGGGTCCGCCAGCGATCAAACGTGGCGCGATCCGGCAGGACCTGATCTTCGAAACAGACCAGATCCAGATCCAGCGTCCGCATCCCCCAGCGCTGCACCCGTTCGCGCCCGAATTCCTGCTCCACCTCGTGCAGCACCTGCAATAGCTGCGAAGGAGACCTCTCGGTTGCAATCAGCGCCGCGGCATTCACATAGTCCGGGCCGGCCCCGGCGGGAAAGCACGGGGTGAAAAAAAAACGACTGACGGAGCGAATCACCATATCGTGACGCGATAACGCGTCAAGCGCGTTCTGAAGTGTTACAGCGGGACCATTTCCTCTCAAATCGAGATTTGCGCCCAGCGCAACAACGGCATTTGGCATGGATTTGCTCATGTGATACCCTACATTCGACCCATTGCATACTTGCGATAATCGACAGAAGTTCTAATTATAGGCGTACCAGAGCGCGTCATTTTATCACTCACTCACTCACGTAACGCGGCACGCACTGGATTATACCGGAAGGGAACATTTATGTTTTATAAAGACGAACGGCTAGCGCTGTTCATCGACGGCTCGAATCTTTATGCCGCGGCAAAAGCACTCGGTTTCGACATTGACTACAAACTTCTGCGGCAGGAATTCATGCGCCGCGGCAAGCTTCTTCGGGCCTTCTACTATACAGCGCTGCTGGAAAACGACGAGTATTCGCCGATCCGTCCATTGGTTGACTGGCTGCATTACAACGGCTTCACCATGGTCACCAAACCGGCCAAGGAATACACCGACAGCATGGGGCGTCGGAAAGTCAAAGGAAATATGGATATCGAACTTACCGTCGATGCCATGGAACTGGCGCCGCGCGTCGATCATATCGTGCTGTTCTCGGGTGATGGGGATTTCCGCCCGTTGATCGCCAGCCTGCAACGGCAGGGCGTGCGCGTATCGGTGGTTTCGACCATTCGCAGCCAACCGCCGATGATCTCGGACGAACTGCGCCGCCAGGCCGACAATTTCATCGAGCTGGAGGATTTGCGCGATGTCATCGGTCGCCCGCCGCGTGAAATGCCGACGGAGCATCGCAGCGTCGCTGTTGCCAGCAACAGCTGACAAGACGACAGGCCTGTCATGATGGGGAAAAATCGCGCGGTCAGGACATCGGTCCTGGCCGCGCTTCTTTAACAAGGTACAGGTGCTTAAACATCACCCGAGTAGCAACGATTCGTGTCAGATGAATGACAATGTCCTGTCTGGACCAAGGCCGGGAAAAGACTTACCTGTGCCTCAAGGAGACAGCCTGATGAAAAAGCCGCCACTGACACTTTACCTTGCCGCCCCGCGCGGGTTCTGCGCCGGTGTGGACCGTGCCATCAAAATCGTTGAGATGGCTTTGCAGAAATGGGGCCCACCGGTCTATGTGCGCCACGAGATCGTGCACAACAAATTCGTGGTCGACGGCCTTCGCGCCAAAGGGGCCGTTTTCGTCGAGGAATTGCAGGAATGCCCCGATGACCGCCCGGTGATCTTTTCCGCCCACGGGGTGCCGAAATCCGTTCCCGCCGAGGCTGCCCAGCGCGAGATGATCTATGTGGACGCCACCTGTCCTCTGGTTTCCAAGGTGCATGTCGAGGCGCAGCGCCACGCGGACGCGGGGTTGCAGATGATCATGATCGGCCACAAAGGCCATCCCGAAACCGTGGGCACCATGGGGCAGTTGCCCGAGGGCGATGTGCTGCTGGTCGAGACCGTGGACGACGTGGCCACGGTGCAGGTGCGTGACCCGGATAAGCTGGCCTTTGTCACCCAAACCACCCTTTCGGTCGATGACACCAAGGATATCATCGCCGCCCTTCAAGCCCGATTCCCGGCCATTGTCGGACCGCACAAGGAAGATATCTGTTACGCCACCACCAACCGGCAGGAAGCGGTGAAAGCCGTGGCCCCCAAGGCGGATGCCTTGCTGGTTGTGGGCGCGCCGAACTCATCGAACTCGCGCCGCCTTGTCGAGGTTGCCTCGCGCGAGGGGTGTCAGTACGCGCAGCTGGTCCAGCGCGCCACCGAGATTGACTGGCGCGCGCTCGAGGGTATCTCGACCGTGGCTGTCACCGCAGGCGCGTCGGCCCCGGAGGTTCTGGTAAACGAGGTGATCGAAGCGTTCAGCGCGCATTATGATGTCACCGTCGAGCCGGTCGAAACCGCCGTTGAAAACGTCGAGTTCAAAGTCCCCCGCGTGTTGAGGCAACCGGCGTGAACGGAGTGCCGAAAGCGCCTCTCTATCTGGGGCTGGCGGGACTGATCCCGTTTGTCTGGGGCGCCCTGACCTATCTGAACAGCGACCTGAATGCCTGGGGCGCGCAAACCTTTGGCCCACGTTTCGTGGGGCCTTATGTGCAACTGTTCTATGGATCGGTCATCCTCAGCTTCATGTCCGGTGTTCTCTGGGGTTTTGCCACCAAGACATCGGGCAGCAAAGCGGCCCTGTGTTATCTGTTGTCGGTTCTGCCCGCGCTTTGGGCCTTTGCCATGACAGGCGGCGGGCCGGTCAATGCGGGCACCAATCTGATGTATGGGTTCGCTGGTTTGTTGTTGCTGGATGCCCTGTTTTCCTACTGGCGCCTGACACCGGTCTGGTGGATGCGGTTGCGCATCCTGCTGACCGCGGTCGTATTGGCCAGTCTTGCAGTCGGAGTGTACCTGTGACCGATGAACGCACGATCAACGCCTATACAAACAAGGTGGCCGAATATCTGAAAATCCCCCTGCCGCCCGAGCAGCTTGAGGCCCGTCAGGCTTTTGCCGATGCGGTCGGCGCAGGCGGCTATGTACTGGATTTGGGGTCCGGGCCGGGGTCAGACAGCGGGTTCCTGATGCGTCAAGGGCTGAAGGTTCGCGCGCTGGATGCCACGCCAGCCTTTGTCGAACATGCGCGGGAAAACGGTGTGGATGCTTATCTGGGTACGTTCGATGACGTCACCGAGACGGCCGAATATGACGGTGTTTACGCCAGCTTTTCCCTGCTGCACGCGCCGCGCGCCGATTTCCAGCGACATCTGACAGCGATCCAAAGGGCTCTGAAACCCGGTGGACAGCTGTTTCTGGGGATGAAGCTGGGCACTGGTGAACATCGGGATGATCTGGATCGTTACTATTCCTATTACACGGAGGCCGAGATCGAGGAGGCCTTGAACAAGGCCGGGTTCACAATTGACCGCGCAGTCCATGGCATGGGCAAAGGCCTGGCCGGATCGTATGACGGATATATTCTGGTGTTCGCCCATGCCTGAATTGTTTGCCTATACGGATGGTGCCTGTTCCGGAAACCCCGGCCCCGGAGGCTGGGGTGTGCTGTTGCGCGCGATGGACGGGGACAGCGTTCTGAAAGAGCGTGAGCTGAACGGGGGCGAAGCCGAGACGACCAACAACCGGATGGAGTTGCTGGCCGCCATCAGCGCCCTTGAAGCGCTGGAGCGACCGTCGAAGATAACCGTCGTCACCGACAGCGCCTATGTGAAGAACGGCGTCACCGGCTGGATTTTCGGTTGGAAACGCAACGGCTGGAAAACCTCGAACAAGAAACCGGTCAAGAATGTCGATCTTTGGCAGCGTCTGGATGAGGCGCAAGAACGGCATGATGTGACATGGGAATGGGTCAAGGGCCACGCAGGCCACCCCGAGAATGAAAAAGCTGATGAGCTGGCCCGGGCCGGAATGGCGCCGTTCAAACCGAAAAAGGCACAGGCGTGACCGCGCTGACGCTGCTGGACTATGCCTCGGTTCTGATCTTCGCGTTGACGGGGGCACTGGTGGCCAGCCGTGCCCAGCTGGATCTGGTGGGATTTGCCTTCATGGCCTGCCTGACTGCCGTCGGGGGCGGCACTGTACGAGACCTTTTGCTGGACCGTCACCCGATCTTTTGGGTCGGGCAGCCGGATTACATCCTGATCGCAGTCGCGGCGTCGGTCCTGGTGTTCTTTACCGCACATCTGGTGGAAAGCCGCTATAACTGGCTGGTCTGGCTGGACAGTTTTGCACTGTCAGTGGCTGTCGCGGCCGGAACCGGCGCGGCGTTGTCGCTGGATCAGTCTGGGGTCATTGTCGTTTTGATGGGTGTGACGACCGGATGCCTGGGCGGGTTGATGCGCGATGTGGTCTGCAACGAAGTGCCGCTGGTGCTGAAACAAGGTGAGCTCTATGTGTCCTGCGCCTTTACAGGTGCCCTGACGGCGGTTCTGGCTGCCAGATTGGGGGCAGAGCCTGCGTTTTCTCTGGCTCTCTGCGCCTTGGTGTGCTGGGCGTTGCGCGCCGGGTCGTTGATGTTTGGCTGGCAATTGCCGGTCTACAAAAGCCGTCCGCCGCGCAACTGAGCCCGACAGTGGACGCCAAAGCGGCATGCTGATACCCCTTTTGAAAGCACAGCCCGGAGGCCAACGTGACACTTAGACTTGCATCCATCACAGCCTGCCTGGCCCTGCTCGCCTCATGCGGCGCGTATTACACCCCTGTCAGTTTTGTTGCGCAGGGCGACCAGATCATCGCCTCGGGCACGATTGACGAGACAACGCTGTCTGCCTTTGAGGAAGTGACAGCCCAAAACCCCGAAGCCCGCACTCTGGTTCTGCAATACATTGAAGGATCGGTTGATGATGACGCCAATGTCATCTTCGCCCGCGAAGTGCACAGGGCCGGGTTCGATACCGTTGTTCCATCGAACGGGCTGGTGGCCAGCGGTGGCACCGACCTGTTCCTGGCCGGAAACCGCCGCGTGCTGCAACCGGGGGCCTGTGTCGGTGTCCACAGCTGGGCCGGGTCGGGTCTGGTGGCGACCGACTTGCCCGAGGACGATCCAGAACATGACCGATACCTGGACTATTTCAAGGATATCGGCGTGGACGAGGAGTTTTACTGGTACACCCTGTTCGCAGCCCCGGCCGACAGTATGCACTGGATGACCACTGCCGAGGCGAACCGGTTCGATTTGTCCACCAGGGGTGCTCCGGCACTTGGGTCTGCGACGGTTTGCGACGAACGGTAAGTCAGCCGTTCAGCAAGCGCGCGCCGATTTCCTTGACGAATTTCGCGGCCACCATCGCCGTCATGCCATAGGGGTCGCGATGCGGGTTGAGCTCGACGATATCCGCCCCGACCAGCTGACCTTTGAACCGGTGGATCAGGTCGATAACCTCGCGCGTGCTCAGCCCACCGGGTTCATGGTGCGAGACGCCCGGCGCAAAGGCCGGGTCCAGCGCATCCAGATCAAGTGACAGGTAGACCGGGCCATCGAATGAAATCTGCAAGTCGGGGCGCCAGTTGCGCATGTCGATCACCTCGACCCCGAACTTGTCGGCTTGTTCGCGCTGATGAGCGTTCATGGTGCGGATGCCGACCTGCACGAGACGCTTGACCGGGCAGGTCTCCATCACCCGCGCAAAGGGGCAGCCATGGCCGAGCGGTCCGATATCCTGCGTGTCGTACAGATCAGGGTGGCTGTCGATATGCAGGATGTTCAGCCCTTCGTACCGATCCGCATGGGCCTTGATCAGCGGATAGGCCACGGAATGGTCACCGCCCAGCGACAACAGGCGCGCGCCGGTTGCGATCCGTTTCGCGGCTTCGGCCTCGATCCGGTCAATCGGTTCCTGCCCGCGCATTTCGAACACATCCAGATCGCCGGTATCCCTGAATTTGGCGCTTGCACCCAGATCGGTACCATCTTCGGCGGTCAGGTTGGCGGCACCGGAATGCAGCGCCTCGCGGATGCGTCCGGGGGCGAAGGCCGGCCCTTGCAGGAACGAGGAATGCAGATCCAAAGGAACGCCCATCAGAGCGACGTCACCCGGCTTCAAATCATGCGGCATCATTATTCCCCTTTTTCGTTGAAGGCGATCTGGACGGAGGAAAGACGCCGGGTCAAGGGGTTAACGGCGCAGGTAGGTCTGCCAGATCCAAATCACCAGCAATGCGCCCAGAACCGCCCCGACAAAACCAGACAGCCACCCCATAACGGTTACAAGAAACCGCAGCAGCATCCCTCCGATCAGAGCCCCCACGATACCGATCAGCATGGTCGTCGGGATATCCGCCTCGATCCGCATCAGGCGGGTGGCCAGAAACCCTGCCGCTGCACCGATGATGATCAGGGCGACGATTGGCATGTCACTTCCTCCAGTGGGTCGGCACGATGATCAAGGCACCAACAGAGGAAATCACCGAATCCAGCCCCGGAGGACCAAAGCTGATGCCGAACATGATGCGGACGAAATAGAACAGGAACGCCCCGCCCACACAGATGATGATGGATTGCAAATAGCCGTTATGGGTGAAACCGGTCTGTTCGGACAGATACCCGACGATCCCGGCAATCACGACAGTGCCCATCATCACCATGAACATATGGCTTTACTCCGAAGACATCCGGGTGCCGATCGGGATTGGCCAGCCCCGCAGGAACGTTTCCTTATCCTGCGCGCCTTTGCCCGCCCTTTGCAAGCGCAGCAGCTCTATGGCGCCCTGCCCGCAAGCTACATACAGATCGTCATTCAGAACTTCGCCCGGCGCGCCCTGCCCTTCGGCCAGACGCGAAGCGAGGAGTTTTACCCGGTTGCCTTCGATCTCGGTCCAGGCCCCGGGAAAGGGCGACAGGCCGCGGATCTGCCGATCGACCTCGACCGCGGGGAGCGACCAGTCCACGCGGGCCTCGGACTTGTCGATCTTGGCGGCATAGGTGACACCAATCTCGGGCTGCGGATCAGGGGTCAGGCCGGGCAGCTTTGCCAACGCCTCGACAATCAAAGCCGCGCCCATCGCCGAGAGCCGGTCATGCAGTTCCGCAGTGGTTTCCTCGGGCCCGATATCGGTGGCCTGTCGCAACAGAACGGGGCCGGTATCAAGGCCCGCCTCCATTTGCATGATACAGACGCCGGTTTGCGCATCGCCCGCCATGATCGCGCGGTGGATCGGAGCCGCCCCGCGCCAGCGCGGCAACAGGCTGGCATGAATGTTCAGGCAGCCATGAGCCGGCGCATCGAGGATGGGCTGGGGCAGGATCAGCCCATAAGCCACAACCACCGCCACATCCGCGTTCAGTGCCGCAAAACTGTCCTGTTCCTCGGCCGGTTTCAGCGAGGTTGGGTGACGCACGTCCAGACCCAGCGCCTGGGCCCGCGCGTGAACCGGTGTCGGGCGATCCTTCTTGCCCCGCCCCGCTGGGCGCGGGGGCTGGCAATAGACGGCGGCAATCTCATGCCCGGCCTCGACCAGCGCATCCAGAACCGGCACCGAGAAGTCTGGGGTTCCCATGAAAACAACGCGCATCTTTACCCCTGTTTCTTGGCTTTGCGCAGCAGCATGTCGCGTTTGACCTTGCTGAGCCGGTCAAAATACATCCGGCCATTCAGATGGTCGATCTGGTGCTGGACACTGGTGGCCTCGATGCCGACAAAATCGCGACGGTCCACCACGCCCTGCTCGTTCAGGAATTTGACAGTCACTGCACGCGGGCGTTTTACCGTGGCCGACACGCCCGGCAGGTTCGGACTGGCCTCTTCATGTTCACGCAGTTCGATCGAGCTGTGCAGGATTTCCGGGTTCGCCAGACGCACGGCCTTGCCCCGCTCGGCCGACCCATCGACCACGGCCAGACGCAACATCACTCCGATCTGCGGCGCGGCCAGACCGACACCGGGCATGGCCTCCATCGTGTCTATCATGTCCTGCCAAATCCGGCGAATGTCATCGGTGATTTCAGTCACCTCATCCGCCTTTGTGCGCAAGCGTTTGTCGGGCCAGGGCAGACAGGTGCGGACGGTCATGCGCGCGCCCGTTCACGTTTGAGCTTTTGCATCTTGCGGGTAATCATCTGCCGTTTCAGCGGTTTTAGGTAATCAATGAACAGCTTGCCGTTCAGATGGTCGATTTCATGCTGCACGCAAGTGGCCCAAAGCCCGTCGAAAGTCTCCTGTCGCAGGTTTCCCTTCTCGTCCATCCAGGTGACATCGACCACCTTGGGGCGGGTCACTTCGGCATATTGATCCGGGATCGACAGGCACCCTTCCTCGTAAACATTGTTTTCCTCGGAAGAGGCGATGACCTCGGGGTTGAACATGATCAGCGGGCGCGGGGTCTCGCCTTCTTCCTTGATGCAATCCAGCACGATCAACCGTTCCAGCACACCGATCTGCGGCGCGGCAAGGCCAATCCCGGGCGCGTCATACATGGTTTCCAGCATGTCGTCAGCCAGCGTGCGCAGCTCGTCCGTCAGGTCGGATACGGGCGCGCAGACCTTTTTCAGGCGGGGATCGGGATGGATCAGGATAGTGCGTTTCATGAGGCTGATTTAGGCCATCCCGCCCCGCGCCGCAACGCCCCCCTTGCACCTGCCCGATTTGCGGTTAGCTTTCGGTCGAGAAAATGGAGCAGACATGACTTTCAACGACCTGATCGACCGCCGGGGCACCAACAGTTCAAAATGGGACAAGATGGAGATGCTGTATGGCGTCTCGCCCGAGGACGGTCTGGCCATGTGGACGGCCGATTCCGATTACCAGACGGCACCCTGCGTGATCGAGGCCGTGCGCAAGGCTGCAGATCACGGCGTGTTCGGCTATTCATGGATGCACCCGGACTATCTGGCCTCGGTTCAATGGTGGATGAAAACCCGCCATGATTGGGAAATCGACACGGATTGGATTCTGACGACCCAGGGCTTGGGCAATGCAATCGCCCTGTCGCTGGATGTCTGGACCGATCCCGGTGATGGCATCGTGATCTTCACCCCCGTTTACCATGAGTTTGCCCACAAGGTGAACAAATCGGGCCGCCGGGTCGTGGAATGCCCTTTGGTTCGGGACGGGGAAAGTTACGGCCTGGATCTGGACGACGCCCAGTCCCGGTTGGACGGGTCCGAGAAGATGCTACTGTGGTGTTCGCCGCAAAACCCGTCGGGTCGTGTCTGGACGCCCGACGAGTTGCAGGCCGTGGCTGCGTTTGCCGAACGGAACGGTTTAATACTGGTATCGGACGAGATTCACCACGATCTGGTCTATCCCGGCGCCAAATTTGTGCCGATGGACGTGGCAGCTCCGGATGCACGTCCGTGGACCGTGACGCTGACTGCGGCGTCGAAGACCTTCAACATCGCCGGGCAGCGGACCGGCAACATGATCATTCCCGATCCCAAACTTCGCGCGGCCATGAAGCAACGGCTGCAAACATTGGACTACGATCCCGGCGCGTTGGGCGTGGCGATGATCACCGCCGCGTACAGCCCCGAAGGGGCCGAATGGGTAGATGCCCAGATCGCGCATCTGGAGGGAAACCGGCGTCTGTTCGATCAGACCATCACCGAGATTCCGGGGCTCTGTTCGATGCCCTTGCAGGCGACCTATCTGGCCTGGGTCGATTTCTCGGGCACCGGCATGGATCACGCTGAATTTGTCCGCCGGTTGCGCGAGGACGCGCGGATCGCGACATCGTCAGGCCCGGGCTTTGGCACTGGAGGAGAAACGTTTGAACGGTTCAACCTCGCCACGCAACGGGCGCGGGTCGAGGAAGCTTGCCTGCGGCTGAAACGAGCCTTCGGGGATCTGCAATAAGTACGTGCCGGCCGGGGCTTGCAAACCCTGCCCTGTTTCCACAGGTGCCGGTTGCCTTGGTTGAGGCCGCTTTGGGCCGCGCGTGCCTGTCTTTAGGCTGGCACCGCTGGCCTTTGGCATCGACCAAACCCTCAGCCAAATCGGAATACCGGTTGAAATTCGCCCCTAGTCGTCATGCCCCAGCAGGGCGATCGGCGCATCGGGCGCGCGGAAAAAGTCAAGCGGCGCACTGTCATGGGCGGCCGTGCTGCGTTTGAATTCATACCGCATCTCACCGCCTTCATCCTCATCCGCGACGATGAGGCATTGATAGAGGTGGTTGGCCCCGTCAAAGATATCAACAAGCCCGCGCAGGCGCGGCGTGGTTTCCGCTTCAACCGTAAAACCGTCTTTCCACAATTTGAGTATTTTGTAGGTATTGTCGCCCATCTCCACCCGTAAACGGCTGGCTTTTTTCAATGTGGCGATTCGGGCCGCGTCCAACTCGGCGCGTATTTCCTTTGAAACATAGGTACTCATTAATCCGTTCCCCCGTGAATGACTTCTATTGTGCGGGATAAGTTGTAAAAATCCAGTGAACCACGTCACAGAAACACGATCCGGCCGAGGTTTGTTGCACAGAAATCCCGAACTCGACTGTGCGCGGATGCAGAGCATTTGCGCGGGCGCTCGCATAGGAAGATGCAAGCCCTGGCCCTATGTTTTTTGAAACGCACATGCGGAGGAAAAGACATGGGCCTGCTGGTCGACGGAAAATGGCACGATACCTGGTATGATACCAAATCCACGGGTGGTGCATTCAAGCGCAGCGCCGCGCAGTTTCGCAATTGGTTGACAGCTGACGGTGAGGCGGGGCCATCAGGCAAAGGCGGGTTCAAAGCAGAACCCGGGCGCTATCATCTTTATGTCAGCTATGCCTGCCCCTGGGCCCATCGCACGCTGATCTTTCGCGAGTTGAAAGGGCTGAGCGATCTGATCTCGGTGTCGGTCGTGCATCCGGACATGCTGGATCAGGGTTGGACCTTTGAAACAGACGCCCACGGCGCGACCGGAGATGACCTTTACGGGCTGGGCTTTGCACACCAGATCTATACCAAAGCCGATCCAGCCTATTCGGGGCGCGTTACCGTGCCGATCCTGTGGGACAAACGGCAGGAAACCATTGTGTCGAACGAAAGCTCGGAAATCATCCGCATGTTCAATTCGGCCTTCGACGGGGTCACCGGCAATACCGATGATTACTGGCCCGAAGCGATGCGCGCTGAAATCGAAGAGGTCAACGCGCGCATCTATTCAGACGTCAACAACGGCGTCTACAAGTCCGGCTTTGCCACCTCGCAAGCGGCCTATGACGCCGCCGTGGGCCCGTTGTTCGACACGCTGGACTGGCTAGAAGATCGTCTGGCCCGGAACCGTTACCTGATGGGGGATCGGATCACCGAGGCTGACTGGCGGCTGTTTACGACGCTGATCCGCTTTGATCCGGTCTATCATCTGCACTTCAAATGCAACAAGCGGCGCCTGATCGATTACCCGAACCTATGGGCCTATACGCGTGAACTGTACCAATGGCCCGGCGTGGCGCCCACCGTGAACATGAACCATATCGTGCGCCACTACCACTACAGCCATGACGGCATCAATCCGCACCGGATCATTCCGGTGAACCCGGTGCTGGATTACACAGAACCGCACCGCCGCGATCAGCGCCCTGCTGCGTAATGCTCGACCATCGCCGCCAGATCCTCTGGCGGTGTTTCGCTTTGCACATAAGCACAGGCGTTCGGGCTGTGGGCAAATATCGATCCATCCGAGAAGAAGGTGGTGTTGGTCACAAAGATCACCCGCGCCTGGGGGCGGCGATAGCTTGCAAAATCGGCCACGGCCAATGCACTTCCGGTTTCCAGAACCAGATCCAGCACGATGATTTCGAAATCCGTGCCGTACAGCGCCAGAATGGCGGCTTCCTGCGTCTCGACCAGCGTGACCTCGGCGCCCTGCCGTTCCAGATGCCTTTTCCAGACCCGACCAAGGTCGGGATTACTCTCAACAATCAGAACTTTCATTTGCAACAACCTCGGCACTTGGTATGGTGAGTGGTGCCGACCCCCGTGGTCCGTGATCTCGTTATTTCCTTAACAAAGTGTTAACAGCAGCCCCACAGGCCCGTGAACAGGCGGATTTGCTTGTGTAAGAGGCGAAAATCCGCTTGAAGCGGTCCAAAAGCGGTAATTTCTCGCAGAGAGAGCAGATGAACACTTTGGACGAAGATCTGGATCCACGCGCGGTTCGTGACCATGGCGGCGGGTTGGACAAGGCGATTGTCAAATATGGCGGGCAACGCACCGACTGGATCGATCTGTCCACCGGCATCAATCCTCATGCCTATCCCGTGTCCGGCCTGACGGCCGGGGATTGGGCCGAATTGCCGGATCACGGGGCGTTTGAACGGCTCAGCGATGCCGCGCGCCGGTTCTGGAACGTGCCGCAGCGTGCCGCGATCCTGCCCGCGCCCGGAGCGTCGGCGATCATCGCGCGTCTGCCGGCTCTGGCCGCGACGGGTACGGTACAGATCACGCCGCCCACCTATAACGAACACGCCGCCGCCTTTTCGGCGCAGGGGTGGAAGGTACGGCAAGACGCGCCCAGCGACACCCGCGTGATCGTACATCCGAACAACCCGGACGGGCGAATCTGGCAGGAAAGCGACGTATCGGCACCACTTACCGTGATTGACGAAAGCTTTTGCGACGTCATGCCGGACAAGTCCTTGATCCATCTGGCAGACCGCCCCGGCGTGATCGTGCTGAAGAGTTTTGGCAAATTCTGGGGGCTGGCCGGGGTAAGGCTGGGGTTTGCCATCGGACGGCCGGATATGATCAGTCGGTTGAACGATCTGACCGGCCCTTGGTCGGTATCAGGCCCGGCCTTGCGGGTCGGCACACAGGCTTTGATGGACAACCGCTGGGCGGACGCCACGCGTGCGCGTCTGGCTGACGAGGCCTCAAGGCTGGATGCGCTGGTCACGAGAAAGGGGGCCAAGGTGATCGGCGGCACCAGCTTGTTCCGACTTTATCAGGTCGACAACGCCGCCCATTGGCAAGGCCGTCTGGCACAGTCCCACATCTGGAGCCGCATCTTCCCCTATTCTGAAACCTATCTGCGCCTTGGGCTCCCGCCCGAGGATGGATGGAACAGGTTGGAGGCCGCCCTGTGAGCCCTGGCCTGATGCTGGTCTGTGCCATGTGTCTGGACGCAGCACTGGGGGAACCCGACTGGCTCTGGTCGCGCGTCAGGCATCCGGCGGTGATGATCGGCAACCTGATAGGCTGGCTGGATACACGCCTGAACCACGGGGCCCAGCGCCGTTCAAAAGGGGTGGGTGTGCTTGTCCTGCTGGTTTGCGGCGCAGGGGCGCTTGGCTGGGGTTTGTCCCTGTTGGGGCCGGTGATCGAAATCCTGGTCTGCGCGATCCTGTTGGCGCAAAAATCGTTGGTCACCCATGTGCGCGCCGTGGGCGAAGGGCTGATGGCCTCGCTGTCAGAGGGGCGGGCACGGGTGGCCATGATCGTCTCGCGCGATACACGGGACATGACCGAGGCACAGGTGGCACGCTCGGCCATCGAAAGCGCCGCTGAGAACGTCAGCGACGGCGTCATCGCGCCTGCTTTCTGGTTTCTGATTGCCGGGTTGCCGGGGCTGCTGGTCTACAAGGCGGTGAACACGGCCGACAGCATGATCGGATATCGCAATGAAACGTACCGCGCGTTCGGCTGGGCTTCGGCACGGTTCGACGACCTGCTGAACCTGATTCCGGCCCGCCTGACCTGCGTGATGATCGTGGCGCTGTCGGGCCAGTGGTCGCGCTGGCGCGAAATCTTGGCAGATGCGCACCGTCACATCTCGCCCAATGCGGGCTGGCCCGAGGCCGCCATGGCCCGCGCGCTGAACGTCGCCCTAGCCGGGCCGCGCAGCTATGACGGCAAGGTGCGGGATCTGGCATGGGTCAATGGCAATGCTCAGCGCGAGATCGGAGCTTTGGACATTTTCCGCGCATGTCGCATGTTGTGGCGTGTTTGGGGGCTTGCGCTTGGGCTCGTGTCGGTGTCGGTTGGGTTCGACCTGATTTTCTGACGGACATTTGTCATGCGTTTTCTTTCCGGCCTGATCGCCGCCACCCTGTTTGCCCAACCTGCCCTGGCCCAATGTGGTGGTGGCTTCAATTCCTTTGTCAAAGGGCTAAAGACCGAGGCCGTGCAGCAAGGCTTTGACAAATCCACCGTGAACGCGTTTTTCAAAGGCGTGCAGCAGGACAGCGCCGTGCTGAAGGCCGATCGGGCGCAGGGGGTGTTTCAGAAACCCTTTATCGAGTTTTCCCGGCGGCTGATCTCGGCCAATCGGATCGAACGCGGGCAGGCGATGTCGCGCAAATACGACGCGGTGTTTGACCGGATCGAAAAGCAATACGGCATCTCACGCGGGGTGTTGCTGGCCTTCTGGGCGTTCGAGACCGATTACGGATCATTTCAGGGCGACTTCAACACCCGCAATGCACTGGTGACTTTGGCCCATGACTGCCGTCGCCCCGACCTGTTCCGCCCTCAAATCTTCGCCGCCATCGAACTTTATCAGAATGGTGATTTCGACCCGGCCCGCACAACGGGCGCATGGGCCGGCGAAATCGGTATGGTCCAGATGCTGCCGCGTGACATTCTGGAAAACGGTGTCGATGGTGACGGCGACGGGCGTGTCCGCCTGAAAACCTCGGCCCCGGATGCGCTGATGTCCGGCGCCAAGATGCTGTCGCATCTGGGCTGGCGCGCAGGCGAACCGTGGTTGCAAGAGGTCACGGTGCCCGCGCAGATGGACTGGTCTCTGTCCGGCCCCGGCAAGCCCCGGTCTGTGGCCGATTGGCAGGCCATGGGCGTTCAGGCACGCAGCGGGTCGCTCGCAAACCTGCCTGCCTCGCTGATCCTGCCCCAGGGGCACAAAGGCCCGGCCTTTCTGGCCTATCCCAACTTCGACGTCTATTTCGAATGGAACCAGAGCTTTGTCTATGTCCTGACCGCCGCCTATTTCGGAACACGTCTGGAAGGGGCGCAGATCTACGATGCCGGCAATCCCGCACAGGGTCTGAACGGTGCACAGATGAAGCAGCTGCAAAGTAAGCTTCAGGCCAAAGGGTATGACGTTGGCAATGTCGACGGGATCCTGGGCGCTGGCACGCGGGCGGCCGTGCAGGCGGAACAGAAGCGGCTTGGCCTGCCGGCCGACGCGTGGCCGACAGTGGATCTATTGAACCGGCTTTAGGCAGCAATCACGCTTACGCGACCCATTCCCGTTGCTGCGGAACACAAGGCGCAAAGGCGCGCGTCGTCACCGTGGCACCCTCGGTTTCGATTGCCGTGTTGGGCTGTATCTCGAGCCATCCCTCGTTGATGGCATCCAATGGCTCGGACGAAATGATGATACCGTCTTTGCAGGCCTTGTAGTGCAAGCTGGGCGCAAACCGATCCGAGGCATATCGGGCCGCAAAAACCCGTTTGCCGTCCGACCAGCAGGCGGCAAACCGAAGATAGGGTGATGCTCCGCGGCGCCTGGAAAGGGCTTCGACCCGACCGACCGCACGCGCCATTGCACCCACAGGATCGGTGTCCAGCCCCTCGCCATGAGCGATGAGAAAGATCGCCTCGCTCTCGGTTGCGCCCATACGATGCAGGTACAGATGCGCCGGGATCATGGCATCAAGCTCTTGCCGGATTCGTTCATGACCCCCAGCCTGACCGTTATGCATGAAACTCCACCTGCCGACGCCGAAGGGGTGACAGTTGTTGCGCGAGGTCGCCGTACCCGTCGAGGCCCGTACATGGGCCAGAAACAGCCGGGATTTCGTGTGATGCGCCAATTGCTTCAGATTGGCATCGGACCACGCCGGATGGGTGTCCTTGTAAAAACACGGCGTGTCACGATCAGAATACCATGCCAGACCGAACCCATCCGCGTTTATCGGAGTTTTTCCGATCAATGCATTTCGGCTTTGAATGACAAGCGATTGTTCTTGCTCGAGGACCAGTTCGTCCAGATATCGCTGCTGCCCAACCCAAGCCAAGAATCGGCACATGTGCCTGTCTCCGTCCGTCAGTGAAAATTTTCGGGACGATACCACCTTGGTTGTCAGTTTTTCTCCCATACACCATCCGATTTGTCGGGTTTTCCCTATCAAATGCACGGAAATTGCAAAAATTTCAGATCAATTTCACTTACTACGCACCGGATACCGATCGCCTTTTTCGTCAATCAGGATCAACCTGCCCCCGTTGCGCACATACAAATCGCATCGGCTGAACCCATTGCGGTACGCGATGCACACGCTGCCATCATCGGAAATCGCGTAAGTTCCAAAGGCAGAATCTCCGCTTGCATATGTATAGGAATAGGCGCCCCCGGCCGAGAATTTGGCCTGTCCGTCGTCGTAAAAGGTCAGCGTCTGCCCCGCCAAAGCATCAAGCTCTGCGGCTGTAAGGGGCGTGTCCCCGGTTTTGACAGGCCAGTCGGCTGCAAAAACAGGGCCGGCGGCGATGAGGGCGGGGATCAAAAAGCGCGTCATGCGCTCAGGTTAGCGCGATAAAGCCGCAACCGTCATAAACTTCCAGTGAGCGGTCAGGCGACCATCTGTTCGGCCTTCTTCAGATCGACCGAAACCAGCTGGCTGACGCCCTGTTCCTGCATCGTGACACCGAACAGGCGATCCATGCGCGCCATGGTCACCGCGTGGTGGGTGATGATCAGGAACCGCGTGTCAGTCTGGCGGCACATCTCGTCCAGCAGGTCGCAGAAACGGGTGACGTTGGCGTCATCCAGCGGCGCGTCGACCTCGTCCAGCACACAGATCGGCGCGGGGTTGGCGAGGAAGACGCCGAAGATCAGCGCGGTCGCCGTCAGGGTCTGCTCACCGCCCGACAACAGGCTGAGAGTCGAGAGCTTCTTGCCCGGCGGCTGGCACATGATCTCCAGACCCGCGTCCAGAGGGTCGTCACTTTCGACCATCACAAGATTGGCCTCGCCGCCACCAAAGAGATGCTTGAACAACATGGCGAAGTTGGAATTCACCTGTTCAAACGCGGTCAGCAAACGCTCGCGCCCTTCGCGGTTGAGGCTGGCGATCCCGCTGCGCAGCGCCTTGATCGCCTCTTCCAGATCGGCTTTTTCGCTGCTGAGCGTATCGAATTCTTCCTGAACTTCCTTGCTGTCTTCCTCGGCCCTCAGGTTCACCGCACCCATCGCATCGCGCTGACGTTTGTGACGGTTCACTTCGGATTCCAGAACGTCCGCAGCCGGCATCTGGTCGGGGTTCACGTCCAGCTGGTTCAGCAATTGGTTCGGGGTCAGTTGCTGATCTTCGGCAATCCGTTCGGCCGCCGCGACAACACTTTCCTTGGCCGCGTCACAGCGCGCCTCGGCCGCGGCACGGCTTTCGCGCGCTTCTGATGCCAGACGCTCGGCTTCCCGTTCGGCCAGAACGATTTCACGGTGCATAGCCTCGGCTTCGGCCAATTTGTCGGCGGCTTCGGCGCGCCGTGCTTCGGCGGCTTCGATCTGTTCGTTCAGCTCCTCACGCGCCTCGGCGATTTCGCCGGGCACGGCCATGGCCTCGGTCAGCTCTTCTTCCGAGCTTTCCTTGCGCTCGGCAAGTTCGGAAATCCGCTTTTCAGCCGTTTCCAAACGGTGGCGCCACCCGCTGAGATCTTTCGCGACCTCCTGGCTGCGACGCGTGCGGGCGTCCCCCTCACGGCGCAGCTCGTCATGGGTCGAACGGTGGGTCAGCATGGTGATCCGCGCCGCCTCGACCGTCTGCTTGATGTCTTCGACCTGTGCGCGGGCACTGTCGAGATCACCCAGACCGGCCAAAGCCGCTTCGGCGTCGCGCAGTTGCGCGCGGGCGGCCATGGCGTCGTCCTTGTGGCGGTCAACGGCGAGGGTCAGAGTTTCCAGCTTGCCCTGGGCCAGATTGCGGTCGGCCTCGGCCCGCGATAGTGCGCGCGCGGTTTCGGCCATGCGCTGATCAGCAGCACGGCGGGCCTCACGCGCGCGCCGGTCGGCCTCGGTCACGTCCGCCAATTGCTGAGACAGCGCCTCATGCGCGGCACGGGCGCCGTCAGCCTGTGCTTCGGCACGGGCAAGGTCCTGTTTCAGTGCTTCCAGCCTGTTGAGCTGCTCCAACCGCAGAGCAGCAGCACTTGGCGCGTCTTCGGCCCAGGCACGGAACCCGTCCCAGCGCCAAAGGTCGCCCGAGCGGGACACCAGACGCTGGCCGGGTTTCAGCGATGCCTGCAACCGTGCGCCCTGATCCGCATCCACCAACCCGATTTGCGCAATGCGTCGGCTGAGACGATCGGGGCCCGATACATGAAGCGCCAGAGGCTCGGCCCCTTCAGGCAATGGCTGGTCGCTGTCATATCCAGCCACCTGCACCCAGCCGGATGGCCCGTCACCCTCGACCAGCGGCGCGCGAAGATCGTCGGCCAGAGCAGCACCCAAAGCCTTTTCATAACCGGGTTCGACGCGCAGCAGGTCCAGCACCTGGCCGCCTTCCGCCGTGTCGCGCTCCACCAGCTTGGCCAGCGCCGTGGTTTCGGCCCGGATCGCGCCCAGCTCGCCTTCTGCCTCGGACCGTCTTGCCCGGGCCTCGGCTTCGCGCGCTTGCGTTTCGTTGCGCAGTTCATCCGCCGCGGCAAGCGCCTCTTCGGCGGCTTCCACCGCTTCACGGGCTTCTTCTTCGCCCGATTGGGCGTCTTCAAACGCCTCGCTGGCGCGGATCAGGGCCGTCTTGGCCTCGTCCACGGCTTTCCGGGCTTCTTCCTCTTCACTCTCGGATCGGGCCAGTGTCTTGCGACTGTCTTCGACCAGACGCTGGGCGGACTGGTGCCGGGCGACAAGACGGGCCATATCTTCGGTTTGCTGCGACAGGTGGTCTTCGCGTTCCTGTAGGATCGACGCTGCCTCGCGGGCGATTTCCGCCGCTTCGGCCACTTTCTCATCGTGACCTTCTGCCGCCTTGGCCAGTTCGCGCGCTTCCCATTCCAGCCGTTCAATCATTTGCCCCGCATCGCGGTTCAATCCGGCTTCGCGTTCGATATCGTTGGACAGCTGCTGGATTCGGTTGGTCAGCGTCTCGATCGTTTGACGGGCGCGGGTTTCCTGATCGGACAATTGATCGCGCTGCACCTGCTGGCGTTGCAGCACGGCGGCGGCGATGGCCTCCTCCTCACGCAGCGGCGGCAGGGTTTCCTCGATCTCGGCACGTTTTGCGGCAGCAGCGCGGGCTTCAGCCTCGGCACGGGAGGCTTCGGTGATCCGCTCACGCAGTTTTTCTTCGGCCTGCTGGCGGGCCATGTCGGCCTCTTTCCAGCGTCGATACAGCAGCATCCCCTCGGCCTGACGCAGCTGTTCGCCAATTTCACGATAGCGGGCCGCCTGACGGGCCTGACGCGCAAGCTGGGCCAGTTGTCCGCCCAACTGCTCCAGCACGTCATCGACGCGGGTCAGGTTGGCTTCGGTGCCTTTCAGCTTGAGCTCGGCCTCATGGCGACGCTGATACAGGCCCGAGATCCCGGCGGCCTCTTCCAGAATGCGGCGCCGGGCGCGCGGCTTGGCGTTGATCAACTCGGCAATGCGGTTCTGTCCGACCAACGCGGGCGAATGCGCACCGGTCGAAGCATCGGCAAACAGCATCTGCACATCGCGCGCACGAACGTCTTTGCCATTGGTCTTGTAGGCACTGCCCACATCGCGGGTGATGCGGCGAACGATTTCCAGTTGATCGCTGTCGTTGAACCCCGACGGCGCCAGACGTTCCGAGTTGTCCATGGTCAGGACAACTTCGGCAAAGTTGCGCGCGGGTCGCGTGGCGGCCCCGGCAAAGATCACGTCTTCCATCGCGCCACCGCGCATGGATTTGGGGCGGTTTTCACCCATCACCCAACGCAAAGCTTCCAGAAGGTTGGATTTGCCGCAACCATTCGGGCCCACCACACCGGTCAACCCGTCCGCGATGATCAAATCGGTCGGATCAACAAAGCTTTTGAAGCCGGTCAGTTTGAGCTTGCTGAAACGCAATGGCTGCGTGCCCCATGATTCCTGTGCATTGGAAGTCTGCGCAAGGGATGGGGTCTGAGTCAACGGAGTTGCGCAGGATATGGGATATCACCCCAAGTTATCCACAACATCTTGCCGAAATACGCAAGAACGCGCGCATCTCAATACGGCGTGCATTCAAAGACCTGATACCCGTTTTCCCCACCGACGTTTTCATAAAGACCAAAGTCGATGCATTCGTAATTGGGGGTCGAGACGGCCGTCAGCAAAAGCCGCTCACCCGCATCACGGTCACACCCCAAAACCCCAACGGTCACGGCTGCATCCCCCAGCATGTCCAGAATTGGACATCCCGAAACCTGTGCCATCGCCAAAGCGGCGCGATCCCGGACCGGGCCCAGCCGAGGGGCGTATTGCACGTTGATCCGCACAGCCTCGGCCAGGTCGCCGCGCACACGCACATCAAAGACACTGCCATTCACAGCCACGCGCGTGGCGGGAACGTCACGGAAATGCGGAGTACCGGCGGCGCAGGCGGCCAGCAACAGAGGTGCGAGAAACCGGATCATGCCGCAGAGTTGCAGCATTTTGGTTAACAGAACCTTTCCGGACGTCAGGCCCGCAGCACCTCTCCCAGCCGGCGAATGCCTTCGCGTATTGTCGCCTCGTCAGAATTCGAAAAACTGAGACGGATCGTGTTTGCCCCGCTGCCATCCGGGAAAAACGCCTGCCCCGGAACAAAAGCTACTTTGACGGTGTCCAGCGCACGCGCCAGCAGGTCAGAGCCAACCATCCCCTCGGGCAACGTGACCCAGATGAACATTCCCCCCTCGGGACGTGTCCATTCCACCCCGCCAGGCATATGCTGTTCCATCGCGTTCAGCATCACATCACGACGGGCGCGATAGACGTTTCGTACTTTCGGAATATGGGTGTCGAAACAGGCCTGCGCCACCTGATGCACGGCCATCTGGTTGATGGTCGCGGAATGAAGGTCGGCTGCCTGTTTCAACAGCACCATCTGGGAAATGACTGGCTTGGACGCAACGACCCATCCCATGCGCAAACCCGGCGACAGCGTTTTCGAGAAACTGCCGCAATAGATCGTCCGACAGTCCTCGATTGACCCTTTGCGCGCCTGCTCCAATGACAGTATGGGGGGGATCGGATCCCCGTCATAGCGCAGAGCCTGATAGGCTCCGTCCTCTATCAACGCGCAATCCAGTTCCTCGGCCAGATCCAGCAGAGCATCTCTGCCCTGCAAGTCCACGGTTTCTCCCGTCGGGTTCGCAAAATCCGCCGACAGATAGGCAAATTTCACTGCGCCTGCGCCCGTTGCGGCCTTGTATTCCTTGGCCCCCTGATTGCCATTGAGCCGGTCAAAGCGTGGCTCGTAGGCGTTGAATGCAGCCAGCGCGCCCAGATAAGTGGGCCACCCGACCAGGGCCGTGTCACCGGGGGACAGGAACAGCTTGCCCAGATAGTCCAGCGCCTGCTGTGACCCCGAGGTGATCAGGATGTTGTCGATGTCACAGGCCACTCCGATTTCGCGCATGTGCTGCGCCAGCCACTGCCGCAATGGGACATAGCCTTCGCTGACCGAATATTGCAGCGCCTGCGCTTGCAAATCCGGCCCCAGGGCCTGCTGAAACGCCTGAGCAAACGCATCGGCGGGAAACAGTGCGGGATCAGGAATCCCACCGGCAAAGGAAATGATGCCGGGTTGGTCAAGCAGCTTCAGCAATTCGCGAATCTCTGACGCTTTCATTCGCGAGGCCCGGGTGGCAAACAAAGGGTGTTGGGACATGAGGCTCCTCCGATCTCAATTCGGCGCAGCCTAAGCTCCCCACCATTAAAGTCAATATTACTGACCTAATTATTCAATGGATGCGACCGGGGATTCTTGAACAGCACCGACGTCCATGGTCAAATGAATTGACCAATTTCGGAAGATGAGATGCCATTTCACAAAGTTCAGACGGAAAAGCTGTCGCTCGCAGTCGTTCGCCAGATCGAGCTTTTGATCCTGCGAGGCATCCTGCGCCCCGGCGAGCGCCTGCCATCCGAGCGGGAGTTGGCAGAGCGCATGGGCGTTTCGCGCCCGTCCCTGCGAGATGCGATTTCCGACCTTCAGGAACAGGGGCTTTTGACCGCGAAGGCCGGATCCGGGATCTATGTGGCCGAGGTTCTGGGCTCTGCCTTTTCCCCGGCACTGATCCGTCTGTTCGGCAGCCATGAAGAAGCCGTATTCGATTACCTGTCCTTTCGCCGTGACATGGAAGGGTTGGCGGCGGAACGGGCCGCGCGCCTAGGGTCAGACAGCGACCTGAAGGTCGTTCAGGCGATCTTTGACAAGATGCAGGCGGCCCATAACCGAAACGCTGCGAATGACGAGGCGCAGCTGGACGCCGAGTTCCACATGGCCATCATCGAAGCCAGCCACAATGTGGTGATGCTGCACATGATGCGCTCGATGTATGACCTTCTGGTGCAGGGGGTGTTCTACAACCGTCAGACCATGTTCCGTCAGCGCGCCACCCGCGAGGCCATCCTGGATCAGCACCGCGCCATCAATGCGGCGCTGCAAGAGCGTGATCCCTTGGCCGCCCGAAATGCAATCGAACGCCATTTGGATTTTGTGGAACGCTGCATGGCGGACCAGCAAAAGGCCGATCGGAACGAAGCTATTGCGCAACAAAGGCTGCAACACGAAACCGGGCGGGGCTGAGCGCGGTCCGGATTTTGCAGACTTGGCAGGGCAAGGCCGGGACTAGGCAGCGCCTGACGCGGCTGGCAGCAGATGTCGGGGGAACGGCGCGCCGCTGCCTTCTCCCATTCGGTTCTCCGCGGCCAGTGTCGTCAGCGCCGGGTCGATGAACAGCCTTGCGCCGCGATCTCTCAGACGTTTGTGCAGCATTACATGTTCGCACACCTGTTGGCCTTTTTCGTCCCGGCAAGAATAGCGCAACCCTCGCAACGCGCGGGATTTATACAAACCGGCGCCGCCGAATGCGCTGTCGACCGGGATCAGGGGCGTATCGGCAGGAATGTGGAACTGGCGGTCAAAAACAGCGGACTTCATGACAGACCGGCGCCACTTGCGACGCCCGAACAGCGGCCTGCGCGTGCTTTGAATGCGTTGCCACACGTCTTCATCACACCAACCCGAACAACGCAAAGCGTAGATATCGTCATATGCTGGTTTTGGGTTGGCGAAAACACCCTCCCACAACGGGGCGACCCGCTGCGCTGCTGTCAGAACCGCCTGGGCATCCAGGCAGGTATTCGGACCATCCAGATCCAACACCAGCGTCAACTCCAGGTCCGTGTCCTGATCCTCGAGTTTTTTGAGAACTGCATTTCTGGCCGCCGTGATACGCTCGACCCGGTTTGGCAATTCTGACGCAAGACCATCCAGTCGCAGGATATCGACATGCCGGCTTTGACCCGCATAGTCGGACAACACTTGATCCGTACCGTCCGTGTTGTCGTTCGTGGCAATGGTGACGGTGAACCGGTGCAACTGCGCAGACAGGTTTTCGATTCTGTTGATCGTGTCGATCAGCGCCGACCCGCCATTTCGAACGACGCCGACAATATTCATCGAAACTGCGTTGCCTGACACCGCCTGTCTTTCCCTGTTGTTTTCACGCCCCCATCAGGGCGCTCCTATCAACCTGATCCCCGGCAGGTCGTAGGATTCGGAGTGTTTGAAACAACAGAAACAGAAGCATGGCAAAAACAAAAGACCCGACAGCCAAAAGCTCTCGGGTCGTCTGTATCACGTGTCTGTCGGGGTCACCCGTCAGTGCAGCTTTGCATCCACATCTGCAATCGATGCGTCGATCAGCTTGTTGGCCTGCGCTGCGGTCATTTGCTTTGCCAGAACTGAGCTGGCCGCCGAAACCGCAACCGATACGGCCTGATCACGCACTTCCTTCAGTGCAGACGCTTCGGCCGAAGCGATCTGGTCCTGAGCTGCGGCCAGACGACGCTCGATCGACTTTTCCAAGTCAGCTTTCGCCTGTTCTGCCGCCAAGGCCGCGTCTTCCTTCGCTGCCGCGACGATCGCATCGGCCTGCCCCTGAACTTCACGCTGCTTGCGCTCGTACGAGGCCAGCAAACTGCGGGCTTCTTCATGCAGAGCACGGGCTTCGTCAAGTTCGGATTTGATGCCTTCGGCACGTTTGTCCAGCGCGCCACCGATCATACCGGGGACCTTGAAGTAGAACAGGACCGCGATGAAGACGATGAAGCCCAGAAGGACGACAAAGTCGGTATTGCCAAGCGAAAAGAACGGGCCGCTTGCAGCCAGCGCGGGGCTGGCGGCACCAACGGTCAGGATAAGGGCAAGAGTGTTCCGCATGTCACTTATCCTTTCGTCTGTGCGTCTACTGCACTGTCGATGGCTTTGGCATCTGCCTCGCCGCCCAGTGCGGTGACCAGTTCAGCCGCCGTATCCTTGGCAACCACTTGAATGCTATCCAGCGCACCGGCACGGATTTCGGCGATTGCCTTTTCCGATTCAGCCGCCTTGGCAGCGATTTCCGCATCCGCCTTGGCAATCGCGTCATCCAGTCCAGCCTGAATTTCAGCGCGTGCTTCGGCAGCGATACGCTGCGCTTCGGCACGGGCATCGGCCAGCGCCTTGTTATAGGCCTCTTCGGCCTCGACCGCCTTGGCCTTCAGATCTTCGGCCGCAGCCAGGTCATTTGTAATGGTCCCCTGACGTTCAGCCAGGATTGCCGCGATGCGCGGCAGGGCCACGCGGGACAGGACCAGAAAGATGACGACCAGCGTAATGACCAGCCAGAAAATCTGGTTGGGGAACCAATCGAAGCAGAGCTGTGGCATCCCGATGGCAGAGCCATAGGAGTCGACGCACGAGCCAGCTACCTCTTTTGTAAGGGGTTCAGTCGCCATGATATCCTCCGTCGGAAACTTGTCTTTACAACAGGTGGGCCGCTATGGCTTGGACCCACCTGCGCGTAAGGATCAGGTTCCGCAGATTATACGGCGAACATCAGCAGCAGCGAGACCAGGAATGCAAAGATCCCCAGGGCTTCTGCGAACGCGATACCGATGAAGAGGGTTGCGGTCTGCGAAGCAGCCGCCGAAGGGTTGCGAAGGGCGCCGGCCAGGAAGTTGCCTGCTACGTTGCCCACCCCGATTGCGGCTGCGCCGGAACCGATTGCTGCCAGGCCTGCGCCGATGTGTGCGAGATCGCCTTCCATGATGTATCTCCTTACGAATTGGAAGTTTCGATGTTGGGGTATCGGACCTTAGTGCGAAGGATGCAGCGCATCTTTCAGATAAACACAGGTCAGAATGGTGAATACGTAGGCCTGAATGAAGGCCACCAGGACCTCAAGACCATACATAGCGGTGATCGCCAGAACCGACACGGGCGAGATCACGGCAATCGCGGCGAAGCCCGCGAAAACCTTGATAACCGCGTGGCCAGCCATGACGTTGCCGGCAAGACGAATGGAGTGGCTGACCGGGCGCACGAAGTACGAGATCAGCTCGATGATCGCCAGGATCGGGCGCAGCGCCAGAGGCGCGCTGGAGACCCAGAACAGACCCAGGAATGCGGCGCCGTTTTTCACGAAACCCAGCACGGTCACGGTCAGGAACACGGCCAGCGCCAGCGGGATGGTCACGGCAAAATGCGACGTGGTGGTGAACGAGGTCGGGATCAGCCCCAGGAAGTTCGCGCAGACGATGAACATGAACAGGGTCATGACATAGGGGAAGTATTTCACGCCTTCCTTGCCGCAGATGTCTTCCAGCATCTTGTAGATGAAGCCATAGGCCAGCTCGGCCACCGACTGCATACGGGTCGGAACGATGGCGCGTTTCGAGGTGGGCAGTACCAGCAGAGCGATTATGGCCAGCACTGCAAAGAACAACCACAGGGTCACGTTGGTGACCGTGAACATGCCTACTGCACCGTCGCCGAACAGCGGCTTGACAATGAACTGATCCATCGGGTGGAATACCAGGCTGCTGCCTTCTGCTGCGGTGGTCTCGGTTGCCACGTTCAGTCCCTCTCGTCCTTCTCGGCAGCCGTTGCCGCCGTTTGTTTCTCTTGAACCTCTTTCGCGCTGCGGAGCATAACCTTCACGCCCGCGACAAGGCCCAGCAATGTAAACAGCACCAGAAAGATCGGGATCGTCCCGAGCAGGCTGTCCAGCCCGTATCCGATGCCAAATCCGATCCCCAGACCGGATACCATTTCGATGACCATCCGCCAGGCAAGCTCACCACCGGACACGTCAGCATCCGCACGAGGCTTTGGCGCTTTGGCCTTTTTCGCCGCTTCGATCTTGGCCTCAAGCTGCGCCATACGCTGCTTTTGGTCATCATCGGTCACGGGCGTTTCCCTCGTACAATCTTGGGCATGGTGCTAAGGCGCGAAGCGCGCAGAGTCAACGACCTTGAATGCCCTCATTGACGCAGCCTAAAGCATTGAAAATTTTATGATTTTCAGAAGTCACAGGGCGTGTCATTAGTTTCGAGGGCCACCGTTGTGCCGCCAAAGCCCAGAATCCGCATATTCAACCAAATGGTTGACCAATCCCGGCGGCTATGGTTGAGCGGACTCATGTCCAACGATCTCGACACCGTCTTTGCAGCCCTCGCCGACCCCACCCGCCGCGCCATTCTGGCGATGCTGCTGGAGGATGACATGGCGGTGACGGATGTGGCCGAACCGTTCGAGATGTCGTTGGCGGCGATCTCCAAACACCTGGTCATACTGACCAAGGCCGGTCTGATCAGTCAGGAAAAACGCGGGCGGGTAAAATGGTGCAAGCTGGAACCCGACGCCTTGCGCGCCGCTTCGGTCTGGATGCAGGGATTCGGACAATTCGAGCCCGTCAATCTGGACGCGTTCGAACGGTTTCTGGAAACTGAACTGCCAAAGTCGGGCGAGGCCTAGCGCACCACAAAGACTGACATGCTGGCGTGTTTCGCCAGATAACCGGCGTGGCTGGAAAAAATATAGTCGGTGATCCGGGGCGCGTGGGTGCCGACAATGACCAGATCTGCGCCGATCTCCTCGGCCGCGCGGGTCAGATCGCTGTCCACCTCAGCGGCAACGTCGACCGAGTGGATTTTGCGCATCGAAACGTCTGATCCACTTTCTGCGGCCAACTGTTCGGTGAACCCCGCCAATTCCTTGTCGATCTCGGCCTCGGTTTCCGAGGATTCACCCATATGGGCCCCGGTGACGCTGACCAGAGTGATTTTGGCGCCCTGCCACTTTGCAATCTGCCCGGCAACATCGGCTGCTTTGCGAACTTCGGGCGGTAGATGCCGGTCAACCGGCAACATGATATGTTTGAACATGATCTCCTCCATTTGCCTGCCAAAGAGGTTATGGAAGGGCCCACAGGGGTGCCTTGATCTGGCTCAACAAATTCCACCGCTGGAATACATCTTGGATCTGCCGGGTTTTTCCAGCGAAGACGTGGCTTATTCCATGGCGCGGCGCACTGGCACCGAGGGCGGAACTTCCTCTTTCAACAACATCAGCAGGGCGATGATTGTCAGCGCCACACCACCCAGGATCAAACCGGTTGGCACGCCTTTGCCCAGCGCAATCTCCCACAGAATGACCCAGCTGGGAACCAGGTAGGTATAGGCCATGACCTTGGCCGACGGCAGCCGCAAGGAAGAAAACTGCACCAGCACGAAGCTGGCTGCCGTTGCAAAGAACGAAATATAGAACAGACCGATCCAGACAATAGCCGGAAGCCCGGCCCAATCGGTTGCCATCAGGTCTGACCAGCCGAACACGACCAACAACAGACACCCGGCGACCAGCGTACCGAAGGTGAATACCACGGCGGGTTCTCCTCGGTTCAGCTTGCGTATCATGGGCGTATAGATCGCATGGGCGACGCAGCCCCAGAAATAGATGATTTCGCCGCCACCGATTTCAAAGGCGCGGAACATTTGCCAATCGGCCCGGAAAATCACCCAAAGCGCCCCCACAGCGCCAATGGTCAGGGCCAGCGCCATGCGCGGAGTCGTGATTTGGCGCAACAAGACCCACCCCGCCATGGCAGAGACAACTGGTGTCAGGGTGAACACCGCTGCCGCACTGACAGGTGGGGCGGTTTGCAACCCATAGAACATCAGGACGAAATAGGTGGCGAACAAAGCCCCGAGCACCAGATAGCGCCAAGGGGCCTGCGCGGCGCTGCGCGGCAGGCCGGTTGTCGCCAGTGCGGCCAAACCAATCACGGCAGCCGCAATCGCAAAGCGAACCGCATTCAGGGCGGCTGGCGCGATTTCGTTGGCGATCATGGACCCCAACGAAAAGCTGCCTGCCACAAGGGCTGAAAAGGCAAGCATGGCCAGATGGCCACGCATCTGCGGGCTCATGGCTGCCAGCCTTTGGCTTCTTCTTTCAAAAAGCTCAGGAACGCCTGTACCTTTGTGGTGCGGTGCAAATCCACGTGGGTCACCAGCCACAGATTGCCGAACCATTCCGGCAGCGGATCAATCACCTCGACCAGATTGTCGTGGCGGGCGGCCTCCCAACGGGCCATGAAACCGATGCCGGCACCGGCCAGAACCGCCTCGCGCATGCAGAAGTTGTTGGTACAGCGGAAGGTGATGCGATCGGCGGGTACTGTCGCGCGCAGCCAGCGGGTGAACGGCGCGCGGCTGGTCTCATCATCGGAACTGACGAAGTGATGGCGTGCAAAATCTTCGATTCCGGATGGCTTGCCGAACCGTTCGATGTACGAGGCGCTGGCATAAAGACCAACTTCCTCTTGTCGGAAAGGCTGGACGACATTGTCGGGTTGATCGGGGGCCGATCCGGCGCGGATCGCCACATGCGCCTCACCGTATTCCAACCGGAACAGCCGGTCGCCCGTCAGGTATCGCACGATCAAGTCCGGATGCATCTTTTGAAACGCGGTGAGCGTCGGCACCACCAACGGGGCAAGAGACCCCAGGGATGTCACGACCAATTCACCCGAGACATCGTCTCCGCGTCCCTTCATCCGGCCGACAAGCTGGTTGAACTGATCTTCGGTCGCCTGTGCCACGCGCAACAGATCGTCGCCTGCTTCGGTCGGCGTGTACCCGCGGGCATGGCGCTGGAACAGTTTGACACCCAATCGCGCCTCGATCGCATCTATGTGGCGGATCACGGTGGCGTGGTGAACACCCAGAACCTCTGCCGCGCCGCTGACCGTCCCCATGCGCGCCACCTGATAGGCGGTTCTCACTTCATCCCAATTATCCATGGCAATGTCGTCACTGTGCAATTTCCAACAATAACTGTTGATGTATCCGAGTTTTGTTCATCAACGCAACAATCATATTGGACGCAGGACAAGATTCCCCTGACCGAAAGGACCAAAACAATGACCAAAACGATCCTTCACATCGACTCATCCGCCCGCCGCGTGAACTCGACCACGCGCGATCTGTCTGACCGTGTGGTCAAGCAACTGGGCGCAGACCGTATCATCCGCCGCGATCTGGCCACCCCCCTGCCCCTGCTGACAGAAGACTGGATCGCCGCCAATTTCACCCCCGCCGAGCAGCGCGACGATCTACAGCGCGACCGGCTGGCCCTGTCGGACGAACTGGTTACCGAACTGCAAGAGGCCGACACCATCGTCATCGGCCTGCCGATCTACAACTTTTCGGTGCCTGCCGCATTCAAGGCCTGGGTCGACCTCGTGGCGCGCGCGGGCCTGACCTTTTCCTACACGGAAAACGGGCCCAAAGGCCTGCTGGAAGGGAAACGTGCCATTCTGGCTATCGCATCGGGCGGTGTTCCTGTCGGATCCGAAGCTGATTTCGCCACCAATTACGCGCGCCACGTTCTGGGCTTCATCGGCATTCATGACGTCGACGTCATCGCCGCGGATCAGATGGCCGTGAACCCGGATGCGGCTCTGGAAAGTGCCCACAAGGCGCTTGCGGAGCTTGCTGCCTGATCGCCTCTGGCCAACGAGCGTGGAAACGTCCAGTCTGCATGCGAGCAAACAGGCAGACTGGATGGGCCACATGAAGAAAATCGGCATTCTGGGCGGTGTGGGCTGGGCCTCGACCGTCGATTACTACCGGGCGATTGCCGAAGGGGCCGGGCGTTATCACGCGGAACGCGGCCATGGTTCGCCTTTGCCGATCCCACCAATGACCATCGAATCCGTTACGCAGGCCAGAACGCGCGCCCTGCGCGGTGTCGCCGGTGATGAGGCAAGCTGGGCGGATTTTGACGCGGTGTTCCGCGACGCCCTGCTGACTCTCGAACGCGCCGGGTGCGATTTTGGCATTATCGCGTCCAACACCCCCCATGCGCGGCTTCACGCGATACGGCAGGGTGTCTCGATGCCGATCCTCAGCATCTTTGACGCAACCGCCGAGGCGACGGCAGGTACCGGCGCATCACGGGCTCTGGTCCTGGGAACAACCGTGACGATGCAGGCCACCAACTATGCGGATCGACTGGCCGCCGAAGGCATTACGGCGAATGAACGGTTGCCCGAACCCGAGATTTCCCAGATGCAGGCCATGATCGACAGTGATTTCTACGGTGGTGCGTCTGACATCGCCCGCGCCAGACTGCTGGCGTTTTGCGACAAGCACGCCAGCCCCGGAACCGCGATCCTGCTGGCCTGTACCGAGCTTCCACTGGCTTTTCCCAACCACCTGGACGATCCGGTGTTCGAAGCTGACGGGCATCTGTTCGTCAACCCGTCAGCCGCGCATGTTGCCGCCGCATTGAAAGAGGCGCTGATGTAATCAGGGCAACCACGTGACCGCGCAGCCGATGCGCTCGAAAAAGGCCATCATGTCGGCCCGCGTCAGGGCCACGGTGCGGTCGTTGACAAGGGGGTGCATGTAAATCACCTCGGCCTGCTGTGCGGCCGCGTCCATGAAGAACCTGACATCATTCTGAACACCGTTGATCATCGCCAGCGGGCTGACCGCGCCGGGGCGTATGCCGAGATTCTGAAACAGCCGGTCCGCCGAGCCGAAGGACAGGTTGCCTATGTCCAACTCGGCCCCCAAAGCTTTGAGATCAATCTCGCGGCTTTGTTCCAAGGTCACCAGATAATTGCGCTTTTTCTTGTCGCGCAAATACAGATTCTTGACCCTCAGCGCGTTCTCTCCGGGTGTCATGAACTGGTCTTCGACCGCCTTTGCATCCTCGACCGTACGCAATGGCACATGGGTATGCAGGCGATAGGTCAGCCCCCAATCTTCCATCTGCGCAAGCAATGCGTCCGAACTCAGCGGCAAAGTGTCCTGATAGGTGGATGAAGCGTCCATGAAGCCCTCGCTTTTTTGGATTGCTCATCGCGCAACAAAACTTGGAATTCAAGCGCGAGACATACAATTGCGTGGGTGAGACCCGCCCGAATGAAGGTCGTATCACAGGCGCAGTCAGTGTCTGGCGCGCCGAACCCGGCCTTGACCCCGCCAACCACACGGCCCGAGATCAAGGACGGCGCTGCCCTGGCCCTGCGCGTTTCAGCCTGATTTCACGCAAGACGGTGATGAAACAAACTGGAACAGGGTGTTGGAACGGTGCTAGCGTACCGCCATGAAAGTGACCCGAGACACCCCGAACCAACTGATCATCGCCAATACGCCCTGGTTCATCGGTATCACGCTGGTCATTTTCATTCTGGCCTTTGTCGGCCCCGGTATTTTTCTGATGAGCACGGGCGGCGAAGGCATCTGGTTCGGCCTGATCTTCGCCCTTGGCGGAGGCGGTCTTGGGTTTGGTGCGTTTTGCGCTTTCGTAAGACGGGTTCAGATCATTCTGGATCGGCACAAAGACAGTATCCTGATCCGCCGCCAATCGGTTTTTGGGTATGAAGCGGTTGAACACAAACTGTCCAACCTGTCCCACGCAGAAATCGAAAGCACGACATCCCGTGGCAAAAACCGCACCTCGACGCTGTATCGCCCGGTCCTTGTTCTTGAGAAAGGCATGAGCGCGGGTCGCCATCCCATTGTCGAAGCGTTTTCCAGCGGCTCCGGCTCTCACCGGTTGGCCGAGGCGGTGAATGACTGGCTTCCATCTAAGACCGGCCAAAACCGTCGTGAAGTCGGGACGAATTAAGAGGCCAGGCCGCGTTCCAACCACAATCGTTCTTCGGCTGAGACCAGCCGGGACATGCAGGCGTCATATCGCGCCATATACTGCTCGGTCAGTTTGCCTTCCCACTTGTTGCTTGTGCCCGAAGAGAAGAACTGCGCAAAGTCGTGAAACCCACTGGTGAATCCGGGGGTTTGCTCCAGACGTATGGCATTGTTTTTCATCGATCCGAAACTGCCGGCCCCGGCTATGTCCTTGACCAGATCCGGGTTAATTTCGATGTCCATGATCCGTGCAAGCCGCGCGACCTGTCCCGGAAGATCCCGGCTGAGCTCGGCATAGTGCAGAAAATGGATGTTGGGCAGGTCGCGATACATCCAAAAGGAATGGAAGTGATGAATGATCGATCTGAGGGTCAGGTCATCTGTGCCCTTGGATGACGCGGGCCGGTTCAAAAACATGTCGAAAGCTTCCGACAGATCGTTGGGGAACAGGTAATCAAGCCAGTTATGCTTCATATTCTCGACATGGCGGCGCATCGAAAAATGAACGTCAACCGGATGACGGTGAACAACCAGATATTGCGCATTTGGCGAGAATGCGATTCCATCAAGCGGGGTATGTGTTTTGATACAGCGCCGATGGCTTTGCGCGCTCAGTTCATCCGCCTGCGCGACCCGATCGCGAAAACTGCAATCAAGCCACGGTGAGACCCTGTTGTCGTACACGCCGGGGTCGGCCGTTTCGGTGATGAGCATGCGCACCAGTGTTTGCGTCCAAGTGGTACCGCATTTGGGCGGTGTGCACACAAAGACGTCGCTGGGCCGGATCTCGAATCCGGACCATATATCGGTGTTGGTCACTTCGCCGACATAGTCGGTCGTCTTTCGCGGCAGACCATTCTTCATCGCCCCCTCCCTCAGCTTCAATCACGCAGAATAGCCCGCAATGTGACACTCACATAGCTTATCTTGACTCACACGGCCCAGAGGCGTAGATGACGCCCCAACATCCGGAAGCCTTTCGATCTTCCGGTCCCTTGAGTCGTTCAGGGATCGCCCCCCACCAGCGAGTTTCGCCCGTGGGGGCGTTTGTGCATTGACCCGTCTGCCCTTATCTAAGGGGCGCCAAATCAGAACCGGCTAAGGAGGCCGCAGGCATGTTTGAAAATCTATCCGAACGCCTCTCTGGCGTCTTCGACCGGTTGACCAAACAGGGCGCCCTGTCTGAAGAAGACGTCAAAACCGCCCTGCGTGAGGTCCGCGTTGCCCTGCTTGAGGCCGACGTCTCGCTGCCGGTTGCAAGGGAATTCGTCAAGAAAGTTCAAAGCCAGGCCACCGGTCAGGCCGTTACCAAGTCGATCACCCCCGGTCAGCAGGTCGTCAAGATCGTGCATGACGCTCTGGTTGACACCCTGCGTGGCGAGGAAGACCCCGGTGCGCTGAAGATCGACAACCCGCCCGCGCCGATCCTGATGGTCGGCTTGCAGGGTTCGGGTAAGACAACGACCACCGGCAAGCTGGCGAAACGTCTGAAAGAGAAAGAGGGCAAAAAGGTCCTGATGGCCTCGCTGGACGTCTACCGCCCGGCGGCGATGGATCAGTTGGCCGTTCTGGGCACGCAGGTCGGCGTCGATACGCTGCCGATCGTTCCCGGCCAGAAACCTGTCGATATTGCCAAGCGCGCCAAACAGCAGGCGACGCTGGGTGGTTACGACGTGTACATGCTCGACACCGCGGGTCGTCTGCACATCGACGAAGTCCTGATGGATGAGGTCGAACAGGTCCGCAACGCCGTTGACCCGCGCGAGACGCTGCTGGTGGTCGACGGCCTGACCGGTCAGGTCGCTGTCGAGGTGGCCGAGGAGTTCGACGCCAAGGTCGGCATCTCGGGCGTGGTCCTGACACGGATGGACGGCGACGGGCGCGGTGGTGCGGCCCTGTCGATGCGCGCGGTTACCGGCAAGCCGATCCGCTTTGTCGGTCTGGGCGAGAAGATGGATGCGCTCGAAACATTCGAGCCGGACCGGATCGCCGGTCGGATTCTGGGCATGGGTGACATCGTTGCCCTGGTCGAAAAGGCCCAGGAAACGATGGAGATGGAACAGACCGAGCGCATGATGAAGCGTATGGTCAAGGGTCAGTTCAACATGAACGACCTGAAGATGCAGCTGGAACAGATGATCCAGATGGGCGGCATGCAGGGCATGATGGGCATGATGCCGGGCATGGGCAAGATGGCCAAGCAGATGGATCAGGCCGGTCTGGACGACAGGATCCTGCGCCAGCAGATCGCCATGATCCAGTCGATGACCAAGCGCGAACGCGCCAACCCGCAGATCCTTCAGGCCAGCCGCAAGAAACGCATCGCGGCGGGGTCCGGGATGGAGGTCAGCGACCTCAACAAGCTGCTCAAGATGCACCGGCAGATGTCGGACATGATGAAGAAGATGGGCAAGATGGGCAAAGGCAAGATGCTGAAACAGGCCATGAAAGGCATGTTCGGCAAAGGCGGCCCCAGCCCCGAGGAGATGGCCGCAGGCATGGATCCCAAGGCGCTGGAACAGGCAGCCAAGGCCATGGGCGGCAAGATGCCCGGTCTGGGCGGCGGCATGGGTCTGCCACCGGGCCTGAGCGGGTTCGGAAAGAAAAAGTGACCCCCGCACGCTGTACCCAGCCCCCGTCCGGAAAGGCGGCGATGGCAGCAGCGCAAAATCGCGCAGCCCTGCCGGTCATTCAGACCCGGCGGCTGGTCCTGCGCGTGCCCACTCTGGACGACCTGCCGGTGTGGACGTCGATCTGCAAGGACAGCTTTGGTGACACAGCGCAAGCCGCGTGGACCGAGTTTTCCTATTATACCGCGGGCTGGCTTCTGCATGGTCACGGCCTGTTCTCGGTCACGCTCAAGGGTGATGATCGGGCAATTGGCTTCGTCGTTCTGGGCTTGGAATGGGATGATCGCGAACCGGAACTTGGCTATATGTTCGGCGCTGAACACCGGATGCAGGGCTATGCCACCGAAGCTTGCGCCGCCGTGCGTGATTTCGGATTTGACCTGCTGGGATCGGGGCAGTTCGTAAGCTATGTTTCGCAATCCAACACCCGTTCGAACGCGCTTGCCCAACGACTGGGCGCAGCGCGTGATGCCGATGCAGAAAGCGCCTTTGGGCCAACCCAGCATGTCTGGCGCTACCGCGAGGTGCAGGCATGACATTCGCGATGCCGATCCCGACGCTGGAAACCGAACGCCTGATCCTGCGCGCGCCGTCCGAGGCCGATATCGATGCGGACACCGCCTTCTTTGCAAGCGATGCGGCCAAGTTCGTCGGCGGCCCTCTGCGCAGGGACGAGGTTTGGCGGGTGGTCGCCTCGCTGCTGGGGCACTGGGCCTTGCGCGGCTATGGGTATTGGAGCGTCGATGAAAAAGACACTGGCACCTATGTCGGGCGGATCGGGCTTTGGTTTCCCGAAGGCTGGCCGGAACCCGAAGTTGGCTGGACCCTGTTGAACCACGCCACCGGCAAGGGCTATGCGACCGAGGCCGCGCTGACTGCACGCGCCTACGCCTATGATATATTGGGCTGGGAAACCGCGATCTCACTGATCGACCTGGACAATCACGCCAGCAAGGCCGTGGCCAAGCGTCTGGGCGCGCAGTTCGAGTATCACTATGACCACCCCAAGTTCGGAAAATCCGAAATCTGGCGGCACCCGGCGCCCTCGGATCTGGTGAATGGCGGAATGGAGGCATACGCATGACCTCTTTCACCATTCCCACAATTGAAACCGAACGCCTGATCCTGCGCGCGCCGCATCTGGATGACCTGCCCGCGATGACCGCATTCTTCGCGACCCAGCGCAGCCATATGGTGGGCGGCCCCAGGGATGCGCGCGAATGCTGGAGCTCATTGTCGAACCGGCTGGGTCATTGGGCGTTGCGGGGTTATGGCCTGTGGCACCTGACCGAAAAGGCCGGCGGCACATTCGTCGGCTGGGCAGGCATGATCTACGTACCCGGCTGGGCGGAGCCCGAGCTGGGCTGGACGCTGATGGCAGAGGCCGAAGGCAAGGGGCTGGCCTTTGAAGCTGCATCGGCTGCGCGTGATCATGCCGCCCGGCATCATGGCCTGAACGGCGTGATTTCGTACATCGCCCATGCAAATGATCGTTCGCGCGCTTTGGCTGAACGGCTTGGTGCAACGCTGGAGCTTGAGAATGCCGAACTTCTGGGCAAGCACGCTCAGATCTGGCGCCATCCGCAGATTGACTTGACCACCGAAAGGACCGGCCAATGACCAACCCCGTGACACAGGCTGCCACGCTGTTGAAAGAGCATCGCGAAAGCATCGACAGGCTGGACGCGATCCTTGTCTATACGCTGGGCGAGCGGTTCAAGCACACGCAGGCCGTTGGCAAGCTCAAGGCCGAACACGACCTTCCCCCGTCCGATCCCTCGCGCGAAGCTGCGCAGATCGCACGGTTAGAAGACCTGGCGAATGAGGCCGACCTGGACCCCGATTTCGCCAAGGCTTTCCTGAATTTCATCATTCAGGAAGTCATCCGACACCACAAGAAACACCAGAATTGACTGGGAAATCCCAGTAACGCCATTCAAAGGAGATACCACCATGGCAATGAAAATTCGTCTCGCCCGCGGCGGCTCGAAAAAACGTCCTTTCTATCGCATCGTTGCGGCTGACAGCCGTATGCCGCGCGATGGCCGTTTCATCGAGAAACTGGGCACCTACAACCCGCTGCTGCCGAAAGACAGCGAAGAGCGCGTGAAAATGAACATGGAGCGCATCCAGTACTGGCTGGATCAGGGCGCACAGCCCACCGACCGTATCGCACGTATGCTGGAAGCGGCCGGTGCCCGTGACAAAGCCGAGCGCAACAACCCCAACAAGGGAACTCCGGGCAAGAAAGCCCAGGAGCGCGCCGAAGAGAAAGCCGCCAAGGCCGCTGAAGCAGCCGAAGCCGCTGCTGCTCCGGCAGAAGAAGCTGCAGCAGAAGAATAAGCAGGCGCACGCGTGCGGGATCACCCCTTTACAGACGATTTTCGCACGCAGTTCGACCTGTTGTTGCGGCTCCGGCGGGATGTGCGCCGGTTCCGCACCGATGCGATTGACGAGGCAGTGCTGGCGCGCTGCCTCGACGCATTTCGACTGGCCCCTTCAGTGGGGCTCAGCGAACCCTGGCGCGTGATCCGCGTCGAAAGCGAAGCGGCAAGGGCCGCAGCGCTGAAGAATTTTCGCACCGCCAATGACCACGCTTTGGCGGGCTACTCGGGGGACAAGGCGCAGCTATACAGCAGGCTGAAGCTTTCCGGGATGCAGGAAGCACCTGTGCAACTGGCCGTCTTCTGCGACGACAGCACCGAAAAAGGGCTGGGGCTGGGCGCCGGCACGATGCCCGAGATGCGGCGCTACTCTGTCGTGTCCGCGATCACTTTGTTCTGGCTTGCACTTCGGGTGGAAGGGCTGGGCTTGGGCTGGGTTTCCATTCTGGACCCCGACCAGATGAAGCGCGATCTGAATGTTCCTGAAACCTGGCGCCTGATCGGCTATTTCTGTGTCGGCCGGCCGGAACAGATGTCGGATACACCTGAACTGGAACAGGTCGGCTGGGAAACCCGGGCGCAGGGCCTGACGATCGAAACACGGTAAGGCCTCATGTTCGGATTGATACGACTTCCCATTCTGCTGTTGATCGCCTTTATTGTGGGCGTGTTCTTCGAGCGCAACAACCAGCGCGAAGCCTGCAACGGGCTTGGCGAATGGAGAAACGGGATATGTTTGACGACTGGGGCAGCCAATGAGTGATCTGATCTGCGTCGGCAGCATCGCGGGGGCTTACGGTGTGCGAGGCGAGGTGAGGCTGAAAAGCTTTTGCGCCGTTCCCGAAGATATCGAGACCTATTCGCCGCTGACCGATGAAGCGGGCAAAGAGCGTTATCCGGTGGTATTGACGCGCACCATCAAGAACGGATTCGCGGCCCGCCTTGGTGGCGTTGAAACCAAGGAACAGGCGGATGCCCTGAATGGGTTGCGCCTTTATGCAAGGCGCGATCAGCTGCCGTCGCTGCCCGATGATGAATTCTACCACAACGACCTGATCGGGCTGGATGTCTATGACACCGGAGGCACCCTGCTGGGCAAGGTCAAATCGGTGCAGAACCACGGCGCCGCGGACTTGTTGGAATTGCACGGGCCGGGCCTGAAAACCACGGTTTTGCTGCCTTTCACGATGCAAGTTGTACCCACGGTAGATCTGGAACAAGGCCGTATCGTGGCCGACCCGCCCGAAGGCCTGATCTGATGCGGCGGGTCCTGCTGCATCTGGGCCTGCACAAAACAGGCATGACCGCAGCACAGTCCTTCCTCCATGAAAACCGGAAACTGATCTGGCCCCGCTTCGCATTGGTTCTGCCCTACAAGACGCGCAACAGCGGCTTGAGCGAGGCGGCCACGCGTCACTCGCTTTACCGGCTGGATTCCACATTGGCGGGTTTTGGAAGTCACCTGCATGCGTTTCTGGACGATCTGGATTTCGGCGCACGCCGGGGGTTGATCCTGAGCGAAGAGAATTTCGCAGGCTTGCGCCCCAGCAGAAACAAGCGTGAAGGTTACGGTGCCGCGCCGGAACTGGCGGAAACTCTGATCAGCGTCGTGCGGCGTCGGTTCCTGGGTCATGAAACCGACATCACGATCTACATATCCTTGCGCGCCCGCGATCAATGGCTGCGGAGCCTGTGGGCACACGACTTGCAGAAATCACGCATGGTGCAGGACTTGGACGCCTTTTCCTCTGACCTTGCCCATTTGCCATCGCTTCAGGAAACCGCTGATGCCGTCCGGAATCGGTTGCCATCCGTCACGGTCAGAACAGAGTGGATGGAGGCGTTGCAGAACCACCGCCTTGGTGCAGGTGCGCCCTTGGCCGAATTTCTGAACCTGCCACCCGAGCTTTCGTCACAACTTGTCGGGCCTGCACATGGCACGCCAACATTTTCAGACGATGTGCTACAGGAAATCCTGGCGCTGAACCGATCCTCGCTGGACGACGCCGCCATGATCACCCAGAAGAAAGCACTGATTCAATCCGCACAGAACGAACTGGCCCGCCAGACATGACAGAGAAACCCAGCAGATCCCATGGCCGCAAGGCGATCCGTCCTTCCCTGAAACCACGCGAGCTGATGACTCCGAGCCCTAATCTGCACGGGGTCTGGAAAGCCAAGATCATCACTTTGTTCCCGTCCGCCTTCCCCGGTGTTCTTGGCGAAAGCCTGACAGGCAAAGCCTTGCAGGAAGGGCTTTGGCAACTGGAAACAGTGGATCTGCGACAGTTCGGTATAGGCAAACATCGCAACGTTGATGACACCCCGGCCGGGGGTGGCGCGGGCATGGTTCTGCGGGCCGATGTTCTGGGTGACGCGATCGAACATGCGATGGCGGGCATTCAAGGGAACTGGCCGCTGATCTACCTCAGCCCGCGCGGGCGTCGCATGGACCAGAGCATGATGCAGAATCTTGCTCGTTGTGACGGCATGACCCTTCTGTGCGGTCGTTTTGAAGGCGTGGACGAGCGCGTTTTGGAACATTATGGCGTGCAAGAGGTGTCGTTGGGTGATTTCGTCATGACCGGCGGCGAAATCGCGGCACAAGCCCTGATCGATGCCACGGTACGGCTGATTCCCGGAGTGCTTGGAAATCAGGCTTCGACCGAAGAAGAAAGTTTTGCCTCGGGTTTGCTGGAGCACCCCCAGTATACCCGCCCCGCAGATTGGAAAGGGCGCCCGATCCCCGAGATTCTGATGTCGGGCCATCATGGCCGGATCGCGGAATGGCGGCAAAAAATGGCACAAGACATCACGCGCTTACGGCGTCCTGATATCTGGGCAGAATACGTCAAAGCCAGATCAGAATCCTAGGGCTAGACCCGCTCGTTGTGGCCGGGATGCCTCAGTTTCGATGTTTGTCAGAATGCCATTTGAAGTTGAACGCACCTGAACTTATTCACTTCCATGCCCCATTAGTTTTTGGGTAATAAGAAGTGAAATAGAAGGCATTATGAAAAAGTTATTGCTTGGCACGTTACTGGTTGCCTCCGCCTGTACCACCAAACCGCTTGGGATGTCGGTTCCGACGCAAGCCGGTCACAATCTGCACTCTGCGAAGGTTGCCGTTGACTCCTGCTCTCAGGAAGCTGACGAGGGCGGCAACAGCGCCGTAATCGGCGGTTATGCAACAAATATCCTGCTTTGGGGCATCATCATCGGGCCTGCGGTCACCGCGCCATTTCAGGACGAACTGCGCCAACAGGGCGAAATCGATCAGGTTGATCGCTGCCTGCGCGCACGCGGTTTCGAGCGGCGCGAACTGACCGCGGGTGAATCGTTCTGGGTGCGCAACGCCTTTGGTGATGAACGCGAACGGCGGCTGGACCACTTGGTCGGGGGCGGCACTATCGAAACCTACGGAACGTCACAAAACTAGCGGCGCGCTTTCCAGCTGGCCCAAGTTTCTGGGGTGCCGTTGAACGTGTTGATGTCCACCCTGCCCTGAACCCCCGGCACCAGCCCGGTGCCGGTGTATTGCCAAAACCGCCAGACCGTGCGGGGATAGACCTGACGCGGATGGCCTGCGACGGATCGCAACCAGAACTCGGTTTTGGGCAAACGCCCGATATCCGTATCCGCAAAGAAATCCACTGTCGTATAGACGATGGGACGCCGGCCATAATGCCGTTCGAGAATGTCCAGAAAGCGCTGCGCTTCGGCGCGGACGGTTCTGCCATCGGGCCGCAACGTGCAGGTCTTGGAATGCGGCGTCCACTCCATGTCAAGAACATGCGGCAGATCTGCCCCTTTCGGGACGTTCTGAATGAACCAACGCGCCTGTTCCCGGGCCGATCGGCAGAAATAATAGTAATGATAAGCCCCCCACGGCACGCCCGCCGCCTGAGCACCGCGCCTGTGGTCGTCGAATAATGGATCCGCCACATCGCCGCCTTCGGTTGCTTTCAAAAACGCAAAGCTTACGCCCGAAGCTTTGGCTGTGCGCCAGTCTATCGGTCCCTGCCAGCGCGAGACGTCAAGCCCGTGGATCGGATACAAGCCGGGGTGACGGCCCTCCCAGTCATGCGGATCGGCGTCCCCAAAATCAGGATAGATTACGGACGGCGCTGTCCTGTCCACACCCGGCGTGGGTTCCACGACCTGCGGTTTCGGGCCGCCGCGCCCGCACGACATAAGCAAAGCGGCTGCAATCGTCAGCATAAGTGCAATTCGCATCATGAGGTCCTGTCTGAAATTTCTGCTCTTTCAATTTCCTTCAGAATGCCTGATCTGACCGCCGTGGCAACGGTGGGATTTTCGAAAGGCGGATTCCCACTGCTTCGTCATACGATTTGTTCTTGATCCCGGCACTCAATACCCTTAAACGACCGCAATCCGGTGCCGTATTCTGCGACTCCGGTCTATTGGTTTGATTATCGGCTTAAAGCCCGGCTTTCTTCGGCGGGGATGTGTCAGATCAAACCAGACCAAAGGAACATTCGATCTGACCTCTGGCGGGCTGCATGCAGGACCCGGTGAAGACCAAGAGCTCTCAGGCCGTGCCCAAACTTCGTGGGCCAACCACGAGCATATAGGAGTACCTGCGATGGATCTTATCGCACAGCTTGAGGCGGAACAGATTGCCGCCCTGGGGAAAGACATCCCCGACTTCAAGGCCGGTGACACCATTCGTGTCGGCTATAAGGTGACCGAAGGGTCGCGCACCCGTGTGCAGAACTACGAAGGCGTCTGCATCGCGCGCAACAACGGCAATGGCATTGCCGGTTCGTTCACCGTTCGCAAGATTTCGTTCGGCGAAGGCGTGGAGCGTGTGTTCCCGCTGTATTCGACCAACATCGACAGCATCACCGTTGTCCGCCGTGGCCGCGTTCGTCGCGCCAAACTGTACTATCTGCGCACCCGCCGCGGTAAGTCCGCGCGTATCGCAGAGGTCACGAACTACAAGCCCAAGGCTGGCGCCGAAGCGTAAGGAACGGAAAGATGAAAAAAGACATCCATCCCGATTATCACGTCATCGACGTCAAAATGACCGATGGCACAGTGGTTCAGATGAAATCCACCTGGGGCGCCGAAGGCGACCAGCTGGCTCTGGAAATCGACCCCTCCGTGCACCCTGCATGGACTGGTGGTTCGTCGCGCCTGATGGACGCCGGCGGCCGCGTGTCGAAGTTCAAAAAGAAATACGAAGGTCTGGGCTTCTAAGTCTGACTTGTTTCGATTTCGAAAGGCCGTCCCTTGGGGGCGGCCTTTTTTCTGGAAGCTTCCATGTGTCTTATGGACGCGAAACCGGACAAGATGCGTTTTTGCAAAGACCCAGTGATGTTACACTCCGTGTGAACAACCCTCAGCTTCCACGGAGACCCGGACATGCCCCAGTACAACGACATGATCGAGCTTTCAGTCGATGATATGGATCTGATTGAAACGGCGTTGCGCGACTCGATCGCTTCGTTGTCACATGCCGCTTCGGATGAACCAGAGGATAGCAGGACCGACCGGGAAGACACGTTGCGGCGTATTCACGAACTTCTGGGCAAGCTACACGATCAGAAGGTCTTTTTTCGCCCTCAGAAAGGGGTTTACCTCGGCGGTTAGGAGCTTGGTTGTCGCGGATTGCGGGTCAATTCCGCCGCACTGTGTACAGGGGGAACCGGTCCGCGCAGCAACATCAGCGCCAGCGTCATTCCGGCCAGCGCCGCAATCGCGGCAACCAACATGGCATTGTCAAAGGCGTTGTCCTGCACATCCCGCAGGGCCTTCGCAAATGTATCTCCCGCAGACGGATCCATCCCCGAGATCAATTGCTGTATCTGGTTCGGCGTTCCATGTGCCAGCGCATGGGCCAGATCCTCGCGCTGGATTGACCCGGCAGGCAGCGCGTCGATCACCTCGGACAGACCTCGGCGTTTGGTGATCGCTTCGGCCAGACCGCCCACCACGGCACCAAGAGTTGCTCCGAAATAGAGACAGGCGTTGATGACCCCCGAACCCTGCCCCACATGCTGCTCGGGCAGCAGGCGCAGGCCCAGACGTGGCAACAGCGAAAAGCAGATGCCCAACCCGACACCGACGATCAGCAACTTCCACCAGATTTCGGAAAACTGCGTTGTGTTCGTTGTTGTCATCAGCAGCAGGAACCCGCAGGCCATCGCCCCCAGGCCAATGGCGATCGGCCATTGAAAGCTGTAGGGGGCAAGAAAGCGGGGTGCGGTGACCGAGATCACAAACATGCTGAGGCTGAGCGGCATGATCGCCAGACCCGCATCGATGGACGAATACCCAAAGGCATCGGGCGATTGGACGAATGTATTGAAATAGACGAAGAAGCAGAACAGCGTGAAGCCAGTAAAGAACATCCCCGCCGCGGCCATCAGATAACGCGGATGGCGAAAGTACCGAAGCTCGATCAAAGGGTCGTCGCTGCGGCGGGATACGATGACAAGGGCAATTGTCGACACGGCCGCCACGACCAGCGGCACCAGTGTCAAAGGCGAAGTCCACCCGCCGTTTTCCCCGTTGCTGAGCGCAAAGGACAATGGCCCGAGGAAAAACAGAATGGCAACGGCCCCCGCATAATCGAACTTTGCCCCGGCAAGACGGGTATCGGGAACGTATTTCCGTTTGCTGACATGCAGCCCGATGGCAAAGGCCACAGCCAACAGAACCAGGTCGGCTGCAAAGACGGCGCGCCAGCTGACATAATGGCCGAAAGCGCCACCGACGATGGGCCCGACACCGATCGCCAGACCGACAATCGCCCCCCAGATGCCGGTAACGCTGGCGCGCTGCTCTTCGGGCGTGGCCGCCGTCAACAATGACAGGGACGTGCCGAACAAAGCAGCCGCGCCCGCGCCTTGCGCGCCGCGCCCGATAAGCAGCATCGCCCCGTCCTGCGCCAACAGGGCAAAGGCAGACCCGATTGCAAAGACGATCATGCCAAAAAAGAACACGCCCATCTTGCCGGTAATGTCACCCAGCCGGCTGACGATGCAGACAAGCGTGGCGCTGGTCACGGAATACGTGGCCATAACCCATTGCAAACCTGACGGGGTCAAATCGAATTCGGCCCTGAGATTGGGCAATATGGTGGTCACAGCAGTGGTGTTGAACCCCACGACCATCATGCAGATGGCCGTCATCGCCAGCACCACACGGGCGCGGGACTGCGGAGATACACTGACCGAGCTCTCATCGCCCATAAAACACCCACTGACCAAGAAGTTTGAATACAAACATCATCAGTTTAACGATTTCTGGCCCTGCGCATAGGGTTGCATCAGATCCAGTATGACAGCGCAACGGGCAGCACCAGCAAAGTGCTGAGCGTCGAGACAAGAATGAACCCCGCCACATCCGGCCCGTATTCCGGAACATGCTGGTCGATAAACAGATAAGTCGCCACGGATGAAGGCATCAGGCAACACAGGATCAGCGCACCCCGCTCGGTTCCCGTGAAACCAAACAACCAGATCAGAACACTGGCAATTGCAACCGCCATCGCCAGATGCAGGGCCGTCAGCAGAACCGCGCGACCCAGGCTTTTCACACGCAGCGTCGCGAGCGTATGCCCCAGGGTCAGCAGCATGAGCGGGATCGACAATCCACCCAAGATGTCAAAGGACTTTGCGACCGGTTGCGGCAGGCTTTGCCCCGTTGCCATCAGGATCAGGGCGAGGCCCACGGCGTAGATAATCGGGGACGTCGCCAATTTCCTGGGCGAGAATTCTCCGGCCGGGATCCACATGCCGACGGTAAAGATGCTGATCAGCACAACCACCACGAACGCCATGGTATAGGCCATACCTGCATCGCCCAGCGCCAGCAAAGTGATTGGCAGGCCGATGTTGCCGACATTCCCGTGCATCAACGGCGTCAGAAATGCCCTCACCGGCAAGCGAAGAACCTTGAGCACGACATACCCCAACACCCCGAAACCGGCCACCGCAAGGGCAGCGGCCGCCATCATGTCAAGAAACGTGCCCACGGCCAGTTTGGTGTTCGACAGATGAGAAATGATCAATGTCGGATAGCCTACTTTTGAAACGATCCCACCAATGACCTTGTTGTCGAAAGGCGCCTGAATCACGGCAAGAACATAGCCAATTCCAGCGCAGATCAGGACGGGCAGAACCACGTTCAAAACGTTCAGGAACAGGTGCTCCAAGCAAAAATCTCCTTGCCGAAACCGTTTGTCGACAGTGAATCAGTGCCATTGCAATGGCAAGCGCTCTGTGTAACTCGTGCGCAGCGTTAGGTTTTCCCGAATAGAGTCTGATATTGCCCGAAAGCGCCGCTTGAGGTTCTTTCCTTCGCCGCCGACACAACATATAGTGGCTGACAACAACGTGTAGTGAAGCACGGCGGGACTTGGGAATACAAGCATGGCACATATCATTGTGGTCGGGAACGAAAAGGGTGGCGCAGGCAAATCGACCGTGTCGATGCATGTGGCGACCGCGCTGGCCCGATTGGGACACAAGGTCAGCACGTTGGATCTGGACCTGCGTCAGCGCAGTCTGGGACGATACTTCGAGAACCGCAACAATTTCCTCAAAAGCTCGGACCTGACCCTGCCCAGCCCGCGCCATCACGACCTGCCCGAGATCGATGCCGCGACGTTGAAACCGGGCGAGAACATCTATGACCATCGCCTGTCTGCTGCCGTATCCCAGCTGGAAAGCGACAGCGACTTTATTCTGATCGACTGCCCGGGTTCTCACACCCGTCTGAGTCAGGTGGCACATTCGCTGGCCGACACGCTGATCACCCCGTTGAACGACAGTTTCATTGACTTTGACCTTTTGGCGCGGATCGACTCGAAGGGCGAAAAAATCCTTGGCCCGTCCGTCTATTCCGAAATGGTCTGGAACGCTCGTCAACTGCGGGCACAGGCGGGGCTGAAGCCGATCGACTGGGTCGTTGTCCGCAACCGGGTCGGTACGCAGCGCATGGTCAACAAGGAAAAGATGCAGCGCGCGATCGAGATGCTTTCCCAGCGCATCGGCTTCCGCGTCGCCTCGGGCTTTTCCGAGAGGGTTATCTTCCGCGAACTATTTCCACGCGGACTGACCCTGTTGGACCTGAAGGACATCGGCGTCAAACAGCTGAACATCTCGAACATCGCCGCCCGGCAAGAACTGCGTGACATGATGAAAGAGCTGAATCTGCCGGGTGTGGAGATTGACTTCTGATCAGCTGTCCCGGCGGCCGCTATGCGGACTTTTTTAGGCAGTATGAATGTTCTTTGGTTCTGGACTAGCATTCAGAGACAGCTGCAAAGACGTCCCGCATGGGAGCTTGAGAGCAAAGAAAGAAGAGCCTTCAACGTATCGGATCCTTTTTTGGCCGTGCCGCCCGTTTCAAGCACCGAGACCACCTGTAGTCGGATGTCCCGGTCAATGCAGCCATTGGAGATATAGCCGACCATCCTCCCGCTTGAAGAGACAACGGCGAGCGAACCTACTTCGCGCGCCGCTCAGCCCTTGATACTGATCGATGTGATCAGAACAAACTGCTTACCAGCGTTTAGCAGGCCATCTGCATGGCCAAGGACATCAACCCGGTGTTCAGGATGTGTGGATCAAGAAACGGGTTCTTCCGACATGACGTCTGCAAAGGACTTGAAGAATTTGGCGGCGAGTTTCTTTGCTGTACTCTGGATAAGACGGCTCCCAAGTTGCGCCAGCTTGCCGCCGATCACGGCCTTGGCTTCGTAGCGCAGAATGGTCTGAGACCCATTTTCAGTCAGTGTGACGTCGGCTCCGCCTTTTGCATGTCCAGCCGGGCCACCATTGCCTTGGCCTTCCAGCGAAAACGTCTCTGGCGCGCCATCGGTTTTGAGCACCACATCTCCGCTGAATTTCGCTTTCACGGGGCCAACTTTGAGTACAACTTTGGCTTCAAGTTCGGTGTCGGATTTCTTGATCAGTTCTTCGCACCCGGGAATACAACGTTTAAGTATCTCGGGGTCGTTCAAAGCTGCGTAAACCACATCCCTAGGGGCATCGATGATAATTTCGTCGGCCAGTTCCATAGCGGTTCCTTTCTTTGTTCAGCAACAGGGGTATTTAATCGTGGCAAGCACCTCAGCCTGCTCTGTAGATGGCTTGAAACCACGAGTTAAGATTTTGAAAAGTTTACGCATTTGGGTTCCTTTCTACGGAATTCCTGCGCACGGTGATCAGTTCCGCCAGGATGGAAAGCGCGATTTCTTCAGGTGTGACAGCACCAATGTCCAAACCAGCTGGGGCTGAAACCATCGCGAGTGTGACCTCGGGCACACCGGCTTCGGAGAGCTTTTCAGACAGGGCAGCGAATTTCTTCTTACTGCCCACAAAGGCGACATAGTTTGCTTCACAAGCAAGCGCGTCGCGCAAGGCGTCAAGATCACCCTGCCCTTGCGTCGCCACGACGATCGCACTCATCTTTCCAAGTGCATTCTCCTCATCCACGGCACGTGAGATTGACCAGTGAAAATCTGGTGCGATTTGTGCCAAAGCCTCTGCGACCGGCGAGTTTCCGAGTATTGTCAACTCTGGCATCGGAAGACAGGGCTCAATAAAAATGTCGATGGTGCCACGAGAGGGACAACCGTTGCGCGCATAGAATACGCCCTCCACCATTGCTCCGGCACTGACGCCGATATCGTTCAAAAAGTCTTCCGGCGCAACCGACACAAGCTTGGGTGCGCCGGTTTCGAGGGCTTCCAAGGTGGCTCGCCTCACAGCACCACGGGTGCAGCCGCCACCAAGAAACCCGTGCAATATGGTGCCATCCGCACCAATGATTGCCTTTGCGCCGGGTTTCGCCGCGGTGGTTCCGGCAGTGCGCACGATTGTTGCAAAGGCAAAAGGTTGTTCCTTGGCGCGCAGGGATTGGGCTGTTTCTGCCAGGTCAGATGAAAACAACTCAGCGGGGGTCATAGCGATACCAACTCCTTCTCCAGCGCGGCGAGGTCCGCCAGCGTGTTGGCGGCGGAAAAGAGGTCCAAATGAGGCAAGGCTGCCGTCATGCCCGCTGCGACGGGCGCATAGTCGCGCCAGCCTTTAAGCGGGTTCAGCCAAAGAATGCGGCAGCCGCGTTTGCGCAGCTTGGTCAGCGCCGCGTCAATGTGGTCAGGGGAAGAGGTGTCATAGCCGTCCGAGAGGATCATCACGACTGAACGCCCATCGACGAAACGGCGCGCGTAGGTAGATGCAAATCGATCCAGGCTTTCCCCGATTTTGGAACCTCCGCCGAACCCATCCGCCATCAAGGACATCCGTCCGATGGCGCGCATCGTGTCCTTATCGCGTAAAGCCTCGGTTATCCGCACGAGGCGTGTGTGAAACAGGTATGCGTCGGCGGTTGGATCACCGCGCATCAGGCCGGCCAAAAAGGCCAGGAATACTTGCGCATAGACGGTCATAGAGCCGGAAACATCGCATAGCGCTACGATTTTACGGCTACGATCAGGGCGTTTGCGCTTGATGAGTCGGATGGGTTCGCCCCCTGTCGCCAAGCTGCGCCGGATTGTTTTGCGGAAATGCAGGCGGTCTCCCTTACGAGACGCGATGCGGCGGCGGGAGCGGCGGTCGCGCAGCGCTTGTCCGAGGCGGCGAGCAACTTCTTCGGCCTCGGCAATCTCTTCTGCCCGTACCAGATCACGTAGATCGCGCCGGGACAGGTTCCGCATTTCGGTGGCGATCAGCTTACCGTCGCCATCACTTTCAGCATCACCGTCACCTCCATCTGGCGCTGTCGCATCGCCAGCGCCTCCAACGTCTTCTCCTTTGGCATCTCGTGACGAATGTACGCTGTCGTCGCCCTTGGGGTGGGTCGACATTTTCGGCATGACCTTTGTTCGCACGCGACTGGCATCCATCCAGAAACTGTCAAACAACAAATCAAACCTCTGCGCGTCGTCCTTGCATCCCGTGCAAACGGCCTTGAGTGCGCAACGCGCCTCTTCAGGGTTGGCTGCCTCAACACAGGTCAACGCCGTCAGAGCTGCTTCGGTTTCCTGCACGCCAAGGCGCAGGCCATTCTCCCGCAAATGGGCCAGGAACCCTGCCATGCGCGCCGTGGCGCCGGGATCGCGGCCAGCAAAGCGGGTCACGCGGGTCATGCGGCCTTCCCCGCGATGCGTTGTGCCACTTCGCTAGTGATATGTGCGCGATCGCTCTGAGTTTTTAGAAGTGTCGTGAGTGTGGCTTGGAGGGCTGCCGGGTTTTCCGTGAGATCAGCAATCCCTAACCCCATGAGCGCGGCGGCAAAATCCAGTGTCTCCGCGATTCCGGGCACCTTCTCAAGCTCTTCCTTGCGCAGCGTCTGGACGAACTCGATCACCTGATCGGCCAGCTGCGCTTCAATCCCAGCACACCGGGCTTTTAGGATCGCGAGTTCCGTTGTCCGGTCGGGATAATCGACATAATTGAAAAGGCAGCGACGCCTCAGCGCGTCCGACAAGTCGCGGGTGCCATTCGAGGTCAGTATAACTGTTGGCACAGTGGTGGCTTTGATGGTGCCAAGCTCCGGAACGGTGATTTGGTAATCAGCGAGGATTTCGAGCAGGAAAGCTTCGAACTCTTCGTCTGCGCGGTCGATTTCATCGATCAATAAAACCGGAGAAACGTCTTGCGTGATCGCCGACAGTAAGGGGCGCTCCAACAAATACTCACGCGAGAATATCCGATCCTCGACCGCCTTGCCGGCCTCGCCTGCTTCAGAGGACGCACGGATCGCCAGTAGTTGTCGTTGGTAATTCCACTCGTAGATCGCCTGAGAGGCGTCCAGACCTTCATAGCATTGCAGGCGGATCAACTGCGTGTTCTGGGCCGCAGCCAGTACTCGGGCAACTTCGGTTTTTCCTACGCCCGCCGCGCCTTCCAGCAGTAGAGGGCGGCGCAATGACAAAGCCAAATGCAGCGACACCGCCAGATCGTCTGAGGCGACGTAGTTCTGTTCTACAAGTGCAGATTGGAGATCGGTCCAAGTCATCAGAGCCTCAAGTGGTTTATGAGGCGCGCGCAGCCATCCCTGCCGCGCGCGCCGGAAGCTTAGCCGTGAAGGCCCAGTTCGTTTGCTGTCTTCCAGATCCGCCAGTGATCGTGCGGCATATGGGTGTGACGCAGGCCAAAGGCACGGAAGGCATCATTCACTGCGTTGGAGAAACAGGGCACGCCGCCCACATGGGGGCTTTCGCCGACTCCTTTGGCGCCAATTGGGTGGTGCGGGCTGGGGGTAACGGTGTGATCGGTCTCGTAATTCGGCACTTCCCATGCGGTCGGCAGGAAGAAATCCATCAATGTGCCGGTCTTGACGTTGCCCATCTCGTCATAGGCGATCTCTTGCCCCAGAGCGACGGCCAGCGCCTCGGTCAAACCACCGTGCACCTGGCCCTCGATGATCATCGGGTTTATGCGCGTGCCGCAGTCATCCAGCGCATAGAAGCGGCGAATGTCGGTCACACCGGTGTCCACATCGATGTCCATCACGCAGACGTAGGCGCCAAAGGGATAGGTCATGTTCGGCGGGTCATAGTAGCTGACCGCCTCCAGACCCGGCTCGATGCCCGGAATGGCCTGATTGTAGGCGGCAAAGGCGATTTCCTTCATCGTCTTGAACTTTTCAGGCGCGCCCTTGACCACGAAACGATCCACGTCGAATTCGACATCATCGTCATGCACTTCCAGCAGGTAGGCCGCGATCATCTGTGCTTTGGCGCGGATCTTGCGCCCTGCCATCGCGGTCGCGGCACCCGCTACAGGCGTCGAGCGCGAGCCGTATGTTCCAAGACCGTAGGGCGCGGTATCCGTATCACCCTCTTCGATGGTAATACTATCCGCCGGCAGACCGATCTCGGTTGCGAGGATCTGTGCAAAGGTCGTGGCATGGCCCTGGCCTTGCGAGATGGTGCCAAGGCGTGCGATCGCTGAGCCGGTCGGGTGAATGCGAATTTCACAGCTGTCGAACATGCCAAGACCAAGGATATCACAATTTTTGACGGGTCCAGCACCGACGATTTCGGTGAAATGCGTCAGGCCGATGCCCATCAGCTTTCGGGTTTTGCCCGCCTTGAAATCCTCGATCCGTTGATCTTGTTCTGCACGCAGCCCTTCGTAATCGACGGCATTTAGCGCCTTATCCCAAGCAGTGTGATAGTCGCCGGAATCATACTCCCACCCAAGCGCGGACTGATAGGGAAACTGCTCTTTCTTGATGAAGTTGATCCGGCGCAGCTCGGCCGCGTCCATGTTCAACTCTATCGCCAGAACCTCGATCATGCGTTCAATGAAGTAAGCGGCTTCGGTTACACGGAAGGAGCAGCGATAACTGACCCCGCCCGGCGCTTTGTTGGTGTAAACGCCGTCCACTGCCAAATACGCAGTCGGAATGTCGTAAGACCCGGTACAGATGTTCATAAACCCAGCCGGGAACTTGGTCGGGTCGGCACAGGCGTCAAAGCCGCCGTGGTCTGCGGTCGTGTGGCACCAGAGACCGGTGATTTTACCCTCTTTGGTGGCGCTGATCTTACCTTTCATCCAGTAGTCACGGGCAAAAGCGGTGGTCATCAGGTTTTCCATACGGTCCTCGACCCATTTCACCGGAACACCGGTGACAATCGAGGCCACGACCGAGCACACATAGCCGGGGTAAGCCCCAACCTTGTTGCCAAAGCCGCCACCGATGTCGGGCGAGATCACGCGGATATTGTGCTCTTCAATGCCCGAGATCAGGCTGACCACTGTGCGAATAGCGTGAGGCGCCTGGAACGTGCCGTGCAGCGTGAGCTTGCCGTTGACCTTGTCCATCGAAGCCACGCAGCCACAAGTTTCGAGCGGACATGGGTGCGTGCGATGGTAATACACCATCTCTTCAGCGACCACGTCAGCCTCCCCCATTACCTGCTCGGTCGCATCCTTCTCGCCAACCTCCCAGGTAAAGATGTGGTTAGGGTGTTTGCGTGGGCCGTGGGCCCCATCTGGAATCGCTCCACCTTCGCCCATCAGGTCTTCGCGAAGAACCACGTCGGATTCCAATGCTTCGTGGGGATCGGTCAAAACGGGGAGTTCTTCATACTCCACTTCGACCAGCTCGACTGCATCGGCTGCAATATAACGGTCCTTTGCCACAACAAATGCCACTTCCTGACCTTGGAAGAGCACCTTGCCGTCAGCCAGAACCATCTGTTTGTCGCCAGCCAGCGTCGGCATCCAGTGAAGACCAAGGGGGGCGAGGTCTTCGGCCGTCAGTACGGCAATCACGCCGTCCAGCGCCAATGCCGCCTCGGCATTGATCGACACGATCTTGGCGTGGGCATAGGGCGAACGCACGAAATCACCATGCAGCATGCCGGGCAGTTTGATGTCGTCAACGTAATTGCCTTTGCCTTGGGTAAACCTGGCATCTTCAACGCGCTTGCGCTTGCAACCCATTCCTCCCAGTGCGTCGGTGCGTTCTTCGCGGGTCAGTTCCTTATTCATTGTGCCGCCTCCTTCGCAGAGTTCATCTCGGCCGCGGCGGCGAGGATAGATTTGACGATGTTCTGATACCCGGTACAGCGGCAGAGGTTACCCGCCATGCCAAAGCGCACCTCTTCTTCAGTTGGGTTCGGGTTTTCTTCCAAAAGCTTGGATGCGCGGGTGATCATACCCGGTGTGCAGAAGCCGCATTGAAGACCGTGGTGTTCTTTGAAAGCTTCCTGCAGCACGTGCAGGCTGTCCGGGTTACCAAGCCCTTCGATCGTGGTGATTTCGGCACCGTCAGCCTGTGCTACGAACACGGTACAGGACTTCACCGATTTGCCGTTCATGGTCACGGTGCAAGCGCCGCAATGCGAGGTCTCGCAACCAATGTGCGGACCGGTCTTGCGCAGTCGTTCGCGCAGGGTGTGAATCAGCAGTTCGCGCGGTTCAGCCAAGAACTCTTGCTCCTCGCCATTCACTGTTAGAGTGAAATGTTTCTTCTTTGACATGATCTCTCTCCTCAGGCTCTGGCCCAGGCGTTTTCGATCGCACGGCGCAAGATAATCGCCGCTGCGTGACGTTTGAATTCAATGGGACCGCGGTTGTCCTGTGTGGGGTCAATGTCGCCCAACATCGCGTCCACCGCCGCTTTGATTGCCGCATCATCCAGGGACGTGCCGACAAGCGCAGCGCCAGCTTTTTCAGAATGAACCGGTGTATCGCTCAGATTGGTCATCGCGATGGAAGCCGAGGTGCAAGTCCCATTTTCTTTAGTTAAGAGGACCGCAGCAGCCGCAGTGGCGTAGTCGCCGATTTTGCGCTTTTGCTTTTCGTAGGCGTACCCGCCCTTTGGTGCATCGAACTCCACCGCTGTCAGGATCTCTTCATCCTCACGGTCAGTCATATAAGCCGCTTCGTAGAAATCACGGGCCGCGACTTTGCGTTGGCCATCCGGCCCGACCAAAGTGAAAGTCGCGTCCAGACACTGCATCAAGCCCGGCATGTCATTACCCGGGTCGCCGTTTGCAACGTTGCCGCCAACCGTGCCCATATAACGCACTTGCGGGTCTGCGATCTGCAAAGAAGCCTCGCGCATGATCGGAGCAGCCAACGCCAATTGAGCGTTGTCGATGATGTCATGTTGCGTCGTCATCGCCCCGATGCGGATGCTATCCCCCTCAATGGAGATGCCGCTCAATCCCTCCACATCCTGCAAGTCGATCAGATGTGGCACTTCGGCCATGCGGAGCTTCATCATGGGTATCAGACTGTGCCCCCCTGCGAGGACCCGTGCGTCATCTCCGTGCTCCACAAGTACGGACAGGGCGCCCGCCAAATCCTTAGGTCTATAATATTCAAAGGCAGCTGGAATCATTGCCTCTCCTCCCTGCAGCAACTGTTCTGGCTGTTAGAGAAGCTCGCGCGACGTCGGGTTGTTGACCCGGGAAAACACTTTGTTTTCGCTAATTTTGCACGAAATGCGCTTCAGGACGCACGAGTTGCGCTGCCTGAATTACCACGCGTTACCCAAAGGCGGTCAGTGCTGCTTTCAGGTTTGATCGGCTGACCGGCACCGGGGGAAGATCGGCCTCACCAAAGGTGCATTGTCCCTTGTCTTTGGTCCGTTCAAACCGCGCGACTTTTTTGGGGTTCACGATATAGCTGCGATGCACGCGCAAAAAGCCGGTTGGCTCTAGCCGTTTGACCGCTTCAGTGATCGGCCAGACGCAAAAGTACTTTTCTGTGCGGGTGTAGACTTGCGTGTAGTGACCATCCGCCCTGACGAATGCAACGTCAGGCGCGGCAATAAAGACCTTGCCTCCGTCTCTTTCACAGGGGATGCGAATAGGTGGGGTCTGGTTTGCTGAAGGCTCGTCTTGGGCCACGCCTGTCATCGGGATCTCTGTGGCTTGCGTAGGCACAAGATAAGTTGTGCCAACCCACAAAAATGCGCCGAAGATAACAAAGCTCGACAAGATCACCCCAACGGCCATGACTTCGTTGCTGATGACGGGCCCAAACTCTCGGATATCTTTCAAGGCTACAAAATTGGTTCCTGCCATGGCCAGGAAATGCACTGAAAAGACAGCTACGCCAAAACACAGCGTGCCGATCGCGATGGTCCTGTTGGAACGCTCATTATAGGCAACGCCGATCGCGAGAATGCACAGGACAATAGCCAATACTGACGACCCGAGCACCCCTTGAAGGGTATAAACGGGTTTGCAAAGCTGCATGCCAGCCATTCCCACATAGTGCATCGCCAAGATGCCCGCGCCTACGATTGCTCCGGCAGCTATGATGATCCCCCTGGAACGCTCAGTGAAATGCAAAAGGACAAGCGCCAAGGCGACCATAAGGATCGCAATAAGCGCAGATGCGAGCGTAATTGCAGCATCATAGTAAAACAGGATGGGCAGCCTTAGGCCAAGCATAGCCACGAAGTGCATTGACCAGATCCCACCACCCAAAGCAACGGCACCCAACGCGATGGCCAACCTGCGTTGTGAAAGCGACTTTTCGGACAAATCCCTCGTCAAAGACAATCCCGTGGCCCCAGCAACTAGCGCCACAACGAACGATGTAACCACCAACCAAGGGTTATGTCCGAAGTCCAGAAATTCCATGGGCCGGACAATGCCGCAGCGGATTTCTTAATTCAATCTTTGCCTTTACCTGGCAAAGGTTCATCCGGCGGAAACAAATTCCTGCACGGCCATTGCAAGCAAGGACCAGAGTCTACCTCAGCGTTTATCGCTCATTGGGCAGGACTGCTGTGAGATGAGCCATCGACGGCTTTGGGCTCTAACCAGCTTAGTGTTCATATCCACACTATAGTCGAACATTCGGTCCAAACCGCCGCTCAAACCCGGCGAGTTAAATGCGTTCCATCAAGACTTTCAGTTTCGGAACCGCTGGAAGGAATAGCCGCTGTCTCAATCGGATTCTGATGGCCCGCCGGGACTGTATACCGTAAACAACTCTTTCGGCTCATTCACGCCGCGCAGCATGTAGCGGCCGACCGAGACAAGCTCCTGCGCGCAGGGCTGTGCAGCGCGGGCGACATCGTCCGAGATAAGGATCCTTTGACCCAAAGACCGGTGCATTCCCGCAATGCGGGCGGCCTGGTTGACAGCCGGGCCGATCACAGTGAAGTCCAGCCGGGTCTCGGACCCGATATTGCCATAGAGAATCTCGCCCGAATGTAGGGCCAGCGTATAGTTGGCCACCGGCAGACCTTGCGCGCGGCGCCTTGCGTTCAGTTCACCCATGCGGGACTGCAACAAAGGCACAGCATCAAGCGCGGCACGGGCGTCTTCGTCGATCTCTCCGACATCGAACATTGCCATCAGGCCGTCACCCATGAATTTCAGGATGTTGCCGCCCTTGTCATGCACCACACCCACCGCGACGGCCAGATAGTCGTTCAGCATGTCGATGATCTCATGGCCAGGCAGGTCTTCGGACAGCGTGGTGAAGCCTTCGAGGTCGAAATTCCAGATCACAGCATCGATTTGCTGCAAAGACCCACGCCGAATTTCACCCGACAGAACCCGGCGACCGGCATCCCGCCCCAGATAAACCCGCATCAGATCCTTGGCCAGATCCTGGTTCTTGGCGGATTTGAGCGCCAGCCCCAGATGCGGCAGTACAGTTTGTATTTTGTTCAGATCGCTGTCTTCGAATCCGTTCGGTGCGTCGCTGGTCCAGGACATCAGAACACCATCGCTGACCTTCTTCGTGCCGTCGGGGCGCAGTTGACTGGCCCCTTCATATGACAAGCCGGTGGCATAATAGTCTGTCGCTCCGATTTCACGCAGATCATTCAACAAAGGAAAGCGGCTGGGTTCATTATGGTCGACCAGTTTGACCCGGATTTCATCCAGATCATCGTTCAGCAGCGCATAGAGTGGGCTTTGCTGCCAAACTTCGCTGGGCGTTTCCGTGTATTCAAACTTCTCGGATTCACCGCCCGCGCCGTTGTACCAGCTGTAACCTGTACCTCCGTAAACCGGATGCAGGGTCGACTGCGCCGCATGAAAGCGCATCAACGGAATACCCATTTCCACCAATCGGGCACAAAACCCTTCCAACAGCTCTTCTTGCCCGGCGCCCTCTAGCCCCTTGTTGACCAGCCAATCAATCAGGGAATGTGAGAAAACTGAAGCGGAATCTGGCAATGTCATTTTGTTGTCCGTATCAAGTATGATCCCCATTTGGGGGCAGGCAGCGTCAATTGCCATAGGTCAGTCCAAACCAGCCAACCTTTGCAGCATTTGTCGCAACAACGCGGCCTCTTCCGGTTTGAACAGGCCTGACAGTTTCGCATCGTAATTAGCAGCAACGCCGCGCAGGTCACGATACACAGATTGCCCTGCTGGTGTTAGTGTCAACCATTCCGCCCGCCGATCCGCTTCGTCCCGTGTGCGTTTCAGGTATCGACGCTGTTCCAGCTTGGCGACAGCGCGGCTGATTTTGGTTTTGTGCATTCTGGCGCGCTCACCGATTTCCTTGGCGGTCATCTCGCCAAACAAACCCAAATGGAACAATACGCGCCATTCGGTTCTGAGCATCCCGTAACGGCCCTTGTAAACTGCCTGAAACTCTAGCGAAGCCCGTTCGGCCGCCTGATTCAGCAGGAAGGGCAGAAAATTTTGCAGATAAAAGTCATCATTTTTTTCGGATTCATCGTGTGTCATGCTTGTTAGTTACAAAATCAACTATTAACCGACAAGCAGCAAACGGAGGAAAACGCAATGAATCGTCCGACTGATCCGCATACGCTGACACAGGCCGCGACGCCTGTCGGAACTCATGCAGGCTATATGCCAGGCTTTGGGAACGACTTTGAAACCGAGGCCCTGCCCGAGGCCCTGCCGCAAGGCATGAACAGCCCGCAACGGTGCAACTATGGTCTTTACGGAGAGCAGCTGAGTGGCACGGCCTTTACCGCCAACCCACCCGAGCGCACCTGGTGCTATCGTATTCGCCCATCCGTAAAGCATTCACATCGTTATGAAAAAATTGACCTGCCCTACTGGAAATCGGCCCCCTGCATTGATCCGGATGTGATCAGCCTTGGCCAGTACCGCTGGGATCCCATCCCGCATTCCGACGAAGGTCTGAACTGGATGACGGGTATGCGGACCATGACGACCGCAGGTGACGTGAACACGCAGGTCGGCATGGCAAGCCACATCTATCTGGTCACGGAATCCATGGTGGATGACTATTTCTTCTCGGCTGATTCCGAATTGCTGGTTGTGCCACAGGAAGGGCGCCTGCGATTTGCGACAGAACTGGGAATCATCGACTTGGAACCCAAGGAAATCGCGATCATTCCACGCGGTTTGCTGTACCGGGTCGAGGTTCTGGAAGGCCCTGCGCGCGGCTTTGTCTGCGAGAATTACGGTCAGAAGTTTGAACTGCCGGGGCGCGGACCAATCGGTGCCAACTGCATGGCCAACCCGCGCGACTTCAAGGCACCGGTGGCCGCTTATGAGGATCGTGAAACCCCTTCTACCGTGACAATCAAATGGTGCGGGCAATTCCACACAACCAAGATCGGCCACAGCCCACTGGATGTCGTGGCATGGCACGGCAACTATGCGCCCTATAAATACGACCTGCGCAACTATTGCCCCGTCGGCGCGATCCTGTTTGACCACCCCGACCCGTCGATCTTTACCGTTCTGACGGCTCCGTCCGGCCAGCCCGGCACGGCCAATATCGACTTTGTCCTGTTCCGCGAACGCTGGATGGTGATGGAAGACACGTTCCGCCCGCCGTGGTACCACAAGAACATCATGTCCGAGCTGATGGGCAACATCTACGGCCAGTACGACGCGAAACCTCAGGGCTTTGTTCCCGGCGGCACAAGCCTGCACAACATGATGATCCCGCATGGCCCCGACAGGGAAGCCTTCGACAAGGCGTCATACTCCAACCTGGGGCCGGACAAGCTGGACCAGACAATGTCGTTCATGTTCGAAACCCGCTTCCCGCAGCACCTGACCCCGTTTGCCGCCACCGAAGCGCCGTTGCAGGATGATTACATCGACTGCTGGACATCGCTTGAGAAGAAGTTCGACGGAACGCCGGGCAAGAAATGAGCTTGGATATCTGGATCACCTATGTGGCAACGGTCCTGCTGCTGATGAGCACACCGGGACCCAGCCAGTTGCTGATGTTGTCAAACTCAGCGACAAACGGGCTTCGGCGCGGGCTGTTCACCGCTGCCGGAGATCTGACGGCGAACTTTCTGCAAATGCTGGCGGCGGGGCTGGGCCTAGCCGCCCTGATCGCCACATCTGCAACCGCACTGACGGTCATCAAGTGGCTTGGTGTCACCTATCTGGTTTATCTAGGGATTAAGCAGATCCTAAAGGCCCGTATGTCTGAAACGCAAACCGCGCCCAAGGCCAGCCGTAAATCGCTTTGGATGCAGGGGTTCATTACTTCCGCCGCAAATCCCAAGGCCGTGGTCTTTTTTGCAGCACTGTTTCCGCTGTTCATTGACGCAGCCCTGCCCTTCTGGCCGCAATTCGCCATTCTGTCGTCTACCTATCTGGTCATGGACGGGATGTTCCTGACCGCATATGGCGGCAGCGCAAGCTGGCTGGCTCGCCGTTTGCAAGGTCCGGCAAAGCTGTGGCTTGACCGCATTGGCGGCAGCTTCATGATCCTCGCTGCTATCTTGTTGGGGCTGAAATCCCTTCGCCCTTCTGCTTAACCAACAAAACAGGGACATCGTATGCCTCTAATGACATCCTGGGTGGCGTCGGCCAATGACGCGACACATCCGTTCCCACTGAATAACCTGCCGTATGGTGTCTTCTCGACCGAAGGTGATGATCCCCGCTGCGGTGTGGCCATCGGCGACATGATCCTCGACGTCACGGCCGCCGAAGCCGAGGGGTTGATCACCCTGAGCGATGAGCCGCTGTTCGACATGCCGTTCTGGAACCCTCTGATGGAGGAAGGCCCAGCCGTCTGGACCGCGCTGCGCGCGCGGCTGATCAGCCTGCTGGCCGAAGGGTCAGATGAACAAGCCAAGGTCGAACCGCTGCTTTTCAAACAGGCCGATGCGGAAATGCATCTGCCCTTTGCGGTCAGCGAATACACCGATTTCTACGCAGGCCGAAACCATGCCTTCAACGTGGGCACCATGTTCCGAGGGCCGGAAAACGCCCTGCCGCCGAATTGGCTGCACATTCCCATTGGTTACAACGGCCGCGCATCTTCGGTCGTGGTCTCAGGCACGGATATTCGCCGCCCCTGGGGTCAGTTGAAAGCCCCCGATCAGGACTTGCCCGCCTTCCTGCCCAGTCGCCGTTTTGACATCGAGCTTGAGATGGGCGCGATTGTCGGAACACCCTCGGATGGTCCGATCACCGTGCAGGAAGCGGATGACAATATCTTCGGCTACGTGCTTCTGAATGACTGGTCTGCGCGCGACATCCAGGCATGGGAATATCAGCCGCTGGGCCCGTTTCAGGCAAAGGCCACGGCAACCTCGATCAGCCCGTGGATCGTGACCAAGGCGGCGCTCGAGCCATTCCGCTGTGACACGCCACCCCGCGAGTTCGAGTTGCTGGATCACCTCAAGGATTGCGGGCCGATGCTCTATGACATCGATCTGGCGATCACCATGGCACCTGCCGGGCAACCCGCCACGACGATTGCTCGGACCAACTACAACCAGATGTACTATTCCGCTGCGCAGCAATTGGCGCATCACACCACATCAGGATGCCCCATGAACACGGGCGACCTGCTGGGATCGGGCACGATCTCGGGGCCGACGAAGGACAGCCGCGGTTCCCTTCTGGAACTCAGCTGGGGCGGCAAGGAACCGATCACGCTGGATACAGGCGAAACCCGCAGCTTCATCGAGGACGGCGATACCCTGACCCTCAAAGGTGCTGCCAAGGGCGATGGCTACACGATCGGTTTCGGCGATTGTGTGGGCAAGCTGCTGCCCGCACTCGAGAACCCCTACGAAAGATGACGCACTGATCTTCATCTTTTCCCAAATACTGCCGCCGGAGGCATCCAACCTCTGCCTTCCGCGCAACCGAAAAAGGACAAACCCAAGATGGCCAAGGCATTCGCGTCCCAAGGGGACATGTCGGAAAAAAAGATCAGCTTTACTGAAGTCGGAGAAGGGCTCTATGCTTTTACCGCCGAAGGCGATCCGAATTCGGGTGTGATCATCGGTGACGACAGCGTGATGATCGTCGAGGCGCAGGCGACTCCGCGTCTGGCAAATAAGGTTATCGAATGCGTGCGTTCCGTCACCGACAAACCGATCACGCATGTGGCCCTGACCCACTACCACGCAGTGCGTGTTCTGGGCGCAAGCGCGTTCGGCGCGCAGCAGATCCTGATGTCGGACATGGCCCGCGCCATGGTCGTCGAGCGGGGTCAGGAAGACTGGGACAGCGAATTCCAGCGCTTCCCGCGCCTCTTTGAAGGGCATGAAAGCATCCCCGGCCTGACATGGCCCACCACCACCTTCAGCGATACGATGACGGTGTATCTTGGCAACCGCCGGATCGACCTGATGCATCTGGGCCGCGCGCATACGGCAGGCGATATCGTCATCCATGTGCCGGATCAGAACGTGATGTTCACGGGCGATATCGTCGAATACCACTCGGCCTGCTATTGCGGCGACGGTCATTTCAGCGATTGGGGTGACACGTTGGACGAGATCAAGTGGTTCGATGTCGACGCCATCGCACCGGGGCGCGGTGACGCGCTGGTTGGCAAGGACATGGTGAATGCGGCCATCGAGAACACCCGCGATTTTGTCGAAAGCACATACCGGCCGGCGGCGAAGGTCGCGGCGCGCGGAGGGTCCCTGAAAGAGGCCTGGGACGCAGTCCGCGCTGAATGTGATCCGAAGTTCGCCGACTACGCAATCTACGAGCACTGCCTGCCGTTCAACGTGGCCCGCGCCTATGACGAGGCGCGCGGCATTGACACGCCCCGCATCTGGACCGCCCAGCGCGACCTCGAGATGTGGGAAGCCCTGCAAGGCTGACGAAAAACGGTCGAGTTTGATCCAGATCGTTTTTTGCGGCGGGATTCGATGGAACCATAAACTAAGACCTCCGGCGCCCGTCGCCGGGGGACAGGACATGCAGCACATCGGTGCATCTGTTTCGGGGGGGAGCCCATGAACAAGATCTTTGAAACGCCGCTTTACGGATATGAACGCAGCCCGGATCAGGACAGCCCGACGCCCGTCAGGCACAAGGTCATCGTGATCGGTGCGGGGCCGGTTGGTCTGGCCGCCGCCATCGATCTGGCCCAGCAAGGGGTCGAAGTTGTGGTTCTGGACGAGAATGACAAAGTCAGCTTCGGCAGCCGCGCCATCTGTTTTTCTCAGCGCACGCTGGAAATTGCGGACCGGCTGGGTTGCGGCCAGCGATTGGTCGACAAAGGCGTGCTTTGGGACCGGGGCAAGGTCTTTTTCGACGACCGTCAGGTCTATGATTTCAACCTTCAGCCGGACGAAGGTTATGCCAACCCGGCCTTCATCAACTTGCAGCAATACCATTTTGAAAACTTCTTTGTGGAACGCGTGCGCGAGTTGCAGGCAAAAGGCGCACCGATTGAAATTCGCGGGCGCAACAAGGTTGACGCAATCGGTACGCACGAAGATCACGTTCGGCTGGAGGTCGAAACCCCCGAAGGCCCCTATACACTCGAGGCCGAATGGCTGATCGCCTGCGATGGCGCCGCGTCGCCCACCCGGCGCATGCTGGGCATCGATTTCGAAGGGCGTGTTTTCGAAGACAATTTCCTGATCGCGGACGTGATCATGGATGCCGATTTCCCCTCGGAACGCTGGTTCTGGTTTGACCCGCCGTTCAATCGCGGGCAATCCGCGCTTTTGCACAAACAACCCGACAATGTCTGGCGTATTGACCTGCAACTGGGTTGGGACATCGACAAGGAACGCGAAAAGCGCCCCGAGAATGTGATCCCGCGCCTCAAGGCGATGCTGGGCGATGACGTCGAGTTTCAGCTGGAGTGGGTCTCGATCTATACGTTCCAGTGCCGCCGCATGGAGAGCTTCCGCAAAGGGCGTGTCCTATTCGCAGGCGACAGCGCGCACCAGGTCAGCCCCTTTGGCGCGCGCGGTGCCAATTCCGGCCTGCAAGACACTGACAACCTGTGCTGGAAACTGAAACTGGTACTGGATGGGAATGCCCCAGAAAGCCTGCTGGACAGCTATGACGCGGAACGCGTGCACGGGGCTGATGAGAACATCCAGAAATCCAGCCGGTCCACCGATTTCATCACGCCGAAATCCGAAATGTCGCGGGTTCTGCGGGATGCGGTTCTGGACCTGAGCGAGAAGTACGAATTTGCGCGTCCTTTGGTGAATTCAGGACGCCTGAGTCAACCTTGCACCTATGACGGCTCGACCCTGAATTCTGCCGACGCGCTGGATGGCCCAGCCGAGACGCGCCCCGGCTCGGCCTGCCCGGACGCGCCGCTGGGTGATGCGTTTCTGTTGCCCAAACTGGCAGGCAAATTCACCCTTTTGACGATTGATGCGGATGCCCCAGAGGTGCTGGAAGAAGACGGAGTCGAGGTCACGCGGTTGGCGCTGTCGGTCAAGGATGACCAGACCCTGGCGCTGAAACGTCGCTATCTGGGCGACGCAACCAGCGCAGTTTATCTAATCCGTCCTGATCAGCACGTGGCGGCGCGCCGGGACAGTTATGAAGAAAACAGTTTCCGCCATGCTATCCGCAGAGCCTGTGGCAAGGAGTGAGCGCGATGTCTGACCTGATCCTATCCCCGAATATCGACGATGCTGACGACTTCTATGCCGAGCTGCTGGCCGCGCATGAAGGGCTTGAAAAAGCCGACAGTGACGCGCTGAACGCCCGACTGGTTCTGGTGCTGGCCAATCACATCGGCGACAAGGCGGTGTTGTCTGACGCTATTCGCGCCGCCACCCTGGCCGACAAGTGACGGATTCGAATGTGAGCAAAACCGTCCTTTATGACTATTGGCGGTCCTCGGCCAGCTATCGGGTGCGGATCGCCCTGAATCTGGCCGAGATCGACTATCGCGCGGTTGTCGTCGACCTGATGGGCGGCGAACACAAGGGCGATGCACATATCGCGCGAAATCCACAAGGGTTGGTTCCGGTGCTGGATATTGACGGGCAGCGGCTGACACAGTCTCTGGCCATTCTCGACTATCTGGACAAGACACGTGAATTGAACCTTCTGCCCGACGATGCAGCAGGGCGCGCGCGCGTGCAGGCGCTGGCCTATGCGATTGCGGTGGACATTCACCCTGTTTGCAACCTTTCAGTTGCTCGCCATGCGACCACCCTCAGCAAAGACCCGACCGACATGCCCGGAGAGTGGATGCGGCACTTCATACGGCCGGGGTTGCAGGCCTTCGAGACCATGTTGGGTGAGTTTGAACAAACCCCCTATTGTGTCGGCTCACAGCCCGGCCTCGCCGACATCTGCCTGATCCCGCAGATCTACAATGCGCGCCGGTGGAAGGTCGACCTGTCGGACATGCCCCGTCTGCTGGGTGTCGAAAAGGCCTGTGCCGATCACCCCGCATTTGTCGCGGCGCATCCTGACAGGCACGCACCCCAATAAGCTTGCACAGGTCCTGTGTGCCGGTGTGCCTAGGCGTTCGTCGCAATCGGACTTAGCTTTGCTTCATCAAAGCAAAAGAGGTTCTGATGCCCGAGATCACCGGATACCACGCCCATGTCTATTTCGACGCCGACACGCAGCACACGGCGCAACAGGTCTGCGAAGAGGCCGCCCGTCTGTTCCCCGTCCGGATGGGACGCATGCATAGCCGCAATGTCGGCCCCCACCCGCGCTGGAGCTGCCAATTGAGCTTTGCGGCTGATGCCTTCGATCAGGTCACTCCGTGGTTGATGCTGAACCGGCGGGGCCTTACCGTTTTCACCCACCCGGAAACCGGCGACCATCTGGCCGATCACCGCGATCGCGCGATTTGGATGGGTGAAATGCTGGATCTGGACCTGTCGATCTTTGACACGCTTCAGCCCAGCGCCCGCGCCTGATCCCGCAGAACGAATTTCTGCACCTTTCCGGTTGAAGTCTTCGGCAGGGTGCCAAACACCACGGTCTTGGGCGCTTTGAAATGGGCCATGTTGCCCCGGCAAAAGGCAATCAGCTCTGCCTCGGTCGCGGTTGTGCCGGGCTTCAGCTCGACAAAGGCACAGGGGGTTTCGCCCCATTTCTCGTCTGGCCGGGCCACAACCGCCGCTTCCATGACTGCCGGGTGTTTGTAGAGAATGCCCTCGACCTCGACGGAGGAGATATTCTCGCCGCCTGAAATGATGATGTCCTTGGACCGGTCTTTGAGCGCGATATAGCCATCCGGATGCATGACGCCCAAATCGCCGGATGCGAACCAGCCGCCCTTGAAGGCCCCATCGGTTGCATCAGGGTTCTTGAGATACCCTTTCATCACCACGTTGCCCTGCATAAAGATCTCGCCCATGGTTTCGCCATCCGCGGGCACGGGCTCCATCGTTTCGGGATCGGCCACCATCAGGCCAGACAGTGCCGTATACCGCACGCCCTGCCTTACTTTCAGGGCAGCACGGTCTTCGGGTCCCTTGTCGTTCCATTCATCCTTCCAGGCACAAACGACCGAGGGCCCATAGGTCTCGGTCAGGCCATAAACGTGCGTGACCTCGACCCCCATCGCCTCCATCGCTTCGATCACGGCGGCCGGCGGCGGAGCGCCCGCGGTCATCACCTTGATCTGATGGTCAAAATCTTTCAGTTCATCCGGCGCGTGGGCCAACATGTTCAAAACGATGGGAGCACCGCAGAAATGGGTGACCTTCTCATCGCGGAATGCCGCATAGATCGGCTCGGCACGCACGGCGCGCAGACAGACGGACACGCCCGCATTGGCGGCCATGGCCCAGGGGAAGCACCAGCCGTTGCAGTGAAACATCGGCAAGGTCCACAGATAGATCGAATGCTTGGGCATATCCCAGTCCAGCAAATCCGATTGCGCATTCAGGGTGGCGCCGCGGTGGTGATAAACCACGCCCTTGGGATTGCCCGTTGTGCCGGACGTATAGTTCAGCGTGATCGCGTCCCATTCATCCTCGGGCAGTGACCAGTCAAATTCCGGGTCGCCCTCTGATATCAGGGCGTCATAGGTCAGGCTGCCAAGCCTTTCACCGCCTTCAAAGCTGGGATCCTCGATGTCGATTACCAGAATATCATGATCAACCTGCTCCAGCGCCTCTTTCACGACGCCGGAAAACTCGGGGTCAACCAACAAGACCTTGGCTTCGGCGTGGTTCAGGATGAAAGCGACTATCGGAGCATCCAGACGCGTGTTGATGGCGTTCAAAACGGCACCCGCCATGGGCACACCAAAATGCGCTTCGTACATCTCGGGGATGTTTGCGGCGATAATTGAAACGGTATCACCCTTTCCGATACCCCGCGCATTTAGGGCACCCGCCAGCCGGCGGCACCGGGCATAGGTTTCAGCCCAAGTATACCGCCGCTCACCATAAACGACCGACGGGTAATCGGGATAAACCTGCGCTGTGCGCTCAATGAACGAGAGGGGCGACAAGGGTGTGTAATTCGCCCGGCATTTGTCCAAATGACGCTCATAGATATTGGTCGCTGCCAACTGCTGATCCTCCCTGCACTCGGTTTGCGCGACTTGAGCATAAACTTGGTGCTCTGACAAATCCGTAGTATTACGATACCCTTATTGACTGGCAATACGGGATGGTGCGATCTGGCCCTACTTAGATCCGGCCATTCGCGGTGATCTGAAGCATCTTAAACATATGCCGGGGCACGCCATTTCCGCACCCCGTGCACCGCACCTCACTGAAAGGACTTGTCATGGACGGCACGTTCAACGAAAACGATCTTTCCCGCGTGGTCGAAGCCGACCGCGCCCATATCTGGCATCATCTGATCCAGCACAAACCCTTTGAAACCAATGACCCCCGCATCATTGTCGAAGGCAAGGGCATGCGCGTCTGGGACCAGAAAGGCAAAGAGCATCTGGATGCGGTTTCCGGCGGCGTCTGGACTGTCAACGTCGGCTATGGCCGCGAATCGATCTGCAAGGCCGTTTACGACCAGCTGATGAAGCTGTGCTATTTCGCCAATTCGGCCGGCTCGATCCCCGGCGCGATCTTTGCCGAGCAACTGATCGACAAGATGCCCGGCATGAGCCGCGTGTACTACACCAACTCGGGCTCTGAAGCGAACGAGAAGGCGTTCAAGATGGTGCGCCAGATCGCGCACAAGAAATACGGCGGCAAGAAGACCAAGATCCTGTATCGTGACCGCGATTATCACGGCTCAACTCTGGCGACGATGTCGGCAGGCGGTCAGGACGAGCGCACCGCACAATACGGCCCCTTTGCGCCTGATTTCGTGCGCGTGCCCCACTGCATGGAATATCGCAAGCATGAGCTGGACGGCGCCCCCGAAGAGAACTTTGGCGAATGGGCCGCAGATCAGATCGAACAGGTCATCCTGCGCGAAGGCCCCGACACTGTCGGCGCACTGTGCCTTGAGCCGGTGACCGCAGGTGGCGGCGTGATCGAAGCGCCCGAAGGATACTGGCAGCGCGTGCAGGAGATCTGCAAGAAATACGACGTGCTGCTGCATATCGACGAAGTTGTCTGCGGCGTGGGCCGCACCGGCACATGGTTCGGTTATCAGCAATACGGCATCAAGCCGGATTTCGTGACCATGGCCAAGGGCGTGGCCTCGGGCTATGCCGCGATTGCCTGCATGGTTACCACCGAGGAGGTCTTTGACATGTTCAAGGATGATGCTTCGGACCCGATGAGCTATTTCCGCGACATTTCGACCTTTGGTGGCTGCACTGCCGGTCCGGCTGCTGCGATCGAAAACATGCGCATCATCGAGGATGAAAACCTGCTGGGCAATTGCGCGGCCATGGGTGACCGCATGATGGGCAACCTTCAGGCACTGATGGAAAAGCACAAGGTCATCGGCGACGTGCGCGGCAAGGGCCTGTTCCTGGGTGCCGAGCTGGTTGCAGACCGTGCCAGCAAAGAGCCTGTGGACGAGAAACTGGCACAGGCGGTAGTGGCCGACTGTATGAACCAGGGCGTGATCATCGGTGTCACAAACCGCTCGATCCCAAGCCGCAACAACACGCTGTGCTTCTCGCCTGCCCTGATCGCCACGGCTGATGACATCGACCAGATCACCGACGCGGTCGATGGCGCGCTGGGGCGTGTGTTCGGGTGAGTTCCCTCAATGAATTTACGAAAACCGGCGCTGAATGCGCCGGTTTTTTTGCGTTCGCGTGGCATCTACGCGGGCTTTCCTGCCATTCGTCTAATTTCTCAGACTTCTGAGAATTCGTTTATAGAACGCGCCGTGTGCATCTTCAGCGGTAGGTTCGGTGATCAATTCCCAATCCAAATCCAGTGTTCCAGCCGGAACTAGTTGCCGCGCGATCTCGGCTGGTGTGGTTTCATCGCTGGTTCCGTTCTCCCAATCGTGAAAAGCCGATGAGTATCGAACGACCGCCCCGCTGGTTGGCAAATCGAGCGAACCTCCCTCGGCAAAAAACGTCAACCCGTCACCCATTTCCTCCCCTACGAGCTTGAGCCTAGGTCCCAATCGATGTTTGAGGATGGCGACAAAAACTATCGCAGCCGAAAACGTGAATTTATCGACAAGCACAACAACCTGCCTGCTTGCGTTTTCAGAGATGGCGTCGATCAAGGGCATCGTTTTCAGAAAGTCGCCACCGGTGTTTCCACGAATGTCAATCAAGAGCGTTTTTTCCGAGCAAACGCTCACTTGTTCTGCTGCACCTGAGATGGTTTTCGGCAGCGCACCTTCTCCTGAATCGAGAAAACTGGGCAACAGTATCGAAAGCCCAAGTCCCCGCCAGCCCTTAGTCTCCACAAGTCTCTCGGGTGTCCAAGCCGGATCGGCCCGGCCATGCTCGTTTCTCGGGTAGAGCGTTGATGCAGGAACCGTATGACCGTTTTCCACTTTGAATTCGGATATCTGACCGTTCTCGTCTTGCACGCGATACTCGGTCGTTTCGTCTTTTGAGGAAAAACCGAGACGAGCCAAAGCATAGGGCCACACGAGTATAATCGATCCGATTACCCGTTTCCTTTGGCGCGTTCCTGCCAGAAATGTTTCTGAGGCGGCTTCGATTTGGCTTAACGGTGTGCCGTTGACTGCAACCAGCTTTCCTCTGGGCGCCGTTGTTTCTGGTGCCGTACCAACTAACTGGATGGCAGTTCCGATGCTCACGAATCTCAGCGGGAGCACCGAGATGGCATCATTCGGAATCAGCCGTGTGTGCCCGTTGTCGGGAAGTGCCAGTAGGCGCATTGTTGAAAACAGAAAGGCCTCTTTTAGACCTTCTGAAGCGTATCTTCGGGCATCACTAATGCAACTGTCTATCGCCGTCTGTTCGATCCGCCGAAAGCTGGGATCGCGTGGCAAGGCAGTTTCTAAAACTTGCTCTAAGTCTTGTACCAGCGACATAGTTTAAGGTGCGCACGACTGCTGGACGATGTCCAGAGTGTGCTTAACACCGACATCCAATCTATGGAAAACAAAAAAGCCGCCCCAAATGGGACGGCCTTTCTTTCACTGTCTCTCGAAAGAGGATCAGGCGGTCAGAGCTGCCTGAGCTTTGGCGACGATCGCGCCGAACGCTTCCGGTTCGTGCACGGCCAGGTCGGCCAGAACTTTGCGGTCCACCTCGATACCGGCCAGGTTCAGGCCGTTGATGAAGCGGGAATATGTCAGTGCTTCGTCATGCGAACGCACAGCAGCGTTGATCCGCTGGATCCACAGGGCGCGGAAGTTGCGCTTGCGGTTCTTGCGGTCGCGGGTTGCATACTGGTTGGCCTTGTCGACGGCCTGACGGGCAACCTTGAAGGTGCTCTTGCGGCGGCCATAGTAACCTTTGGCGGCCTTGATGACCTTCTTGTGACGGGCGTGAGTTACGGTTCCACCTTTAACGCGGGACATCTCTTAATCTCCTCTTAGCGGTCGTAGGGCATGTAGCCCTTGACGATCTTGGCGTCGGGGGCGGACAGGGTGGTGTTGCCACGGGCGTCGCGGATGAATTTCTTGGTCCGCTTGATCATGCCGTGCCGTTTGCCGGCCTGGCCAGCAAGGACCTTACCGGTCGCAGTCACCTTGAAGCGCTTTTTGGCGCTCGACTTGGTCTTCATCTTAGGCATTTCCGTCTCCTTTTTCGGGTTCGGTTCCAGACGCGACTCGGCATGCCATCTCGGCCGGTCACGCGATCAGAAGCGCCGTTTACGCAAGTTCGGTCATACTGGCAAGGGGGTTTGGATCAGATTCTGCGCTTTTTGCCGGCTGATCGGGCACTGGGGCGACAAAGGCCGCCCCAGTGATTGGGTTTAGTGTTCGAATTTCCGGATTTCACCAGTTTTCAGGCGCTCGGAATACGAGGCCAGCTCCTGACGCACCACTTTCATCAGGAAGTAGAGCGCAAAGACGTTGACCACCGCCATCGCAAAGATCGCCGCATCCGAGAAGTCGATGACCGGGCCAAGGTTGGCTGCGGCACCGATGACGACGAAGATGCAGAAGATGATCTTGAACACCAGCTCTTTGGTGTGGCCCTCACCGAACAGGTAAGTCCAGGCCTTGAGGCCATAGTAGGACCAGCTGATCATGGTCGAGAAGGCAAACAGGATCACCGCAACCGCCAAGATATAAGGGAAGAAACCGAACGCGCTGCCGAAGGCGGCAGAGGTCAGGCTGACACCCGAGTTGCCGTCAACAGTGGCAATCGCCGTGCCGGCCTCATTCAGCATGTAGTTGCCGGTTTCCGGATCGATGATCAATTGCTGGGTGATGATGATGACCAAAGCGGTCATCGTGCAGATCACCACGGTGTCGATGAACGGTTCCAGCAAGGAAACGAAGCCTTCAGTGATCGGTTCCTTGGTCCGAACAGCCGAGTGCGCAATCGCTGCCGAGCCAACACCCGCTTCGTTCGAAAACGCCGCACGTTTGAAGCCTTGGATCAGCGCCCCGACCATGCCGCCTGCAACACCCAGACCGGTGAAGGCGCCGGCGAAGATCTGACCAAAGGCCCAGCCGATCATATCCGCATTCATCAAGATGATGACCAAAGCGGTCAGAACATAGAGAATGCCCATGAATGGCACCACCTTCTCGGTCACCCGTGCGATAGACTTCAGGCCGCCGACGATGACCATGAAAACAACCGCTGCGAAGACCAGCCCGGTAATCCAGCCCGGATAGTCACCTACGATTCCCGCGATCTGCTGATGCGCCTGATTGGCCTGGAACATGTTGCCCCCACCCAGCGCGCCAAGGATACAGAAGATCGAGAACAAAACCGCCAGGATCTTGCCACCCGGCAAGCCCAGTTCGTTGAACCCTTTGGACATATAGTACATCGGGCCACCCGAAACGGTGCCGTCTTCGTACTCGTTGCGGTACTTCACGCCCAGCGTACATTCGGTGAATTTCGACGCCATCCCCAGAAGACCCGCCAGGATCATCCAGAAGGTTGCGCCCGGTCCGCCGATGCCGACGGCAACAGCAACACCCGCGATATTCCCCAGACCGACCGTACCGGAAAGCGCCGTGGCCAGAGCCTGAAAATGGCTGACCTCGCCCGCATCATTGGGGTCGGAATAGTCACCTTTGACAAGACTGATTGCGTGGCCAAAAAACCGCATCTGCACAAAAGCAAAATACAGCGTGAAGACCGTCGCAGCGATCACCAGCCACATCACGATCCATGGGAAACTGGTCCCGGGGAATGGCGCGAAGATGAAGCTGACGAATGGACCGGTCAGATCAGCGAAAGTCTGGTTGATTTTTTCATCAAGCCCCGGAGCTTCTTGCGCAAAGGCAGGGCTGGCGACAATAGCGGCTGCCATTGAGGCGCCGAGTTGTTTAAGCATTCTCATTTTGTCCCTCCCTTCAGTTCACAACCGTGACCGGAACATCGGCATGCATCACAAGGTTCTGGGTCGAGCTGCCGAAGATACGTTTCTTGATCCCGTCCGCCGAAGACCGGCCGACAACGATCTGCGAGCCGCCCATTTCCATTGTAATGGCGTTCAAGGTCTCGGCCACGTCGCCGTGGCGAACAACACCCTGCGCTTCAAAACCAGCCTCTCTGAGGGCCTCAACGGCAGGTGTCACGATCCGCGACGTTGCCAGATCAACCTCTTCTTCCCGTCGCTTGTGACGCTGCGCGTTTTCTTCCGGTGTCTGAAAGGTGTAAGGGGACCATTCAATCACATAAGCGACCACCAGTTCACACGACCCGATCAACTTTGCCAAATCTTTGGCAAAGGTAATCACGCGCTCACCGGTCTCTGTCCCGTCGAGTCCTATGACAATCTTTGTTGTCATGTCGTTCCTCCATTATTTTTCATTTGGCCGAGGCCCGTGCCCCCGGCAGGGCAGCCGGAACTTGGAACTTTCAATAAGACCGCCCTTTGGTAAGTATCAGGAATTTTCACTAGGAATTGGGGATTTTTTTGGTCTATATTCAGTGGAAATTGTCGTTTTACACTAAAATAACAGGAAGTTTTACTGATTAGTAGAGAATTGGACAATATCGATCAACGCATCCTGCACGAGCTTGAGGCCAATGGCCGGCTCTCAATAGTTGAGCTTGCGGCGCGCGTAAACCTTACAAACACGCCCTGTTCCGAGCGTGTGAAACGACTGGAAAAGAACGGCTATATCAAGGGCTACAGCGCCATCGTCGACAAAGAGAGAATGGGGCTGGCCCTTCTGACCGTCGTACAGGTGTCGTTGACCGCAACGGCCGAGCAATCCCTGGAAAAATTCAACGAGGCCGTACGCGATGTGCCGGAAATCGAAAGCTGCCTGATGGTGGCAGGGTCGTTCGATTATCTTCTGACAGTCCGCACCCGCGATATCGCGCATTTCCGGATGATACTGGGTGAGAAAATCAACAAGCTGCCCGGGATTCACCAAACCAGCTCATTCACGGTCATGGAGGCCGTGAAAGAGCCGGTTGGCCAACGGGTGTCCGGGCCTTGATACCCGTTCCGGTTATTCGGGATCCGTGCTGTAGATCAGTCGCTCGTCACAGGGCGCCACGCGCAGAATGTTGGTGGTACCCGGTACGTTGAACGGCACCCCGGCGGTGACAACGATCTGGTCGGTTTCAGTTGCAAAGCCCCCTGCCCTTGCGGCGCGCGCTGCGTTTACAACCGCGCTTTTGAACCGTTCGAGCTCGGGCGTCATGACGCAGTTGCAACCCCAGCTCAGACAGAGTCTGCGCGCCGTTCCCATCAGCGACGTCATCGCGATAATCGGAACACCGGGACGTTCGCGCGCGGTCAATGCGGCTGTCGTGCCACTTTGCGTAAAGCAGCAGATCGCCTTGATATCGGTTTTCTCGGCTATTTCACGCGCGGCAGCAACGATCCCGTCCGCAACGGTGGTTCCCTTGGCGGTACGCGAGGCCGCGATGATCTGCGTATATGTCGGGTCGGCTTCGACTTCGATGGCAACCTTGTTCATCGTCTGCACCGCTTCGATCGGATAGGCACCGGCTGCCGATTCCGCGCTGAGCATGATGGCATCGGTGCCTTCGTAGATCGCCGTCGCAACGTCCGACACTTCGGCACGGGTCGGCATCGGGCTTTCGATCATGCTTTCCAGCATCTGTGTGGCGACGATGACGGGCTTGGCTGCCCCACGGCATTTACGGACCAGTCGTTTCTGGATCGGAGGCACGGCAGAAACAGGCAGTTCCACGCCCAGGTCGCCGCGTGCAACCATGATCCCGTCCGACGCATCAAGAATGTCGTCAAACGCCTCAACTGCCGCAGGTTTTTCAATCTTGGACAGGATCGCTGCGCGGCCATCCGCAAGCGCGCGAGCCTCGAAAACGTCCTTGGCGCGCTGCACGAAGCTCAGCGCCAACCAGTCCACACCCAGTTGGCAGACAAACTCCAGATCCTCTCGGTCCTTGGCCGACAAAGCCGCCAACGGCAGCACCACATCAGGAACGTTGACACCCTTGCGGTTCGAGATCGTGCCACCCACCTCGACCGTGCAATTTGCAAAATCCTGCCCGCAGTCCTGAACGATCAGTCGGATCTTGCCGTCATTCACCAGCAGGCGCGCGCCCGGCTCAAGCGCCGCGAAAATCTCGGGATGCGGCAGGCAGACCCGGTTGATGTCGCCCGCAGCAGGGTCGAGGTCGAGCCGGAAGGACGCACCTTCTTCCAGCTCCTCTGCCTCATTGGCAAAGACACCAACGCGAAGCTTGGGCCCCTGAAGGTCGGCCAGAATGGCAATCGGGCTGTCCAGATCTTTTTCCACCTGCCGAATAATCTTGTGCCGTTCGCGGATCTCATCATGGCTGCCATGGCTCATGTTCAGACGAAAGACATCCGCGCCAGCCTCGTGCAGGGCACGAATCGTGTCATAGTCATTTGACGCTGGCCCCAGCGTCGCCACGATTTTCACATTTCTTAGGCGTCGCATTGGCATAGACCTCCTTACGTCATCTCAAGTTTGCAGATCGGCTTCCGCGAAATGTTACCGCAAACATCGTTTCGATGCTTATTGCGCAATTCCCTTTTCAAAGCAACTGCCCTACACCAGCGGCAAACAAGATGACAGGCTCATGACATACACTCCATTTTTCGTCCACGGTGCGGATCACCCGTCTCGCTGGCTGATTACATGCGACCATGCAACCAATACTGTTCCCCCTGACGTAAATGGCGGCGATCTCGGTCTGCCGCGCGAAGATATGGAACGCCATATCGCCTATGATGTCGGCGCGTATGAGGTGTCGAAACACTTGGGCGAGATCCTGAACGCGCCTGTGATTGCCGCCAACTTCTCGCGGCTGGTCATCGATCCGAACCGGGGTGAGGACGATCCCACGCTGTTGATGAAGCTCTATGATGGGTCAATCATACCCGGAAATCGCCATGCAGATGATGACGAGCGCGAACGTCGCCTGAATATGTGCTACCGCCCCTACCACGAGGCACTGGCACAAATGGCGGCCCTGCCCCATGCTGTGATCGTTTCGATGCATTCCTTCACCCGCCAGCTGCGCGGTCGTGAGGCGCGCCCGTGGCACATTGGCGTGCTGCACACCTCGGACGAGCGGTTCTCTGGCCCGCTGATCGAAAGGCTTCAGGCCGAGGATGATCTGTGCGTTGGCGTCAACCAGCCGTATACCGGAGTTCTGCCGGGGGATGCGATTGACAAACATTGTACCGCGTTCGGACGCCCCAACGCACTGATCGAGCTGCGCAACGACTTGATCGCAGACCATACAGGTCAAAGGGAATGGGCCGAGCGATTGGCGGTGATCCTGCAAGATGCATTGGAAGCCAGCGACCTTTGACCGCAAGTCCTGCGCGTGCTTTTCCGCGCATCACGCTGTTGTGAGCACGGCCTTCATTTCCCATATCAACTGGGAAAGGGAGTCATCATGACACAAGAGTTTTTGACGACGTTTTTTGGTTGGATGGCCGTGCTCAATATCGCGGTGCTTCTGTTTACCACCCTGATGGTTCTGCTTTTGCAGGATTGGATTGCCGACATTCACGGCAGGATGTTTCGGATGGAACGCCCGGATGTGAAACGCGCCTATTTCAGGTATCTTGCGAACTACAAAATCCTGACGCTGGTTTTCTGCATCGTGCCGTGGCTGGCATTGAAACTGATGTGAAAAGGCGCTTCGGCACGTCCGTTTCTTGTAACGGGTCCACTGGATTGTTAGGTCAGAAGCAACTCAATCGCCATCCGGAGCCAGATCATGGACAAGCAAACCGAAATTGAACTTCAGGCTGCCGCATTTCGCCGGTTGCAAAAGCACCTGATGGAAGACCGCACGGACGTTCAGAACATCGACATGATGAACCTCGCCGGGTTTTGTCGCAACTGCCTGTCGCGCTGGTATCAGGAAGCGGCAAACGAAAAGGGAATCGAACTGGGCAAGGATGAAGCCCGCGAGATTTTCTACGGCATGACGATGGATGAATGGAAATCGAAATATCAAACCGAGGCCAGCCCCGAGAAACAGGCCGCCTTCAAGGTTGCGTTCGAAGAAAACGTCGGCACGAAAGACTGACAACGCAGAGCTCAAAAAGGCCCGCCGATCCGGCGGGCCTGTTGATTTGGGTTACCGTTTCAAGCTGTTGTGCCACGCCCGCCATACGCTTATTCGAGGCCCCTGGCCCAGACCGACAGATCAGAAGTCATGCGAAAAGCCCGTTTGCCTTGCCAAAATCAAGGTAGCACCTTTTGCTACGCAGGTTGTCGAGCACGTCTTCACCGGCGGAATTAGTATCTGAATGATACTCGGTAATTCCGGTGCCCTCTAACATACGATTCATCAAGTTGAACAAACCGCAAACTTGTATAGCGTCAAACAGCGCATTCTCGGACCAGCCGGCATCGTAGACTGCTTTTGCATCGGCTTCAGTCATGCGGGAGGGGCTGGTTGTTAATTTCCCGGAATAAGCCAAAATGGGTTTTAGACTGTCGTCGATATCCGCGCTTTCAAGATCATCCATCAAATCCTCGATGGTGCTGACATCAATGCCGAAAGCCTTGGCATGCACGGTGTGCGCGCCATGACAAAAAGCGCAGGCGTTCAATCCGGAGACATAGGCTGCAATGATCTCTCGTTCTGCGATGCTGAGTTCACTGTCGCCCCGCATGACACGATTTTGGTACTCTGCCAGAGGTCCAAGTTTCTCCGGGAAAGCGCGATAGACGTGGCCCAGATTCGCGTCTTCGGGCAGGGACGGAAACAGGTTTTTCATTTCAACCTCTCGAAAATCAGTATCTTGCATCCTAGCTGGGCTCCGGGCTTTCGCAAACAAGCAACCTTTTGCATGTCGCAAGGCGGCATGGAGTAGTTGGTGTTATCCCCGAGTATTGCAGTCAATTGCCGCGTTGCACGGTGTCAGAGTGCGCAAACTGTTGGCTAGCTTTAGGCATGCTCGGATTGCCTGGACCTGTTTTGGAAGCTGTGGAAGCCTGTGACTGATGATCCAGCCATTGCCGCAAACACGGGGGTTCCGGGTGCCCACAAGACGTTGGACATCTAGCGTGGTTTGGCCTTCAATCCACGCTCCTTGCCCAAAACAGACATCTTTAGCAGTCACATTACGATCCTTCACGAACTCTGGGTTCGGTCAGGTACCGAGCCGCTCGCCCACTATTGGAGCTGCAAAATATCCGGAACACAGAGTTTTCTTTTAGCCGGCATTTTATCCGCACCATCAGATCGTTTCAGCCTTTTCGGCCCATCCTTGACCTTGACGTTCGGCTTGGACAATGGACCCCTCAAAGTCACTGGCCAGGGGCTTTTCGAAAGGGGTTCGCCAATCTTTCGGGGTTGCAGATTCAAATCCAGAGATTTTCCCGCCACATTAACATCGCCAAAGACAACAACCTGGACATGATCTGTTTCCAGGGTGGTTTGTTTTGTCGAAAAATTTCCATTTGAAATATTGATCGGCGCGCGCAAGCATACGATTGGCGCAACCTTTTGTTTTTCTTTTGTAAATACCCAAGGCAAGACCCCAAGGCCCGCCAGATCCAGAAGCTGCGTTTCGATCGAGCCGTCCCGCATTGAAACTGTGGCGCTGCCATTCATGGTGTTGGCAAAGTGTTTTGGTGAATCAGTTCCGCCGGTCACCGAAAAATCAGCATAGATCGTACCGCTGGCGCCCTTTTTGAAGTTCAGATTGTGGAGGATGTCATCCAGCTGCCAGCCGCCCGCCTTGCCGGTCAACGTAAGCAGATGCGCGTCATTCGACAGATCCATTTGCCCGCTGACGTCGAAATGGGCGCCTCCGTATTCAAACTTCAACGGCCCGGCCTTAAGCTCTTCTTCGTTGAGGGTCAGATCACTCTGCAAACTGCTTATGCCTCTGGCGCCTTCGATATGCCGAAGTTCAATATCAACATCCATATCCATACCGGACAAGAGAATTGAACGGCCGATAGGTTCAAGCGTCACATCTCTCAGCGGACCGGTGGCACTGTCTTCTTGATCGGCATCTTCCTCGTCCTCCTCTGAACCGCCTAACTTCCTCAACTGTGCGACGGCCTGAATGATGGTGCGAATCTGATCCACCTTGATCAGCTCACTTTCAATAGTACCCCGCAATACAGGGTCACTTGTTGCATCATCAAGGTCGGCCACGATTTGCAGGGCAGAGTCGGCTACCTCGACAGCAGCATTTGCGTTCCAATCAGTGCCCTGGCTGACAAGCCCGATTTCAAACCGCGCACGACCGGTTTCGACACGTTCAAGTGACAGCGCCTCCAACAGATCCGCCCCGGATGGGACATCGACATCAATTGCAAGATCCAGATCCTCGAATTTGAGCACGTTCTTGACCTTGCCATGCACCTCGAGATTCCAGACTTCCGTTTCGCTTGTCTGGCCATCCAGATTCGTTAGAGACAGCTGATTGATGCCGCCGTTCAAATGAAAGTTGCCGGAAAACCTGCCAAGCTGGTCGTCCGGCCCCAACAACTCTGGAGAGATCAGACTGCTTGCCGGAATATCCATCAGACCTTCAGCTGATATGCCTTGCAACCTCAGCGCATCATCGACCGATCCGTTCAAAATGACAAACGGATCAGCGGGGTTCCCAATTCTCAGGTTGATGCTTCCAACACGCAAGGCGCCTTCGGGTGTTCTGGATAGCTCGGAAAACTTGATTGGAGGCGGGCCTTCGCCCGAGGTGTCCAATGTGAACCCGTTGGTTTTGATAACCATTTGTCGCTGAGGAACCTGCCCAGGAACACTGTCCATTACCATATCAACCGCAACAAGTTTAAGATCATATCGTGATGCGGCGGGGGCTGGTTCAGCATTTTCCGGGTACAACCGAATACGTGTTGTCAGCGATACATCTTCGGGGTTTCCCAATTCCCCGATTTGCCCGTTCAGCGAGAGGCTTTGACCACCATCCAAATCCGCCAGCACGGCCAGATCATCGATCCGGGAAGTGCCGTTAGCCGTTTGGAACGTTGCGCCAATACGCCCAGAGCCTTCCAATACTCGATCAAGTTTCAGGATATCGAGAAGCTGACCAAGTTCCACAATCTCTATCGTCGTCCTCACCTCAAGCCCGGCTTCCGTAGGGACTTCTTCGGCAAGAATAGAGACTTGTTCAAAAACCGCTGTTATCCGAAACGGGTCTTCCGCTGGAAACGCTCCGCTGAGCTCAAACCTCTCGCCGTTCAGCGAACCTTCCCCAGCCGCAGAGGCCGTGTTGGTTTGATCGTCACGCTTCAAAAGCAGTTCAGGAAGCTGCAGATTCAGTTCAAGCCCATTCAATTCATTCTGATAAAAAATGGTGATGTCGGTAAGGTCAACTGTGCGGTCCGACAGAATTCCGGCGACCGGTAGCGTCGGAGGTTTTGCGGTTTGCGAAGCTGCTGCATTCGGTTGAGAAACAGAGTGCCAATTTCCAACGCCATCCTTGTCAGTGATCAGGTTCAGGTGAAGACCCGAGACAGAGAGGCCACTTACAGAAAGCTTATTGTTCCAGAGGTCACGCGCGGAAACCTCGAATTCAAGTTTGTCGATTGCCGCCAGCTTCGCATCTGCTTCCGGCGCCCCCGGTAGTACCAACCCCGCCGCTGATATCTGCAACTGCCGACCCAGACCGAGACGCACTTCATCTTCTATTCTGACGTCCTGACCAAGTTTCTTACTGATCAGCTTCTCGACAAAAGTGGCCCTGACAGAAGAAAACAACGCGGAGGACAGGAATAGCCAGGCCGCAAAGACAGAAACAAGCGCAACAGCGCAACAAATGAAAACACCTTTGGCAACGTATCTCACGCTTCTCTCCCAAGGTTCCAAGTCATCTTGAGCATCCTCAACAGACTGGTCCAAGTTGATTGTTAGTGCATCATCGGCCTGTAATCCATTGGGATGATGGATTTAGGTGCACTAAAGCGATAACCACGTTGGCTGAGTGAGCATTTTTTGTTGCGATGTCTTCTCGATAGTTCAATCGGTGTTCATGCGGCGAGCGGGTCGTAAATGACTTCGCCGCTTGAGCGGGTCACATTTAAAAGAAGCGAAGAGTTGTCACCCTCAGCAATATCGTCGGAAGCGCCGATCTATCCGCAGTGTCGACATGCTTGTTGTCGGCTCCAAACCAAAAAGCCAATGGAAATCGGTACGCGAGCGTCTTCAACGTTAATATCACCCAGTATGGTGCTAAATCATGGATTAAGAGCATTTATCCAAATCTAAACGATAAGATTTCGCCCTTTGGCATCGTTTTATGCGTCTTTTGTGTCTGTGAGTTTCGTTTTGCGAGGCTGTCGCGGAGAAGCCATTGATCCAGTGGATCAGTTGGATTGATTCTGGTTTGAGGGTTTGTTTTTGGAAGTGTGGCGCTGGTTGCGGGAGCAGGATTTGAACCTGCGACCTTCAGGTTATGAGCCTGACGAGCTACCGGGCTGCTCCATCCCGCGACAGTTTTTGTGACCTAGCGCTTACGCTACTTGAGGTCTTTGGTTGGCCTATCGCTTGCGCTATTTAAGGCCGGGTATTGTTTTTTGATCGTTTAGAGAGATGTGGGCTTTTACTAGGTTTGGCGGTGACCTACTCTCCCGGGGCTTAAGCCCAAGTACCATTGGCGCGGCAGTGCTTAACTTCCGGGTTCGGGATGGGACCGGGTGTTTCACTTGCGCTATGACCACCAAACCGAGGAAAAGCCCACGTCGCTCTTTTTGCTTTGCAAAAAGGCGACGCGCGGGAGGCAGCGTATTCGCTTGCGAATGCGCGTTCCCGCACGGTTGTAATTATCAACCAACAGTGTCGCTTGGTGCGACACGATCATCCATTGTCAAGGTCGGTGTATGCTTTGGTCTTGTCTTTCCATTACTGGATCAAATCAAGCCTATCGGGCGATTAGTACCGGTCAACTGAACGCATTACTGCGCTTACATCTCCGGCCTATTGACGTGGTGGTCTTCCACGGCCCTCAGGGAGACCTTGTTTTGAGGGGGGCTTCCCGCTTAGATGCCTTCAGCGGTTATCCTGTCCGATCATAGCTACCCAGCACTGCCGTTGGCACGACAACTGGTCCACCAGTGGATCGTTCACCCCGGTCCTCTCGTACTAGGGGCAACTCCTCTCAAGTCTCCTACACCCACGGCAGATAGGGACCGAACTGTCTCACGACGTTCTAAACCCAGCTCACGTACCTCTTTAAACGGCGAACAGCCGTACCCTTGGGACCTGCTCCAGCCCCAGGATGAGATGAGCCGACATCGAGGTGCCAAACACTGCCGTCGATATGGACTCTTGGGCAGTATCAGCCTGTTATCCCCGGCGTACCTTTTATCCGTTGAGCGATGGCCCTTCCACTCGGGACCACCGGATCACTATGGCCGTCTTTCGACTCTGCTCGACTTGTCAGTCTCGCAGTCAGGCTGGCTTCTGCCATTGCACTCAACGAGCGATTTCCGACCGCTCTGAGCCAACCTTCGCGCGCCTCCGTTACGCTTTAGGAGGCGACCGCCCCAGTCAAACTACCCGCCACGCAGGGTCCCGGATCCGGATAACGGACCGCGGTTAGACATCAAGAGTGCGAAGGGTGGTATCTCAAGGGAGGCTCCACCGCGACTGGCGTCACGGTTTCAAAGCCTACCACCTATCCTGCACATCACAATCCTGATGCCAGTGCGAAGCTGTAGTAAAGGTGCACGGGGTCTTTCCGTCTAACCGCGGGAAGCCTGCATCTTGACAGGCAATTCAATTTCGCTGAGTCGATGTTGGAGACAGCGGGGAAGTCGTTACGCCATTCGTGCAGGTCGGAACTTACCCGACAAGGAATTTCGCTACCTTAGGACCGTTATAGTTACGGCCGCCGTTTACCTGGGCTTCAATTCAAGGCTCTCACCTCTCCTTTTAACCTTCAGGCACCGGGCAGGCGTCAGACCCTATACGTCGTCTTGCGACTTCGCAGAGCCCTGTGTTTTTAATAAACAGTCGCCACCCCCTGGTTTGTGCCCCCAGCCCCTAGTTGCCTAGGAACCGGGCCTCCTTCTCGCGAACTTACGGAGGTATTTTGCCGAGTTCCTTCAACATCGTTCTCTCAAGCGCCTTGGTATGCTCTACCAGTCCACCTGTGTCGGTTTAGGGTACGGTCTGATGGAGGGCTATTTCCAGGAACTGCTCAGCAGCCCAACCAATCCGATAAGGTTGAACTACACCTGCAATCCGTCACATCCTCCTGGCCTAGGAATATTAACCTAGTTCCCATCGCCTACGCCTTTCGGCCTCGGCTTAGGGGCCGGCTTACCCTGCTCAGATTAGCTTTAAGCAGGAACCCTTGGACTTTCGGCGAGAGTGTCTCTCACACTCTTTGTCGCTACTCATGTCATCATTCTCACTAGTGATCTCTCCACCGGATCCCTCACAGGCCGGCTTCATCGAAAGAACTCTATCCTGCGCTACCGCCTATTCGGCTACTTGAGCGCGATTACTCGCGCCACATAACCGGCGGCAATACAGGATGAGTTCTATGTCACACTACGCTCTGCTACCATGCCTTACGGCATCCTAAGCTTCGGCTCATGGCTTGAGCCCCGTTACATCTTCGCC